>NZ_JBSFCK010000006.1:405429-422479 GCF_053593435.1 Streptomyces sp. NPDC002306
CCGCGGACCGTGCCTTCGGCGGGTCCGCGGGCGGCAGACGGAACTCTCAGCGCCCGAGCTCCTTGCGCGAGACCCGACGCAGCCTGCGCCGCTGTGAGGGGTCGAGCGCGAGATACGCGGCCGTGGGGACTCCCAGGACGATCAGGAGCGCGGCCCACCAGGGCAGCCAGATCAGCAGGATGAGTCCGGCCGCCACCCCTCCCGCGGCGATCTTCGCCTTCTTCGACATGTGCGTCGCCTCCTTCGCGGCCACTGCCGCTCTCTGTTCTGAAAACGGGCCCGCGCTCCCCGCGGTTCCGCACACGACCCTGAGACGTCCCTGAGTCCCGACCCCTACCCACCCCTGAGAAGTTCTTACGCGTACCTGAGCGGACCGAGCCGGGGTCGGTTCGCCCGGCGCCCCGGGTCGCTCCTCGATCCCTGTCGGCCTCACCGCGCTCGTGCTGTACCCTCGGCGACTCCGAGCCAAGTAGTCAAATTTGAGGAGTGCGGTTCAGCTGTGCAGAGGGTTCCCACGGCAACACCGTCCGAGATCTCCGAACTGGCCGACTGCGCAGCCGTGTTCGTGCCCGGCGATCCGGCCCGCACCGGCACCGTCGCCTTCTGGCGTCCCGACGGCGACGCTCCTCCCGCCGTCCCATCGGGGGCCGTGGCCGACCTGACCGTCGTACTGCCGCGCGGCGCGGGCGCCGAACCGGTGGGCGTGACCGCCGTCCTGCTGCCGGTGCGTACGGCACTGCCCGTGCTCGCACGGGCGCGTGCCCTCGCACACGCCCATCGGGCCGCCGCTTTCTGGGGCGCGTCGACCGTGCTGGCCCTGCACCTCGTCGCCCGTGGGCTGCTCCTGCCCGGCCTCTCCCCGGGCGACCACGACGCCTGGCGGGTGGGTCCGCTCGGACCGGAGGACACCGAGTGGATCCGCGGACTCGCCGCCGCGATGCCGCCCGAGGCGCACGCCGTGCCGATGGGCGACGCCGAGCCGCCGCGACTGCCGCACCCGGAGCGGCTGCTGCGCGCCTTCCTGGACGCTGTCGCCGACACACTGCCCCGGTCCCCCGCCGCCGCGCTCGTGACGGGCGGCCCGCTCTACGCCGCGCAGCGGCCGCAGCGTCTGCCGGAGCTGCGGCCGTGGGCCTCCGAGGTCGCCGCGGGACATGACACCGGCCTACGGATCTCGCTGCGGATCGAGGTGTCCGGCCTGCTGCACGAGACGCCCGACGAGTCCGTGCCGCGGTTCCGGGCTGTGCCCCAGGTGCACAGCCTGACCGATCCCGCGCTCGTCGCCGACGCCGCCCAGGTGTGGGCCGGATCGGGCGCCGCGACCACGCTCGGTCCTCACGCGCGCGTCGACGCGCTGCTGGCGCTCCGCAGCGCCGCCCGGGCCTGGCCCGCGCTCACCCCCCTGCTGTCCGCGACCGTGCCGGAGTCCGTCGACCTCGTCGACGAGGAGGTCACCGAACTGCTCGCCGAGGGCACGCGGGCTCTCGCGGCCGTAGGCGTGGACGTGCACTGGCCCAGGGAACTGGCCCGCGATCTCCACGCGCGTGTGGTGGTCGGCCCGCCGGACGACGAGACGGGTCCCGGCAGACTGTCCTCGAACGCACGGCCCTTCCTCTCGGCTGACACCCTGCTGGCCTTCGACTGGCGCTTCGCGGTGGGCGAGCGGCGCCTGACCCGTGAGGAACTGGACCGGCTCGCCGAGGCGGACCGTCCCGTCGTACGACTGCGCGACCAGTGGGTCCTGATCGACCCTCAGGTGGTGTGCCGTGCCCGCGCGCAACAGGACCGGAAGGTCACGGCGGTCGACGCGCTGAGTGCCGCTCTGACCGGCTCCGCCGAGGTCGACGGCCACCGGGTCGACGTCCAGCCGACAGGCTGGCTGGCGGCCCTGCGGGAACGGCTCGCGGACCCGGAGACACAGGAACCGGTCGCGCGGCCCGCCGCCCTGCACGCCACGCTGCGGGACTACCAGCGGCGGGGCCTGAACTGGCTGGCCCGCATGACCTCCCTGGGCCTGGGCTGTTGTCTGGCCGACGACATGGGGCTGGGCAAGACGATCACTCTGATCGCCCTCCATCTGCACCGGCAGAGCGAGCCGGCCACCGCGGGCCCCACCCTGGTGGTGTGCCCGACGTCCCTGCTCGGCAACTGGCAACGCGAGATCGAGAAGTTCGCGCCCGGCACACGCGTGCGCCGCTTCCACGGGCCCGGGCGCAGCCTGGAATCCCTGGCCGACGGGGAGTTCGTCCTCACGACGTACGGCACGATGCGTCTCCACGCCCCCCGGCTCGCCGAGCCTCCCTGGGGACTGGTCGTCGCCGACGAGGCCCAGCACGTGAAGAACCCGTACTCGGCGACAGCCCGTGCGCTGCGCTCCCTCGACGCACGCGCGCGTGTGGCGCTCACCGGAACCCCGGTGGAGAACAACCTGTCGGAGCTGTGGGCCATCCTCGACTGGACGACACCGGGTCTCCTGGGCCGCCTCGGCACGTTCCGAAGGCAGTACGCGCACGCGGTCGAGGACGGCCGTGATCCGGCCGCCGCCGCACGGCTCACCCGGCTCGTGGGCCCGTTCCTGCTCCGCCGCCGCAAATCGGACCCCGGGATCGCGCCCGAACTGCCGCCCAAGACCGAGACCGACCACGCCGTATCGCTCACCAGCGAGCAGGCGGCCCTGTACGAGGCCGTCGTGCGGGAGACGCTCGCGGAGATCTCCGGCACCGACAGCATGGCGCGGCGCGGGCTGATCGTGAAGTTGCTGACCGGCCTGAAGCAGATCTGCAACCACCCCGCGCAGTACCTCAAGGAGGAGCGGCCGCGCATTCCCGGACGCTCCGGGAAGCTGGACCTCCTGGACGAACTCCTCGACGTCATCCTCTCCGAGGGGGCGAGCGTTCTGGTCTTCACCCAGTACGTCCGGATGGCGCGCCTCGTCGAGCGTCACCTGGCGTCCCGTGGTGTGCCCACGCAGTTCCTGCACGGCGGCACGCCCGTGCCCGAGCGCGAGGCGATGGTGCGGCGCTTCCAGGACGGTGAAGTGCCCGTCTTCCTGCTGTCGTTGAAGGCCGCGGGCACGGGGCTGAACCTGACGCGCGCGGAACACGTCGTGCACTACGACCGCTGGTGGAACCCGGCCGTCGAGGCGCAGGCGACGGACCGCGCGTACCGCATCGGCCAGACCCGGCCCGTGCAGGTGCACCGGCTCATCGCCGAAGGAACCATCGAGGACCGCATCGCCGACATGCTGGACCGCAAGCGTGAGCTGGCCGAGGCGGTGCTCGGTTCCGGCGAGGCCGCGCTGACGGAACTGACGGACGAGGAGTTGGCCGATCTGGTCGAACTGCGAGGAGGCGCGGGATGAACCGGCACGAGGACGACACCGAGCACACGTTCCCGGCGCTTCCGCCCGTGAACGGGAGGGGTTTCGCTCGGACGTGGTGGGGGCGGGCCTGGCTGCGGGCGTTGGAGGACACGGCGCTCGACGGCGAGCAGGTGCGGACGGGGCGCGGACTCGCGCGTGCGGGAGCCGTCGGGGCGGTGTCGGTGCGACCTGGACGCATCACGGCGGTCGTCCAGGGCCGCGACGGTACCCGGCACCGTGCCGACGTCCTGCTGGAGGCGCTGCCGGACGATCGTTGGGACCGTTTCCTGGACCTCGCCGTCGAGCGGTCCGGGCACGTGGCGGCGCTGTTCGACCGGGAGATGCCGCGGCACCTGGTCGAGGACGCGGCGGCAGCAGGTGTCGATCTGTTGCCCGGAACGGGCGATCTGGAGCCCGAGTGCGACTGCGGGGCCTGGGACCACTGCGGGCACACGGCGGCGCTCTGCCACCAGGTGGCGCGTCTGCTCGACCAGGACCCCTTCCTCCTGCTCCTGGTACGGGGACGCGGAGAACGTGCCCTGCTGGCCGACCTCCGGACCCGCGCGACCACGCCCGCGGACACGCCGCCGCGGCCCGAGGGAGTGGATGCCCTGGAGGCGTACGCGGCGGGCGGCGTCCTGCCGCCGCTCCCCGATCCGCCCGCTCTCCCCGAAAAGCCCGGCAGGCCACCGTCGCTGGACACCGGGACGCCACCCGCGCCCGGGGTCGACCCGACCGCACTGGAGTTCCTGGTCGCCCGGACCGCCGAGGAGGCCCACCGCCTGCTCGCCGAGGTACTGCGCGACGGGGTCGGCCCGGGCGCGGGGCCCGACGCCGAAGCGAGCGTGCCGGGAGTGAGCGTGCGCGGAGCGGACCTGACGCTGAGCCAGGACGCGGTCCGGCTGGCCTCGGCGGGCAGCCCGGACATCCGCCTGTCCGACCGGCTCGCCGAGGGCTCGGGCCGCAGTCGTGCCGAACTGGCCCTGGCCGTAGGGGCCTGGCGACAGGACGGCCCGACGGGCCTGTCCATGCTCGAGGAGCAGTGGACGGTCGAGGGTGAGTCACGCGTACGCGCGCGTGCGGCCCTGGAATCGGCCTGGGAGGAGGACGAGCGGCCGACCCTGCGCGCGAGGGGCAACCGGTGGACGGCCGTGGGCACGCCAGGACAGGTGCGTCTGGGCCGCGACGGCCGGTGGTGGCCGTACCGGAAGGCCGGCACCCGGTGGGTGCCGGCGGGGGAGCCGGCCCGGGATCCCGCGACGGCGCTCGCCTCCGCGCTGTCCGATCCGGACGATCCCGACGTCTTCGGCGGACTCGGCGGACTCGGCGAATTCCGCGAACTCGGCGAGTAGGAATGTCAGTGGAATGGGGCTCTCACAAGTGCCCTACGCGCGGCTTTCGTACGGCAACCGCCCGGCCTGCTAGGGCTCCAGAGACGGGAGCAACGACGTCAAGTCGCTGGGTACGCCGCTCGGAAGGTCACTGAAGAGATCGCTGGGAAGTTCCGTGGGGAGTCCGCTGGGGAACTGCGAGGGCAGAGAGGGAAGCCGACTGGGCAGCTCGGTCGGGATGCTGAAGGACGGCTCGGGCGAGGCACCGGTGCTCGCACCGCTCTCGGCGGGGGGTTTGCGGTCCGGTGAGTCGTCGTCACCTGAGGTCATCAGCACCACCACGGCGACGACGACTCCCACGGCCACGATCGCCGCGAGCAGGAGGATCAGGGGGTTGCGACGCCGCCCCGGGCCACGGTCACCGTCGGGAGAGGGGCCGTAGCCACCTCCGGAGCCATAGCCGCCCCCGGAGCCGTAGCCGCCACCAGAGCCGTAGCTCCCTCCCGAGCCGGGATCCCCTCCGGAGCCGTAGCCCCCTCCCGCTCCGTCATCGGGGCCGGAGTGTCCTGGAGGAGGTCCGAATCCACCGCCCTGCGGCGGGATGTCACCTGGCGGACCGGGCGGGTGGGGCGGTACGGGTGGCATCGACATACCGTCCAGGTTCCCGCCGGCCCGCCCATGGCGCGACCCCCGCACGGAAGTTGACACGGACTCATGGCGTGGACCACATGATTCCGTGTCATTCCGCGCGCGGGCCGCGTACCGTCACGGCGAAGTCGCGTGGACGCACGCGCCTGGGCCCACTCATGTGGGCCCGCGTACGTCCACGCGCGCGTGCACTCAGCCTCGCGCGCCCAGCAGGTGGTCCATGGCCAGCTGGTCGAGACGCTCGAAGGCCATCCCGCGGGCGGCCGCCGCCTCGACGTCGAACTCCTCGAACGCGGTGCGGTCGGCGAGCAGCGCCTCCAGGCCGTCCGCCGCCGTGGGCTGCGCCAGCTCGTCCAGGCGGGAAGCGCGCAGGGCTTCCTGAACCTCCGGGTCCGCGCGGAACGCGGTCGCGCGCTCCTTGAGGATCAGGTAGTTGCGCATGCAGCCCTCGGCCGACGCCCACACACCGTCGAGGTCCTCGGTCCGCGGCGGCTTGAAGTCGAAGTGCTTGGGGCCTTCGTAGCCGGCGGTCTCCAGGAGGTCGACCAGCCAGAAGGCGGCACGCAGGTCACCGGCGCCGAAGCGCAGGTCCTGGTCGTACTTGATGCCGGACTGGCCGTTGAGGTCGATGTGGAAGAGCTTGCCCGCCCACAGGGCCTGGGCGATGCCGTGCGGGAAGTTCAGCCCGGCCATCTGCTCGTGGCCGACTTCGGGGTTGACGCCGTACAGCTCCGGGCGCTCCAGGCGCTCGATGAAGGCCAGGGCGTGGCCGACGGTGGGCAGCAGGATGTCGCCGCGGGGCTCGTTCGGCTTGGGCTCGATCGCGAAGCGCAGGTCGTAGCCCTGGGAGGTGACGTACTCGCCGAGGAGGTCGAAGCCCTCCTTCATCCGGTCGAGCGCGACGCGCACGTCCTTGGCTCCGCCGGACTCGGCGCCCTCGCGGCCGCCCCAGGCGACATACGTCTGCGCGCCGAGCTCGACGGCGAGGTCGATGTTGCGGATCGTCTTGCGCAGGGCGTAACGACGCACGTCGCGGTCGTTGGCGGTGAACGCGCCGTCCTTGAAGACCGGGTGCGTGAAGAGGTTGGTCGTGGCCATCGGCACGGTCATGCCGGTCGCGTCCAACGCCTGGCGGAAGCGCTTGATGTGCGACTCGCGCTCGGTGTCCGAAGAACCGAAGGGGATCAGGTCGTCGTCGTGGAAGGTCACTCCGTGGGCGCCGAGCTCGGCCAGGCGCTGCACGGTCTCGACCGGGTCGAGGGCACGGCGGGTGGCGTCGCCGAACGGGTCCCGTCCCTGCCAGCCGACGGTCCACAGACCGAAGGTGAACCTGTCATCGGGGGTGGGCTGGTAGCTCATGCCGCGGCTCCTTGCTTGCTGAACTATTTCGTCATGGCCGTTTACAAATTAGTATGCCAACGCATCCCTGGGAAGGGACAAGGTGTCCCCGGAGAGTGAGATCCAGGTCGCCTCACCCCCGAAAACCGGGAAAACAGCAGGTCAGATACCGCGGAGCCGCGGAAAAAAGCAGGGAGAGCCCGATGTCAGCAGCCGAGGGTCCGCTCGTCGTCGGCGTGGACACGTCCACCCAGTCCACCAAGGTGCTCGTCGTCGACGCGGCCACCGGACAGGTCGTCGCGAGCGGCCAGGCACCGCACACCGTCTCCTCCGGGGCGGGTCGTGAGAGCGACCCCCGTCAGTGGTGGGACGCCCTGGGCGAGGCCCTGCGCCAGTGCGGTGACGCGGCCCACGAGGCCGCGGCGGTGTCGATCGGCGGGCAGCAGCACGGGCTGGTCACCCTCGACGACCGGGGCGAGCCGGTGCGCCCGGCCCTGCTGTGGAACGACGTCCGCTCGGCGCCGCAGGCCCGACGGCTCGTCGAGGAACTGGGCGGGCCGAAGGCCTGGGCGGACCGCACGGGCAGCGTGCCCGGAGCCTCGTTCACGGTGACGAAGTGGGCCTGGCTGGCCGAGCACGAACCGGAGGCGGTCCGCGCCACCAAGGCCGTACGCCTCCCCCACGACTACCTCACCGAGCGCCTCACGGGTCAGGGCACGACGGACCGCGGGGACGCCTCCGGCACCGGCTGGTGGTCCTCCGGGACCGAGGCGTACGACGAGGAGATCCTCGCCCATGTGGGACTCGACGCCGCCCTCCTGCCGCGCGTGGTCCGGCCCGGGGAGGTGGCCGGGACCGTTCGCGACGGCCATGACCTGCCCTTCTCCAAGGGCACCCTGGTCGCCCCCGGCACCGGCGACAACGCGGCCGCCGCGCTGGGGCTCGGGCTGCGGCCCGGGACGCCGGTGCTGAGTCTCGGCACGTCAGGCACGGTGTACGCGGTGTCCGAGCGGCGCCCCGCGGACCCGACCGGGACGGTGGCGGGCTTCGCCGACGCGCACGGGGACTGGCTGCCGCTGGCCTGCACGCTCAACTGCACGCTCGCCGTCGACCGCCTCGCCGCCCTGCTCGGCCTCGGCCGCGAGGCGGTGGAGCCGACGACCGGCGTCACGCTCCTGCCCTACCTGGACGGTGAGCGCACCCCGAACCTGCCGAACGCCTCGGGACTCCTGCACGGCCTGCGCCACGACACGACCGCCGGCCAGCTCCTCCAGGCCGCCTACGACGGCGCCGTCCACTCCTTGCTGGGGGCGCTCGACCTGGTGCTCGACGAGGACACGGACCGCACGGCCCCGCTGCTGCTGATCGGCGGCGGCGCCCGGGGAACGGCCTGGCAGGAGACCGTACGTCGGCTGTCGGGGCGGCCCGTCCAGATCCCCGAGGCCAGGGAACTGGTCGCACTCGGTGCCGCGGCCCAGGCCGCCGGCCTGCTGACCGGGGAGGACCCCGGCGCGGTCGCCCGGCGCTGGAACACGGCTCAGGGGCCGGTGCTGGAAGCGGTGGAGCGGGACGAGGAGACACTGGCGAGGATCACCGGGGTACTCTCCGACGCGGCCCCGCTGCTGGAGCGGGGGACGAACGCCCCCTGAGGCACGACCGACGAAGGACGCTCCCTGAGGGACGCCCTCCGAAGGGCATCACCTCAGGGACATCTTTTGACGGACATCGTCTGAAGGACGGCTTCTGAAGGACATCGACCGAGGACTGACCGTGGGCATGACGGCACCACTGCACGAGGGACACCCGACCGGTCCCGGGCGAGCGCTGCCCGACACCCAGCAAGGCATGCGCCGGCGCAATCTCGCGCGCGTGATGCACACGGTCGGCGCCGAGGGCCCGCTCTCCCGTGCCGGGGTCGCCTCGCGCATCGGTCTGACCCGGGCGGCGGTGTCGACCCTCGTCGACGAGCTCATACGCTCCGGTCTGCTGGAGGAACTGGGCCCCGAGCGGCCAGGACGGGTCGGCCGGCCGGGATCGGCGCTGGCGGTCAGCGGGCACGGCCCCGCCGGGATCGGCGCCGAGGTAGGCGTCGACCATCTCGCGGTCTGCGCGATCGACCTGCGCGGCGAGGTCCGGGCGAGGGCCGTGCGGCACGGCACGAACCGCGGCCGCTCCCCCGAGCCGGTGATCGAGGAACTCACCTCTCTGATACGCGGCGTCGTCGCCGAGGCGGAACGCGCGGGTCTGTGGCCGGCGGGGTTGGCGGTGGCCGTGCCCGGCCTGGTCGCCCCCGACGCGCGGACCGTCGTCCGCGCCCCGAACCTCGACTGGCACGATCTGGACCTCGGCGCGCTGCTCCCCGCGGAATTGCCGCTGACCGTGGACAACGAGGCCAACTTCGGCGGCCTCGCCGAACTCTGGCTCGGCGAAGGCACCCCGCGCGACTTCCTCCATGTCTCGGCCGAGATCGGTATCGGCGCGGCGGTCGTGGTGGACGGTCGGCTGCTGCGTGGAACCCGGGGCTTCGCGGGCGAGTTGGGACATGTTCCCGTGCAACCGGACGGGCCGGAATGCGCGTGCGGCGGGCGCGGATGCCTGGAGCAGTACGCCGGTGAGGAAGCGGTGCTGCGCGCGGCCGGTCTGGAGCCCGGCGAGGACCGCGTCGGGCTGCTCGCGGGGCGCGCCGCGGAAGGCGACGAGGCCGTACGGCGGGCACTGCGCGAGGCGGGAACGGCGTTCGGTGTCGCGCTGACCGGGGCGGTGAACCTCCTCGACCCCGAGAGTGTCGTGCTCGGGGGCGCGCTCTCCGGTCTCGCACCCTGGCTGTTGCCGTCCCTGCGGGAGGAGTTGGCCCGGCGCACGGCGGGACCCGCGTGTCCCGTGGCCGTGTCACGCCTGGGATCCGAGGGCCCTCTGCTGGGGGCGGCCCACTCGGTGGTGCGGATGGTCCTGGACGATCCCGCGGCGGTGGCGAAGCGGGGCTGAGTCTCGTTACGGGCCCCGGACGCGGGGCTGAGCTTCAGAGCAGTCGGCGGACGCTGGGCCGGACCTCGTCACCGCCTCCGGAGGCAGGGCTGATCCTCAAAGCTGTCGACGGACCTTCGGGTGAGCTTCGTCGCCGTCACCAGACGCCAGGCTGAAACTCGGCCCCTCCCCCGGTGGTCCACTCGGGTCGGCCGCCCGCCCGGCCGTCCGCAAGCGGCGGCGTCCCGCCCGCACGGAACCGGAATCACCCGTTCGAGCTGCGGAGTTATCCACAACGCCTCGGCCGTCCACGGAACCCCGCAGCCCCCTTCTGCCCAACCCGCGGGCGCCGTACCGTGATTCATGCGAGGCGCAGCCGTCGTGAGGTGACGAGAGCCGACGTATCGGGTGAACGAGGGGATTCACATGGCGGGGGAAGCAGCAGGGGAAACAGTGGCGGAAACGCCACGGAAAGCGGCTGTCGGACTGCGGCGCGACGCCGTCGGTCTACGTGAGGTCCTGTTCCAGAGCGTCACGGCCATGGCGCCGGCCGCGGCGGTCGCCGCGTCCATTCCGTCCGGAGCCGCCTTCGCGGGCGGCAGCCTGCCGCTGTCCGTCCTGATCGCGTTGGTGGCCTGTCTGTTCACGGCGTCCTGTGTGGCGGAATTGGCACGGGAGTTACCGGCCGCGGGATCGGTGGCCACCTATGCGGCACAGGGTCTGCACCCGGCCGTCGGCTTCCTGGTCGGCTGGGGCTATGTGTTCGTCGAGACCCTCGTCCCGCCGTTGCTGCTGCTCCAGCTCGGCTTCACCACGGCCGGCACACTGCACCAGGAGTGGTCCTCGTACCCGGCCGACCTCTGGTGGCCGTGGTCGCTCGCCGGCGCCGCCGTCATCACGGTGACCGGGTATCTGGGAGTGCGCACGTCGGCCCGCTTCGGCACGGTCCTCGGCGTGTTCGAGGTCCTGGTCTTCCTGGTCTTCGCCGTCTGGCTGATCGGCAAGGCCGGCTCGGACAACACGCTGTCGGTGTTCGGCACCTCCCACACGGCGGACGGCTACGGCGGCGTGGGCGGGGTGTTCGCCGGTTCGGTCTACACGGTCCTGGCCTTCGCCGGGTTCGAGGCGGCGGCACCACTGGCCGAGGAGACGCGGGACCCACGCCGTACGATGCACCGCGCGGTGCTCGGCGCCGCCTTGGCGATCGGGCTGTTCTACGTGGTCACCACCTACGCCATGACGGTGTACTTCGGCCCCGACCGTCTCGGCGAGTTCGGCGCCTCCGGTGCCGCGTCCTGGGAAGGGGTGGCCCGGGCGTCGTTCGGACTGTTCTGGGTCCTGGTGTTCCTCGCCGTGGTCAACTCCACGATCGCCAACGCCAACGCCTGCGCCAACGTCTCCACGCGCACCGCGTTCGCGCTGGCCCGCATCCGCGTTCTCCCCCGCGTCCTCGCCACACTGCACCCCCGGCACCGCTCCCCCGTCGCCGGCATCGTCGTGCAGGCGGTCGTCGCGGTCGGCGCCGTGCTGGGGCTGGGATTCGCCTACGACCCCGTGACCGCGTTCCTGCTGCTGGCCACGGTGATCGTCACGGTCGTCATCGGTGTGTACGTCGTGGTGAACCTCGCCTGTGCCGGCTATTTCCTGCGGCGCGGACGCCCCGTGCTGAAGCCCGTACGGCACGTCGTGTTCCCGCTTCTCGGCATCGTCGCGTTCGTCCCGGCGCTGCTCACCGCCGCGGGCCTGCCGGTCTTCGACTTCGTGACCGAGCTGACCGCCCCGGTGTCGTACGCGGGACCCGTCGTCGGCGGCTGGATGGCGGCCGGGGTCGTCGTGCTGCTCGTTCTCCTGCGGCGCCATCCCGAGCGCATAGCCGAGACCGCCCGTGTCCACCTCGACGAGACCGAGTCCGCCGTCCTTCCGCAGAACGGAGCAGTGCAGCGATGAGCGACCACCGGATCCTGACCGTGCGGCCCGGACCGGGCGAATACGCCTGGACGTTCGGCGGGGCGCCGCCGGTGGCCCGTATCGCGCCCGGAACAGTCCTCGACCTGTACACGGAGGACTGCTTCGGCGGACGGGTGCGGTCCGAGAAGGACCTGGTGTCCGAGGTGTGCGAGTTCCCGTTCCTCAACCCGCAGACGGGCCCCTTCCATGTGGAGGGGGCGG
Source organism: Streptomyces sp. NPDC002306 (assembly GCF_053593435.1). Lineage (NCBI taxonomy): Bacteria > Bacillati > Actinomycetota > Actinomycetes > Kitasatosporales > Streptomycetaceae > Streptomyces > Streptomyces sp. NPDC002306. The sequence goes on from NZ_JBSFCK010000006.1 coordinate 417,241, forward strand.
AACCGGGGGACACGGTCGCCGTGCACTTCGTGTCGATTGAACCCGCCCGGGACTGGGCGGCCTCGACCACGGTCCCGCTGTTCGGCGCGCTGACCTCGACGCACACCACGGCCACGCTTCAGCGCCCGTTGCCTGAGACCGTCTGGATCTGGCAGCTGGACCGCTCGCGCGGAACGGCGCTGTTCCGGGCGCACGACAGCGACATCGAGGTCGAGCTGCCCCTCGACCCGATGCACGGGACGGTGGGAGTGGCTCCCGCCAACCTGGAGGTGCGCTCCGCGCTGGTACCCGACGCGCACGGCGGCAACATGGACACCCCGGAGATGCGGGCGGGCGTCACCTGCTACCTAGGGGTGAACGTCGAGGGCGCGCTGCTCAGCCTCGGGGACGGGCATGCGCGTCAAGGGGAGGGAGAGACCTGCGGTGTCGCCGTGGAATGCGCGATGAACACCGTGGTGATCGTGGAGTTGCTGAAGGGGATCGCCACGCCGTGGCCGCGCATCGAGTCGGACACGCACATCATCTCCACCGGCTCGGCGCGGCCGCTGGAGGACGCGTTCCGGATCTCCCAGCTCGACCTGGTGCAGTGGCTGGTGCGGGACTACGGGTTCAGTGAACTGGACGCGTACCAGTTCGCCACCCAGGCCGTCGAGTCGCCGTTGGCCAACGTGTGCGACACCAACTACACATGCGTGGCGAAGCTGCGCAAGGCCTGGCTTCCGGCGCACGAGACGCACCGCGGACTGCACGCGCGTCTGCGTGACACCGCGTCGGGCCTCCGGCTCTGACCGCACTGCCCCACCGGCAGCTCCTCCCCCACCCCCGCGCAGCAAGCCGAAAGGAGATCACACATGGAACGGGCGAGACCACTGCCCAGCAGGCGACGGCTCCTCAAGGGAGCGGCACTCGCGGCCGTCCCGTACGCGCTGCTCCCCGGCACGCGAGCCGGTGCCCAGGCCCAGGCGGTCGACTATCCACTGGCCGAATGGCGGCCGGCGAGCTCCTCCAACCACACGGTCTCGAACCGCCCCACGACGTACGCCGTCGATCGCGTGATCATCCACGTCACCCAGGAGACCTATTCCGACACGATCGCCATCTTCCAGAACCCGGCGAAGCGGGTCTCCGCGCACTACGTCGTCCGCTCCGCCGACGGGCACGTCGCCCAGTGCGTCCGCGAAAGGGACGTCGCCTGGCACGCGGGGAACTGGGGTTACAACACACGCAGCATCGGCATCGAGCACGAGGGCTGGGTGGATCAGCCCGGCTACTTCACCGACGCCCTGTACGAGCAGTCGGCCAGGCTCACGGCGGCGATCTGCGCCAAGTACGCCATCCCGAAGGACCGTGCGCACATACGCGGACACTTCGAGGTACCGGGCACGGACCACACCGACCCCGGACCGAACTGGGACTGGGTCCGCTACATCAGGCTCGTGAATTTCGCCTGACCGACGTGCCGAACCTCCCGAACCTGCCGAACCTGCCTGTCCGACCGCGACCGCACCCTGCCCGTGCCGGTGTCGTTCGGGTGAGCGTGGTCGAAACGGTTGTCGGCGCGCGGACCCGGAGTGACGATGTCCTCAGCCGCGTTGCCTGAGCCGCATTATCTGAGTCGCACCACTTGAACCGCACTACCTGAGTCGCACCGTTCGAGTCCCATCACCTGAGCCTCACCGCCTGAGCCACTCGCCCGTTCGCACCCCCGCGCCGCGTTGCCTCGGTCGCGACGGACCGGTCTCGGTGACTCGGTCGCGACGGCTCAGTCACATCACCTTCCGGGAGGCCGAGTTGACCGATCCCTGGGTGGCCCTGGAGCCGGGGGCCGACCCCGCCGAACGCACGAAGCTCCTGCGCCGCGCGCACGACACGTTCACCAAGGCGGGCACGGTGCCGCGGCCGGTGCGCGCCGTGGTGGCGGACTCGTGGAGGCGTTCCGCACGGGCCGGGGTCGGGCCAGACGGCACCGCGAGCGTGGAGCTCATGGACGGCGAACTCGGCGCCTACCGCGCGGAGCATCCGTTGGCGCGGGTGATGCCGTTGTTCCGTGAACTGATGGGCACGTTCGCCGCCGACGGCGAGCATCTGCTGGCGGTGTGCGACGCGCACGGCAGACTGCTCTGGGTCGAGGGCCATGCGGCGACCCGGCACAAGGCGCAGCTGATGAACTTCGTCCCGGGCGCCAGATGGGCGGAGTCGGCGGTCGGGACGAACGCGCCGGGCACGGCGGTCGCCGTGAACCGACCGGTGCAGGTCTTCGCGGCCGAGCACTTCATCCGGCGGGTGCAGCCCTGGACCTGTGCGGCGGCGCCGGTGCACGATCCGCGCACCGGGCGCGTGCTCGGTGCCGTGGACATCACCGGCGGGGACGGCCTCGCGCATCCGCACAGTCTCGGGTTCGTCCAGGCCGTCGCCCGCGCCGCCGAGTCCCATCTCGCGCTGCTGACCCCCGAGCATCCCGCCGAGGACACGGCGGAACTGACCGCGCTGGGCTGCGACGAGGCACGGTTGTTCGCCGGCGGCCGCAAGGTGCGGCTCAGCCGCAGGCACAGCGAGCTCCTGGTGCTGCTCGCCCGGCACCCGGAGGGACTGACCGGCGACGAGTTGCTGTGCGCGTTGTACGAGGACGAGTCGGTGACGCCGGTGACGCTACGGGCCGAGCTGGCGCGGCTGCGCGGACTGCTCGGTCCCGGGCTGCTGGCCTCGCGTCCCTACCGGCTGACGGTCCCGGTCGAGTCCGACGTCGCCGCCGTCGAACGACACCTGGAGACGGGGGCGATCACGGCGGCCGCGGCGGCGTACACCGGACCGCTGCTGCCCTGTTCCCAGGCTCCGGCCGTGGTGCACCTCAGGCGACGCGTCGCGGACGGACTGCGGGCGGCGCTGATCGCCCGCCGCGACCCTGATCTGCTGGCGGACTGGGTCCACGCGCCCTGGGGCGAGGAGGACCTGGACGCATGGCGGGCACTCGCGACGGTACGGCCGACACCGACGGTACGGGCACGGCTCGCGGCGTTGGAGACCGAGCTGACGGCGCCGGTCCCCCCGTCGATCCGGCCGTCCGCCCGGTCGTCGATCCGGCCGACGATCCGGCGGCCAGGTCACTGAGCGCGGTCCGGCGGCCTCTCGCAACGTGGTCGCAACGTCCGCGTCCCTAGCGTGGCAGCGAGAGCTGCCCAACGGCGGGCGGCGCTTCTGAAGGAGGCAGGCCAGCATGACCCGTTACGCGGCCCCCGGCACCGAAGGCGCGATCGTCTCCTACCAGGCACGCTACGACCACTTCATCGGCGGCGAGTACGTACCACCGGCCCGTGGGCAGTACTTCGACAACCCGAGTCCGGTGAACGGGGAGCCGTTCGCCGAGGTCGCGCGCGGCACGGCGGAGGACGTGGAGCGGGCGCTCGACGCGGCCCACGCGGCCGCGCCGGCCTGGGGCAGGAAGTCGGCGACCGAGCGCTCCGACGTGCTGCTCAAGATCGCCGACCGTATGGAGGCGAACCTGGAGGCGCTGGCGGTCGCCGAGAGCTGGGAGAACGGCAAGCCGGTCCGGGAGACGCTGGCGGCCGACATCCCGCTGGCCATCGACCACTTCCGCTACTTCGCCGGCGCGATCCGCGCCCAGGAAGGGGCGCTCAGCGAGGTCGACGACGACACGGTGGCGTACCACTTCCACGAGCCGCTCGGGGTCGTTGCGCAGATCATCCCGTGGAACTTCCCGATCCTGATGGCCACCTGGAAGCTCGCCCCGGCGCTGGCGGCGGGCAACGCGATCGTCCTCAAGCCCGCCGAGCAGACGCCGGTCTCCATCCACTACTGGATGAGCCTCATCGCGGACCTGCTGCCGCCGGGTGTGGTGAACATCGTCAACGGCTTCGGTGAGGAAGCGGGCAAACCCCTCGCGTCCAGCCCGCGCGTGGCGAAGATCGCCTTCACGGGAGAGACCTCGACGGGGCGGTTGATCCTGCAGTACGCCTCGGAGAACCTCAAGCCCGTCACGCTGGAGCTCGGCGGCAAGTCGCCCAACATCTTCTTCGACGACGTGTGGGAGAAGGACGACGCGCTGCGGGACAAGGCGCTCGAGGGCTTCACCATGTTCGCGCTGAACCAGGGCGAGGTGTGCACCTGCCCCTCACGCGGGCTGATCCAGCGCGGCAACTACAGCGACTTCCTGGCGGCCGCCGTCGCCCGCACCGAGCTGATCAAGCCGGGGCACCCCCTGGACACGGACACGATGATCGGCGCCCAGGCGTCCAGCGACCAGCTCGCCAAGATCCTCTCGTACATCGACATCGGCCGGGAAGAAGGCGCGAAGATCCTCACCGGCGGCGAACGCGCGGAGTACGACGGAGAGCTGAAGGGCGGTTACTACGTCCGCCCGACGATCTTCGAGGGCGACAACCGTATGCGGGTCTTCCAGGAGGAGATCTTCGGACCGGTGGTGTCCGTGGCCTCGTTCGACGACTTCGACGACGCCATCAAGATCGCCAATGACACGCTGTACGGCCTCGGAGCGGGCGTGTGGACGCGTGACATCAACACGGCGTACCGCGCGGGCCGGGCGATCCAGGCGGGGCGCGTCTGGACGAACTGCTACCACGCCTACCCCGCGCATGCAGCGTTCGGCGGCACGAAGCAGTCTGGAATCGGCCGCGAGAACCACCGCATGGTGTTGGACCACTATCAGTGGACGAAAAATCTGCTTGTCAGCTACTCGCCGAAGAAGCTCGGCTTCTTCTAAAGATCTCCGGTAGTTGACGCCGAAGCCTTCCCTGTCGACGCCATCCGATCGACTGGGGACTGTACATCTCTGGTGATCTCCAAACTGCGCCGTATGCGGCCTCGCACAGCACCTCAGATGTGCCTGCGCCGCGTACGGAGCTGAGTAGAACCTCGTACGTGACTCGGTCACGTACGGAGCTGGATAGAAGCTCGGACACGCCGCCTTCGGCGGCTACAAGCAGTCCGGCATCGGCCGCGAGACCCACAAGATGATGCTGGAGCACTACCAGCAGACGAAGAACCTGCTGGTGTCGTACTCGCCGCAGAAGCTGGGCTTCTTCTAGAGGCGCGGAAAAGGCGCCTGAACCGGGCTCTCCCCCGTCAGGCGCCTTTCTGCCGCTCCTTGCCAGGCGACTTCCCCGCCGAGGGCGTCCCGTTTCCACGCGACCTGCACGCTCACACCGGTTCCCGGCGGTTGGTGGGTGGAGGACTCAGGAGTTCGGCGAGTGGTCCGGCGAGC
>NZ_JBSFCK010000007.1:0-389151 GCF_053593435.1 Streptomyces sp. NPDC002306
GAGTGGGCCGTCCCGTACCTGCCGATCGACCCGAAGGACGTCGGCCGCTCGTACGAGGCCGTCATCCGGGTCAACTCGCAGTCCGGCAAGGGCGGTATCGCGTACGTCCTGAAGAACGACCACAAGCTGGACCTGCCGCGCCGGATGCAGATCGAGTTCTCGAAGCTCATCCAGGCGAAGACGGACGCCGAGGGCGGCGAGGTCACCCCGAAGGACATCTGGGCGACCTTCGAGGACGAGTACCTGCCGAACCCGGAGAACCCCTGGGGCCGCATCCAGGTCCGCACGGGCCAGTCGACCACCGACACCGACGGCGTGGACACCCTCACCGTCGAGGCGACCGTCGACGGCGAGGACACGGTCCTCTCGGGCTCCGGCAACGGTCCGATCTCGGCCTTCTTCAACGCCCTGGAGTCGATCGGCGTCGACGTACGCCTGCTGGACTACCAGGAGCACACGATGAGCGAGGGCGCCTCCGCGCAGGCCGCCTCGTACATCGAATGCGCGATCGGCGACACGGTGCTCTGGGGCATCGGCATCGACGCGAACACGACGCGTGCCTCGCTGAAGGCGGTCGTCTCGGCCGTCAACCGCGCGACCCGCTGATCACCCCTCCGACCGGCCATTTCAGGGCCCCGACCGCCTGCACCGGCGGCCGGGGCCCCGTCGGTTCTCGGCCATTCGACCGTGGAGGTCACGGAAAGGTCTCGTCCGGGGTACTGACGCGGCCTCACTGATGTGGCTAACATCACGCAGGCGCGGCGATGTTGCCGTGGCATTACGGAGGTGCGACGTGCTGCCAGTACGGGGACAAGACGGCCGTGCCGCCAGGTTTGCGCGCATCCTGGGCACACGTACCGCCTGGACGCCGGTCGGCGACGGCGAGTTCTTCTGCCCCGGCTGCGGGGGCGACCGCAACTACGAGCGGCTGACCGGCCGTCGGCGCGTCACCTTCCTGGGCGTACCCGTGCTGCCGCGCGGCGAGACCGGGCCGGTCGTCGAGTGCGCCGCCTGCCGCCGCCACTTCGGCGCCGACGTCCTGGACCACCCCACCACCACCCGCTTCTCCGCGATGCTCCGCGACGCCGTCCACACCGTCGCCCTCGCCGTCCTGGCGGCCGGCGGCAGCTGCGCCCGTACGTCCCTGGAGGCCGCCGCGGCCACGGTCCGCGCCGCGGGCTTCGAGGACTGCACGGTGGACCAGCTCGGCGCCCTCGTCGAGGCCCTCGCGGCGGACACCGGCCGCGTCCTCGGCCCGCCCTGCGGCGCCGGTCTCGCCATAGAGCTCCACGAGGCCCTGGACCCGCTGACCCCCCACCTCGCCGCGGTGGGCCGCGAGTCGATCCTCCTCCAGGGCGCCGGGATCGCCCTGGCCGACGGCCCCTACACCCCCGCCGAACGGGACGTCCTCGCCACGGTGGGGGCGGCACTGTCGATCTGCGCGGACGACGTCACCCGCCTCCTGGCGGCGGCCAGGACGCCGTCGTAGCGGCCGCCGGCGGACGGCGCCGGGCGCGGCCGGTCATCGTGGCGCGCGGGTCGGGGACGGTGACGGCGGGGAGCATGTGACGGACAGGTCGGTGTCCCGCAGGGGACGACACCTCCGTAAGGGAGAGCGATGACCCGCCTCACCCGCACACTCCTGACCGCCGCCGTGCTCCTCGCCCCGCTCGCCGTCACGGCCCGGACCGCCTCCGCCGCCACCGGCTGCGCCTCCTCCGTGCCGTACGTCTCGGGCGCGGGCGGCTACGACACGTACCGCATCCCCGCCGCCGTCACCACCCGCCGGGGCACGCTCCTCGCCTTCGCCGAGGGCCGGCACACCGGCGCCGCCGACACCGGTGACATCGATGTCGTGCTGCGCCGCTCCGGCGACGGCGGCTGCACCTGGGGCCCGATGGCCGTCGTCGCCGCCGGGGACGGGGACACACGGGGCAACCCGGCGCCGGTCGTCGATCCGCGCACCGGCGCGGTCGTGCTGGTCACCTCGTACAACAGCGGTGCCGTGACCGAGGCGCAGATCATGCGCGGGGAGGTCACGCCCGAGCAGAGCCGCCGGGTGTTCGTGCAGCGCAGCTGGGACGACGGGGGGCACTTCACGTCCCCGCGCGACATCACGGCCTCGGTGAAGCCGGCGGGCTGGCGCTGGTACGCGACCGGGCCCGGGCACGCGGTCGCCCTCACCCGGGGCCCGCACGCGGGCCGGCTGGTCGTGCCCGCCAACCACTCCGCCGCGCCGCCCGCGGGGTCACCCGACACGGGCCAGGAGGCCCGGTACTACGGGGCGCACGCGCTCTACAGCGACGACGGCGGGCGCGACTGGCGGCTCGGCTTCGTGGACGACTCCTACGACGGCGTGGACAACTCCAACGAGTCCAGCGCGACGCAGCTCCCGGACGGCCGGCTGTACTTCAGCTCCCGGGACCAGAACGGCACCAGCCCCGGCAACCGCCTCGACAGCTACTCCGCCGACGGCGCGCGGACCCTGTCCCGGCCCTACGCCGTGCAGCCCACGCTGAACGACGTGCCGGTGGTCGAAGGGAGCGTCCTGCAACCGCGCGGCACGGCCGCCCCCCTGCTGTTCTCCGGCCCGTCCGTGCCGACCGCCCGCCGGTCCATGGCCCTGTGGCGCAGCACGGACGGCGGGGCGAGCTTCACCAGGGCGATGACGCTGTCGGCGGACTGGGCGGCGTACTCGGATCTGGTGCAGGTGGGCCACCGGACGGTGGGGATCCTGTTCGAGACGGGGGCGGCGGGGCCGTACGAGCGGATCGTGTTCCGCCGGGTCGCGCTCCCCTGACCGGGTCCAGGGCCGGCGGGGCGGCTACAGCAGTCCCGCCGTCGCCAGGAACTTGCCCACCCGTTCCACCTCGTCCGGCGACAGCCGCACCTGCGGCTCCGCCGTCAGCGGGCAGTCGATGACGCCCCGCAGGTGCAGCGCCGCCTTGAACGCGCCCAGCGCCGCCGAACTGCCGCCCATCCGCGCGGGATCGCCCACGCCCACCATCCCGAACAGCGCGCACAGCCGTTCCTGCTCGGCCCGCGCCCGCAGCCAGTCGCCGGCGCGGCAGAGCCGGTCGAGGCGGACGTAGCCGTGCGGGTCGACGTTGGCGAGCCCGGGCACCGCCCCGTCGGCGCCCAGCGCGAGCGCGGCGTCGACGACCAGTTCGGAGCCGGTGAGGGCGCTGAATCCGGTGATGCCGGGGTGGGCGCGGGCGCCGGTGACGACCTCGCGGAAGGCGGCGAGGTCGCCGCTGGAGTCCTTCAGGCCGGCCAGCACGCCGTCGGCCGCCAGCTCCAGGACGAGGGCGGCGGGGAGCTTGGTGTGGACGGCGGAGGGGATGTCGTAGGCGATGACGGGGACGGAGGCGGCGGCCGCGAGGAGGCGGTAGTGGCGGGCGATCTCCGCCGGATGGGTGCGGGTGTAGAAGGGGGCGGCCACCACGACGGCGTCCGCGCCGGCCTCCGTCGCCGACCGCACGTGGTCCAGGACCCGGGGTGTCGTCATGTCGATCGCCCCCGCCAGCACGGGAAGCCGGCCGCCCACGTGCGCGGCGACCGTCTCCACGACCAGCCGTCGCTGCCGGTCCGTCAGATAGGCGGCCTCCGACGTCGAGCCGAGCACGAACAGCCCGTGCACTCCGCCGTCCAGCAGATGGTCGACCAGTCTGCGGAGCGAGCGGACGTCCACCTCGCGGTCCGGTGTCAGGGGGGTGCAGACGGGCGGGACGACACCGGTGAGCGGGGTGGGGATCGTCATGAAGGCTCCCTGGGGTGCTGGCTCTGATGGACGAGGTCGCGGGTGGGCCGGTCCTCCTCCACAGGATGGTGACAGCGGAAGCGGTGCGCGGGGCTCGACGCGGCCGAGAAGTCCGGCATGTCGGACGCGCAGAGTTCGTCCGCCTTCCAGCAGCGGGTGCGGAAGGGGCAGCCGCTCGGCGGCCGGGTCGCCGACGGGACCGGGCCGGTGAGCGGGATCGGGTCGATCGGGTCCAGCAGGCCGGGGGTGGCGGAGAACAGGGCGCGGGTGTACGGGTGCCGGGCGCCGTCGGTGACCCGGCCGGCCGGGCACTCCTCGACGATCCGGCCCAGATACATGGTGATCACCCGGTCGCTCATCCGCCGTACCGTCTGGATGTCGTGCGACACGAAGACCATGGCCAGGCCCAGGCGTTCCTTCAGGTCCAGCAGCAGGTTGAGGATCTGCGCGCGCACCGACACGTCCAGCGCGCTCGTCGGCTCGTCGGCCACCACCAGGTCCGGTTCCAGGGCCAGGGCGCGGGCGATGGCCACGCGCTGGCGCTGGCCGCCGGAGAGCTGCCCGGGCAGGCCGTCGGCCAGCGCCCGGGGCAGACCGACCAGGGACATGAGTTCCCGTACCCGTTCCTCGCGCCCCGCCGCCGTGCCCCGGCCGTGCACGTCCAGCGGGTCGCGCAGGATCCGGCGTACGGTCAGGCGGCGGTTGAGCGCGGTGGACGGGTCCTGGAAGATCATGCCGGTGCCCGCCCCGACGGCCGTCCGGCGTTCGGCGGGCGGCATGGCCCACAGGTCGCGGTCCCGGAACGACACCGTTCCCGCGGTCGGCCGCTGGACGCCCACCAGCACCTTCGCCAGGGTCGACTTGCCGCAGCCGGACTCGCCGACCACGCCCAGCGTCTCGCCGGGCGCGATGGTGAGTGCGGCGCCGGTCAGGGCGTACACCCGGTCCCGGGTGAACAGGCCGCCGCTGCGGGCCTTGTGCACGACGTGCACGTCGGACAGTTCCACCAGGGCTGTCATGTCACCGGCTCGCTCTCCGAGGTCTCCGAGTCGTTCGCGCCGGCCGTGCGGGCCGTGGGTGTTGTGCCGACCGTGCTCGCCGTGCCGACCGTGCTTTCTGCGCGGGTCGTGCCGGTCGCGTTCTCCGCGGCCGTCAGGTCCACCGCCGGGTGGTGGCAGGCCGCCGTGTGGGTGCGCGGGCCCACCAGATCCGGTGCCGTCGTCCGGCAGACGTCCCCGGCCAGCGGGCAGCGGTCGGCGAAGCGGCAGCCGGGCGGGAAGTCGGCGGGGGAGGGGACCACGCCCCTGATCTGCGTCATGCGCTCGGCCGCCGACTCCAGGGACAGCACGCTGCCGAGCAGCCCGCGCGTGTAGTGGTGGGCGGGGGCCTCCACCAGGTCGGCGGTCACCCCCGTCTCCACGATCTGTCCGCCGTACATCACCACGACCCGGTCCGTGACGTCGGCGACCAGCGCCAGGTCGTGCGAGACGAGGATCAGCGCGAACCCCAACTCCGCCCGCAGTCGCAGCAGCAGCTCTATGACCTGCGCCTGCACGGTCACGTCCAGGGCGGTCGTCGGCTCGTCGGCGACGATCAGCTTCGGCTCGCGGGAGAGGGCCATGGCGATCAGGACCCGCTGGCGCTGGCCGCCGGAGAGTTCGTGGGGGTAGCTGCGCAGGGTGCGGTCGGGGTCCAGGCCGACCAGCCCCAGGAGTTCGGCGGGGCCGCGCCGGCCACCGCGCCGGACGACCTGCTTCAGCTGGGCGCGGATCGTCATCGCCGGGTTGAGCGACGACAGGGCGTCCTGGTAGATCATCGCCATCTCGTGGCCGAGCAGCCTGCGGCGCACCCGCATCGGTTCGGCCAGCAGGTCCCGCTGGTTGAAGCGGACCTGGCCGCGCACCCGGGCGCCCTTGGGCTGGAGTCCCATGATCGCGAGGGCGGTGAGCGACTTGCCGCAGCCCGACTCGCCGACCAGGCCGAGGACCTCGCCGGGCCGCACCTCGAAGCTGATGCCGTCGACGATGTCCACGCCCCGGTGGCGGCCGGGGAAGCCGATGGCCAGGTTCTCCACCGCGAGCACCGGCGGCCCCTCGGGCAGCGGGCGGGCACGGGCGCGCAGCCGGTCGGCGGCCTCGGCCAGGGAGGGCAGCGGGAGGATCTCGCCGCTGCCCGGCTCGGGCTTCTCCAGCCGGTCCTCGCGCGCGTCCGGCGCCACCTCGCGCGCCGCCGGAGCCGCCCACGCGTCGGAGACGCCCTCGGAGAGGATGTTCAGGGACAGGACGGTGACCAGCATCAGCAGCCCGGGGAAGACCGTCGCCCACCAGCCGCCGGTCAGCACCATGTTCTTGCCGTCCGCGATCACACTGCCCCAGGACGGGTCGGGCGGCCGCACGCCCGCGCCGATGAACGACAGCGACGCCTCGAAGACGATCGCCTCGGCGACCTGGACGGTGCAGAACACCAGCACCGGCGCCGCGCAGTTGACGGCGACATGGCGCAGCACGATGTGCGGGGTGCGGGCGCCGATGACCCGTTCCGCCGTCACGTAGTCCTCGCCGTACTGGTCGAGCACGTTCGCGCGGACGACCCTGGCCACCGGCGGGGTGAACAGAAACGCGATGGCACAGATCAGGACCGTGATGCCGCCGCCGAAGACCGCGACCAGGACGGCGGCCAGCGCGATCCCCGGGAACGCCATCACCACGTCCAGGCAGCGCATCAGCGTCTCGTCGACCGCCTTGCGGGAGGTCGCCGCGACCGCGCCGAGGAGCGCCCCCACGACCAGGGCCAGCGCGGTGGCGCCGAGGCCGATCGCGAGCGACCAGCGGGCGCCGTACATCAGCCGGCTGAGGATGTCCCGGCCGAGGCTGTCCTGGCCCATCCAGTGATGGACCGAGGGATGTCCGGTGCCGTCGACGGCCGGCTGCTGGTCGAGCGGGTCGTGCGGGGAGAGCAGCGGCGCGAGCAGCGCCGTCAGCACCACCACGGCCAGGAAACAGACGGCGGCTTTCGACAGCGGCGGCAGCCGGCGCCAGCCGCGCAGCCGGACACCGGGCCGGGCCAGGGCCTGGGCGAGGCTCTTGCGGGTGAAGGTCATGCGGCCTCCCTCAGACGCGGGTTGACCAGCAGATAGAGGACGTCGATGACGAGGTTGACGACGACGAAGCCGGTCGCGGTGGTCAGGACCACGCCCTGGACGACGGCCGGGTCGCCGTTCTGCACGGCGTCGATCATCAGCTTGCCCATGCCGGGCAGCGAGAAGATGGTCTCGATGACGACGGCGCCGCCCAGCAGATAGCCGACGCGCAGGCCGAGCACGGTCAGCGGGTTGATGAGCGCGTTCCTGAGCACGTTGCGGCCCACCACGACCCGTGGCGGCAGCCCGCTGCCGATCGCCGTCCGTACGTAGTCCCTGTCCAGCTCCTCCACCACGGCCGTGCGCACGATGCGGGTGAGCTGCGCCGCCACCGGCAGGGACAGCGCGAGGGCCGGAAGCGTCATCGTCCTCAGCCAGCCGGTGAAGGAGTCGGCCGGGTTGATGTAGCCGCCGGCCGGGAACCAGCCCAGATCGACGGCCAGGTACTGGATCATCAGCAGCGCCAGCCAGAAGGCGGGCGCCGCGACCCCGGTGAGGGACACGACCCGGATGATCTGGTCGGGCAGCCGGTCCCGGTAGATCGCGGCGGTCACCCCGCCGGCCAGCGCCAGCACCACCGCGATACCCAGCCCCAGGAAGGTCAGCTGGAGGGTGAGCGGCAGCGCGGTGGTGACCTGCTCGACGACCGGGGCCCGGGTCAGGGCGCTGGTGCCCAGGTCGCCGTGGAGCAGGTCGCCGATGAAGTCGACGTAACGGACGGGCAGCGGGTCCAGCAGGCCGTTGCGCTCCCGGAAGTCGTGCAGTTGCCGCGGGGTGGGGTTGGCGCCCTGGAAGAACGCGGACGCCGGGTCGACGTCCGAGAAGCGCATCACCAGGAACACGAACAGCACGATGCCGAGCATCAGCGGGACGAGCAGGGCGACACGGCGGGCCAGGATCCTGACGACGGCGATCACGGAGGCGACTCCCCGGGCCCTAGGCCCACTTGGCCTGGAGCAGGTTCACGCCGGGATACGGCTGGGCCCTTATGCCGCTGAGCCTGCCGGGGTCCCAGGCGGTCATCAGCTCGTTGTGGACGACCGGGTAGAGCACCGCCTGCTCGGCGACGACGTCGACGTAGTCCTGGATCATCGCCTTCTTCCGGTCGGCGTCCGGCTCCTGGGTGGCCCGGTCCATGTCCTTGAAGAGCTGCTTGGCGGCGGGATCCCCGGCCCAGCGGGCGTACTGCATCCAGAGGTTCTGCGGCCCGTAGTTGTAGTGCATGATCAGGTCGGCGTCGAGGCCGAACTGGTTGGGGTTCGAGGCGGCCGCGACGACCTGGTAGTCCTGCTTCTGGTCCATCTTGGTGAAGACGGCCGTGGTCTCCTGGGGGGAGAGCGTGGTGCGCACACCGATCGCGTCCCAGGAGGCCTTGATGGTCGGCAGGCAGTCGACGATCCAGCTCACGTTCACCGAGAGGATCTCGATCTCCAGCCCGCTCACCCCGGCCGCCTTCAGCAGCGCCTTCGCCTTCTCGGGGTCGTAGTCGTAGACCGTCTTCGCCCGCCGGTAGGACGGGTTGCCCTCGTTGAGGAACGACGAGGACGGCTTGCCGTGGCCCTTGAGGGCGACCTCGACCATCTTCCCGGTGTCGATGGCGTAGTGCAGCGCCTGGCGGACGCGCACGTCGTCGAACGGCTTGTGCCGGGTGTTGAACATCAGGAACAGGTTGTTCATCCCGGCCCCGCCGGCCACCGACAGGCCGCCCTTCTCCAGCTGTCGGATGTTGGCGTAGGGGATGTTGTCGGAGATCTGCGCGCCCGCGCTCGCCCCGGAGATCCGGGCGACGCGCGGGGCGGCGTCCACGATCGTGAGCCAGTTCATCTTCTTGAAGGCGGGCTTGCGCGGGCCGTTGTATCCGGCGAACGCCTCGAAGGTGGTGTTGGACTTCGGGTGGTGCGCGCTCTGCCGGTACGGTCCCGAGCCCACCGCCTTGCCCTTGATCGCGTCGTCCCAGGCGCCGGGCCGTGAGTAGACGTGCTTCGGCATGATCTTGGCGAGGGTGAGCCGGGAGACGCCCTCAGGGAAGGGGAACTTCAGGACCAGTTCGACGTTCTGCGCGTCGATCTTGCGGACTTCCTTCAGCCAGCTAGCGAAGAACCCCTTGGCGAGGGTCTGGGTGTCCGGGTCGAGGATCCGCTGGTAGACGAACACGACGTCGTCGGCGGTGACCGGCTTTCCGTCGTGGAACGTCGCGCCCGGCCGCAGCGAGAACTTCCACGAGGTGCCGGACAGGTCCGCCGGCACCTGGGTGGCCAGCGCCGCGTACGGCTCCCGGGAGATCGGGTCGGTGTCGAGCAGGCCCTCGTAGATGTGGTTGTTGGCGGCCATGGCGAAGGCGGACGCCGTCTGCGTCGGGTCCCAGCTGCCGTCGTTGCCGTAGCCGATGACCGCGGTCAGCGTGCGGCTCGCGCCGGTGCCCCCGCCGCCGGTGTCGTTGGTGGACTCCGGACCCGACGAGCAGGCCGACAGCGACGACGAGAGCGCCGCGGCCGCGCCCAGCGCGCCGGTGTACTTCAGGAACGACCGGCGGTGCGGCGCCGGAACGTCGTTGGTCACGTCGCGCACGATTCCTCCAGCGAAGGAGTTCGAGGAGCGGAAAAGGGTGACAGAGGGGTGACAAAGGGGTGGGGACGGGGTGGGCAGGCGGAGCGGGAAGGGTGAGCCGCCGAGGAGATACGACGTCCTACGTCCTGTCGGTCAGCGCGACCATAGGAGGGGCTGTGGGGGCGGTCAAGGGATCGCACACGAATGGCGGTATCCGTCAGAGGTCCGACCAATGGCACGGTGAAATGGCCTGAGTTGATGCTCTATCAGGCTCTACGGCCCCCTGGATACCGCCGGACGTGGGACGTGGGACGTCCGATGCCCGTACGATGCGGCGCATGCCCGGGGAGCCCAGGAACAGTCGGATCCGGCGCGAGGTCGTCCAGCTGATCCTGGACCGCAAGCTCCGGCCCGGTGCGCCGCTGCCCACCGAGGCGGAGCTGATGGAGGGTCTCGGGGTCAGCCGCAACTCCGTGCGCGAGGCCCTCAAGGCGCTCCAGGCGCTCGACATCGTCGAGATCAGACACGGTTACGGCACCTATGTCGGCCAGGCCTCGCTGACCCCGCTGGTCGACGGGCTGACCTTCCGCACCCTCGCCCGGCACGACGACGACACGGGTGCCCTCGCGGAGATCCTCCAGGTGCGCGAGGTGCTGGAGGAGGGGCTGATCCGCCGGGTCGCGGCAACGCTCTCCGAGCCGGAGCTGGACCGGCTGGAGGCGGTGGTGGCCCGGATGGAGGAGGCGGGACGGGCCGGCCGGCCCTTCCCCGAACTCGACCGCGAGTTCCACGAGTTGCTCTACGCCCCGCTCGGCAACGCGCTCGTGCCGCAGCTGCTCGGCGCGTTCTGGACGGTGCTGCGGCGCGTCTCGGGTGCCCGCGGCCGCCCCGCCGATCCCGCCCCCGGGCTCACCGTCCGCCGTCACCGCGACATCGTGACCGCGCTGCGCGCCCACGACGTCGAGGGCGCGCAGCGCGCGATGGCCGTCCACTTCCACGGCATCGAGGCCCGGGCGGGGCAGGTGTACGACCGCGGCCCGGCCCCGCCCCGCGACCGGGACTAGGTGTATTGACCTGGAGCCCTAGGGCAGGGTCTTCTCGTAGTACTTGTCCTGATCGGAGTCGTAGACGAGCCGGTCGGCCGCGTCGTAGCCCTTGACGTGGGGGGCCTTCGTGACCTGCTGGTCCAGGATGCCGTAGGCGACGAACCAGCCATGGTCCAGCACGCCCTCGACGGTGCCGCCACCGTAGGAGACGGTCACCCTGGCCACCGACGGGTCGACCGTACCGATGGCACCCCAGCGGAACGGCAGTTTCCAGTTGCCGCGGTCCAGGATCGACTGCTGGTAGAGCTTGCCGCCGTTCATATCGGGGAAGACGGCGCCGGCGTCGTTCGGCGCGTCGCCCGAGCTGGTGTTCAGGCCATCGGCCCTGCCGTCCTTGAGGGTGCAGATCAGCCGGACCTCCTGCGGGCCCGCGTCCTTCGGGACCGCGACGACGAACATGCCGTCACCGGGCGCGTTGGAGTCGCCGGTGCTGTGCATCGCCAGGATGATCCGGTAGTCCGACGCCTTCCCCAGCTCCGACCGCCCGGAGCCGTACGGGCCCGACCTGTCGAAGGCGACGCACTTCTCCAGCCCGTCCTCGGCCTGCGCCCAGGTGATCCCGTCCAGCAGCTGGCCCGGGGTGGCCGGCCGGCCGGGCGCCGGGGGCGCGGCCGGTGTCGTCGTGGGGGCGGCCGGAGCGCTGACGGAAGGCCGCGGCGCGGCCGTGCCCGAGATCTCGCCGCCGTTCAGCGCGTACGCCCCCACGGGCAGCGCGGCCAGCGTCACCAGCGCGGCTCCGGCCGCCGCCACCCGTCGGCGCCGTTCGAGCGTGCCCCTGCGCCGGATCGCCGGATACGGCACCGGTGACGGCCGGACGGTGTACGCGTCCTCGGTCAGCAGGCCGCGCACCCGCTCCTCGAAGTCGGACCCGGTGCCGAAGTCCCCTTCGGCCGGCTCCCTCTGCTCGTCGTTCACCTGCTGCCTCCCCGCCCTGACGACGTACGGCTGTGCTCCGGTCCGTCCACGACCGGGCCCAGTCCCGGATACCCGCGCAATTTCGCCAGCGCCTTGGACGCCTGGCTCTTGACCGTGCCGGGCGAGCAGCCGAGCACGTCGGCGACCTCCGCCTCGGACAGGTCCTCCCAGTAGCGCATGACCACCACGGCCCGCTGCCGGGGCGGCAGTTCGGCCAGCGCGGCGAGCAGGGCGCCCCGCTCGTCGACCCGGCGCACCGCCTCGTCCCGCCCCGCCCGCTCCGGCGGCGCCGAGGTCAGCGCCTCCCCGACCCGCCGCTTGCGGAATCGGTCACTGTTGCAGGTGACGAGCATCCGGCGGACGTACGCCTCCGGGTTGTCGCTGCGCGACACGCGCCACCACGACCGGTACGCCTTCGCCAGCGCGGTCTGCGTCAGGTCCTCGGCATGGTGCACGTCTCCCGTGAGCAGGTACGCGGTCCGTACCAAACGTGACCACCGCGCTCTGACGAACTCCTCGTACTGGGCCTCTTTTTCGGCCTGCATCAAGCACCCTCCTCGTCCCCCAGACCACCGGCTCGGCGGATTCGGTTGCCCGGGCCGGGCGGCCGGGCGCGAACGGCCCGGCGGAGCGGGCGGGGAGCCGGACCGGCGGGGCGGGCGGGGAGCCGGACCGGCGGGGCGGAGGGGAGTGAGGGGAGCGGTGCGGAGGGCCTGGCCCCAGCAGGTGCTCAGAGGAAGAGCATCATGAGCAGGCGGTGCTGATTCGGGCCGAAGTAGTCCTTGCGGGGCGCGCCTTCCGGGGTGAAGCCCAGGGAGCGGTAGAGCACGACGGCCGAGTCGTTGTCGGGCTCGACGGTGAGCCGGACCTCCTTGACGCCCTCGGAGCGCAGGTGGTCCAGGATCCCGGCCATCATCTTGCGGCCCAGCCCCTGGCGCTGGAGGCCCGGGGTGATGGCGAGGCTGAGTATCCAGCTCACGTCGCGGTTCGGCGCGGTGGCGAGCACGTAGCCGAGGATGTTCGCGCCGTCGTCCAGGACGAGCGTGTGGTCGCCGTACGCGTCGAGGAACTGACGCAGGACGAAGTAGGGGTACGGACCGGAGGGGAAGGCCTGCGTGTCCAGGCGGACCAGTTCCGGCAGATCCGTTTCGGTGACCGCTCTGATCCGCAGAAGAGGAGGCATGTCGTCCCTTTGTGGAGGATTCGAAGATGCATACCAATGATGCGATATGCATACCGACTGGGATGGGCGCGCACGATTCCCTATCTTTGCCCGACATCTTCTGGTCATTCAAGGCAAGAACTGGACTTGACGTGATTGGCTGGGCCGGTCCACGGGCGTGGTGCGCTACATTGAGCCAATGACCTCGGGATCGCTAACTGACGCGGATAAGATGAACGCTGATGTCGACTGGGACAAATTTGACCCACAGGAATACATCAGCCGCAACTACCTCGCGCTTCATCCCGATGACAAGCAGATCCTGTCGATCGTCCGCGCTCACTTCGGTGATCATTTCCGGAGGAATCCGGGCCGCGTCTCCTCCGGTATCGACGTGGGAGCGGGGCCGAACCTCTACCCCACCCTCACCATGCTCCCCTGGTGCGACGCCATCACCCAGTACGAGTGGTCGGCCTCCAATGTGGAGCATCTGCGGGAGCAGCGCCTCGACTACGCCCCCACCTGGGACCCGTTCTGGGACGTCCTGTGCGAGGGCGAGGGCGGCGAGGGGTACGCCGCGCTCGGACCGAACCCCAGGGAGCGGTACAGGGACGTCGTCACCGTCCGGTCGGGGAACCTGTACGACCTCGGTGCCGACGGCCAAGCGGAACGCTGGGCGATGGGCACGATGTTCTTCGTCGCGGAGTCGATCACCGAGTCGCGCGAGGAGTTCACGCGCGGCGTCACCTGCTTCATGAACGCTCTGGAACCGGGCGCTCCGTTCGCCGCCGCGTTCATGGAGAATTCCCGCGGATATCCCGTGGGCGGGCAGGACTTTCCGGCCAGCTATGTCGGCGCCGTGGAGATCCGGAACCTGCTGAAGGGCTTCGCGGGTGATGTCGATCCCCTGCACATCGGAAAACCGGACGATCTCCGCGACGGCTACACGGGAATGATCCTGGCCTGCGGTCACCGGAACGACTGACCGCGGTTGCTTTTCTTACCTGTGTGAGGGGGCATGGGGAATGCAGATCAAACCGCGCCTACAGCTTCTCGACGTATGGCAGGCCATCGCCGGCCATTCCTTCAGGAGCGGCGAATGGAGCTGGGGTGAGTGGGGCGGCCGCAGCAGCGTCGCCGATGCCGAACGCCTGCTCTGTCTCATGTATCCCGCCACCGAGATCCCCGAATTCGGCCTGGACAACCCGGACATCACCCAGGAGGACGTGGAGAAGGCCCTCAAAGAGGTGGGGGACGCCACGGAGATTCCCGGAAGTCTGGTCCGGGTGCTCAACGAGTTCATGGCGAAGCACCACGGGGGCGACCTGGGTCCCACGTTCGCCGGCGGCTACTACTTCCTGCCGGAGGACCCCGAGCAGGAACTCACCAAGGAGCAACGGGAATTCGGGGTCGTCGACTCCTTCTCGATGTCCGTCACCCTGTGCCTCGCCACCCTCGGATTCCTCCGGGTCTACCGGACGAGAACGACCCGCCCCGAGACGCAGAAACTGATCCAGGGGCTCTGGGACACGACCAGCCGGCGGCTCACCTCCGCCATGGTGAGCCTGCTGCGCTCCTTCACCGTCAACGTCTTCGACGTCGAGTCCTCCCAGGGCCAGGCCATGAGCCGCCTCCTCGGCCGCGGACGGGTGTCCGAACGGGTGGTCCTCCAGCGGTTCCAGGAGCGCTTCAAGGCCCTGCGCGCCGTCATCGGCGAGAGCCTGATCCTCGGTGTCGAGGTCGAGGAGCAACTCCGCAACGAGAACCGCCTGTTCGAGTGCGGCTGGGCCTGGAGCCTGGTCAAGGACGCGCCCGAGGTGGAGACCACCGACGACATCGGCGGCCAGCCCGACGGCGCGGCCGACCCCGTCCCCTACCTCTACTTCACCGTCGTCGCGCTCGACGGTATCCAGGACCTGTTCTCCGACCGCACCCTCACCCTCGCCCTGCTCAACCCCGAACAGCAGCGGCTGGCGGAGGCGTTGCGGCTGCGGTGGGAGATCACCCAGCAGTACTGGTCGGGCATCGCCCGCTTCGGGGACGACCGCTGGCCCCTGGAGGACATCCCCTGGCGGACCACGGGCCAGCAGCTGGAGTCGGAGTACTTCTCGCTCTGCGTGGCCTCCATCCTCGTCCACGACCTGGTCCGCCGCCGGGCCACCGACGACGACCTCGCCCGTACCGTCGACGTCATGGAGCGCCTCGCCGAACGCGGCCGCATCACCAGCCGGGCCACCGAAGGCGATCCGGCGGTCCGTCTGCACAACCCGGGCGTCTTCCTGCCCCTGCTCGGCAGCGACCGTCACGGCCCGGCCATGCAGTGGGCCATGACCGACTTCTCGGCGCAGCTGCTCAAGCGGACCATCCAGCTGTGCTCCCTGTCCCGCAACCTCTCCTCCCGCGACCGGCTGCTCCAGCTCGCCGAGGACATCCTCGGCCACCTGTGGCTGCGGCGGGTCAGCGAGGGCGAGGGCAGCGGCCTGTGGGACAACGTCCACGCGGCCTACCCCAGTTCGGAGGAGCGCACCGGACCGCTGTCCTGGAGCATCACCGAGCGCGTCACCGAGTGCATGGTCGCCGCGTCCCAGCTCTACAACCAGGCCCCGATCCGCAGTGCCGAACTGAGCGCGCTGGCCCGGGCCCTGCTCAGCGAGGCCACCCATCTCCTGGGCAAGGAACAGATGAAGCCCGCCCCGCCGGCCAAGAGCCGTGGCGGTGAGGAGCTGCAGAGCGTCGCGGCGGACCTGCGCCGCGCCCGGCTGGTCCTCGACAACCAACCGGGCACCGCCTGCGCCCTCGCCTACGGAGTGCTGCGCAGGCTCGACATCCTGGCCCGGGCCAGGGACACCGGCTCGGGGGTGTGAATCGTGCTCGTCTTCGCCGCCTCCGACAAGGGAGGCACCGGCCGCTCGGTCACGAGCGCCAACCTCGCCTACCGCAGGGCCCTCGACGGTGACGACGTCTGTTACCTCGACTTCGACTTCGGCTCGCCCACCGCCCCGGCCGTCTTCGACATACCCGACGTCCTCAAGGAGGCCGAAGGACGCGGCCTGCACTCGTATCTGAAAGGCGATACCGGGGAACCCCTGCGCGTCGACATCTGGGCCCGTACGGAGCATTACGTCCTGCGCGACAAACCCGACCGCTCCGGACGGCTCGTTCTGCTGCCCGGAGACCGCGGCGGCGGCGAATTCGTCACCGACACGGAGAACCTCCACCGCTGCGTGGATCTGATCCTTCGGCTGAAGCGCGAATTCAACGTGATCGTGGTGGACCTCAGCGCCGGCCGCAGTTATGCGATGGACCTGGCACTGGCCGCCACCGCCGGGGAGGAGTTGCGGCGCATCAAAGCCCGCTGGCTCATCTACCACCGCTGGACCCGCCAGCACGTGATGGCCGCCGCCGAACTCGTCGGCGGCAAACAGGGCATCGTCAGCGCCGGCGAGGAATTGGGGCACGACCGGCAGACGCTGCTCGGCGCCATCCGTTTCGTACGGGCGGCCGTGCCCGATCTCGAATCGCCGCTGTGGTCGCAGTTGCCGCCCGCCCAGTCGGCGTGGATGCGCCAGTACAACAAACAACTGGAGACGATTGCCGCGGACCTGGGTATCGGCAGGAGCAGGGTTCTCGGATCGGTGCCGCTGGAACCGGTCCTGCAATTGCGGGAACAGCTCATCACCGACCAGGACGTGCTCGACAGCCGGATTGCCAACATCGAGACCTGGCAGGCGATGGGGGTGCTCGCCGAGCGGCTGGCCGACGACAAGTACTGGGGGCAGTTGTGAGCGGAACCGGAGCCGTCTTCCAGGAGACCAGCGCCCAGCCGCGCACCGAGGCCGTGCCCTTCTCCCATCTCTCCCTGGAATTAGGCCACTTGTACATGGAGGACTTCGCGGAGGGCCCCGAGCGGCTGTACCACCACTTCACCTCCGTACGTCCCTGGGTGGAGGCGGCGCGCGCCTCGGTGTCCGCGCTCGCGGACGGCAGACCGCCCCGGGTCAGCACCTGTTTCCTGATCGACGACTACTTCAGCCGCCTCGCCACCCCCGCCGAGCTCCTGCCGCCCCTGCTGAAGGCGGCCGAGCGGGCCGGACTGACCATCGACTACCTGGCCCGCGAGTCCGGCTGCGCCCGCACCGACCCGAAGCGGCCCGAGGGCGGCGGACTCGCCGAGGCCGTCCTGGGCCGGCTCGTCGAGACACCCCCGCCCGGCAGCAGGGGTTTTCGGCCACCCCTCGGGCAGACCGGCTGGCTCAGCAACGGGCGCCGCGCCCCCGACCGCCGCACCACGGCCGCTCTCAGCGCCGCCGCCGTCTGGCAGCCGCCCAGCGAGACCGGCGCCCGCGGCCACTCCGTCTTCGTCGACGTCGAGCTGTGGGACGAGCGCACCGGCAGCCGCGTCTGGTCGTGCGCCTTCCTGGCCGCCGTATGGCAGCTGGCCCGCCTGGGGCTGCTGCGCGACAAGGGCAGTGCCGTCCTCGTCCCCACCGCCTGGGGCACGGCCGCCTTCCCCGAGGACTGGGACGCCCTGCCGTTCCTGCTGCGGCTCAACCCGTCGGCGGCGCCCTTCGCGGCGTACTACACGTGCAGCGTGCTGCCGTCCCGCTTCCTGCCCGTCGAGCACGCGGTCCGGGTCGTCCTCGAACAGACCCAGGTGGACGCCGGCGCGCAGGCCCAGGTGGTCGCGCGCGCCGCCGCCGAGCGGTGCGCCGTGCCGGAGGGTGTCGTGGAGCGCACGTCCTACGTGTTCCCGCCGGGGCTGTGACGTGGGCGCGACGGGGGAGACGGCGCGTCCTGCCCTCGCCTGCGGTGAGGTGCGCACCTGCCTGCTGCCGTGCCGGGACGCGGTGAGCGCGGCCGTCGCCGAACGGCTGCTGCGGCTGCGCGCCGACGAACAGGTCAGCACGTCGAGGCACCCCAACCTGTACGTGGTGTCTCCCGAGGTGCTCACCGGCGTCGACTGCCGGCTGCCCACCGCCAACAAGGCCAAGGTCCGCGTGGTCGGCACGGTCGCGGCCCGCGCAGGACTCACCGACGGCCGTGTCCTCCAGGCGTCGGCGTACTTCTCGGCCCCGGCGGCGGGCCCGGACCGGCGCCGGCCGTGGGGCTACTACCTGGTCCGACCCGGCGTACTGGTCCCCGTCGGCAGACTTCCCGCCCCCGCCGCCGGCGACGGCTTCCTGGCACAGGACCAGCCGGGCGGCGGTGACGAACTGGATGTCGGTTCCGTGGCCGAGAGCCTCCTCGGCACGATCTCCCGCAACCGTCTGCTCGTCGACTACGACGTCCCCCTCACCTCCCGCACCACCAGCCTGCGCTGGGCCGCGCTGCCCGCGGCGCCGGGCGCGGGTGTGTCGCTGAAGCGCTTCACGGTCGCCGAAGGAGGACTGCGGCTGGTCGAGTTGAGGGTTCCGGACGACATCGGGATCACCGCCGTGGCCGGCCTCGCCGAGGATTTCGCCGTTCATGACTGGCTGTTGACGACAGTCATTGACAAACTCGACGGTATCCGGCTCGGATCCGCGGACGAGGCAGCCGCGCTGAAGGTGCTGGGCCCGCTCGTCGAGCATCTGCTGCATCTGTGGATGCCGGGAGCGCGGACGGACCGACGGCTCGCCGCCCTGTGGGACGTTCTCGAAGACGGCTCCGGGTACAGCCGGCAGTGGCACACCCAGGTTCAGCGCGTCCGTGACCAACTCGCCCTGTGGGGGACCGCGGCGCGGCGAGAGTCCCTTGCGGCGCCCTGAACGCGCACAGCTCGATCCCGACGGGGGAGAAGCGAGATGAACGCTCCGATATCTACGCGAAACAACGGCGGAACGCCCGGCCGGGGGGACCGGGGCAACGACGACAACGCGCGGTCGCTGCTGTGGAAGCTCCTGATCACCGTGGCGACCGGCGTGGGGGCCTACGTGCTCACCAACGTCATCTCCCCGGGGCCGGACGACCTGTGGCGGGTGGTCGTGTCCGTCCTGTTCGGCGGGGCGATCCTCATCGTCCAGTTCATGATCACCTTCGCGCAGCAGCTGGGCGAGCTGAGAGGCGTCGTCGAGCAGCGCTTCGTCGACATCGGCGAGGCGACCAAGCTCTTCAACGAGGTGGAGCAGCTGCGCGGCGACGGGGTGCCCCGGCTGGCCGAGTACGCCACGAAAGTGGTCGTGAACGGGCCCAAGATCCTGCA
Organism: Streptomyces sp. NPDC002306; assembly: GCF_053593435.1. Lineage (NCBI taxonomy): Bacteria > Bacillati > Actinomycetota > Actinomycetes > Kitasatosporales > Streptomycetaceae > Streptomyces > Streptomyces sp. NPDC002306. Next base: position 18,811 of record NZ_JBSFCK010000007.1, read on the forward strand.
CGACTTCGCGGGCCAGGAGATCGAACGCCTCGCCGGCTACATGTACAACTTCGCCAACCTCAACGCCAAGTCCCCGGGCGAGAACCACGACTGGCTGCTGACGCTCACCAAATGCGCCACGACGTCCATCGACGCCATCAGCACCTCCCCCGTCGACGGCGACTTCTGGAACAGCGAGCCCGCCGGCCGGTACCTGGAGGCGCAGCGCGTGGCGATCGACGACCCGCAGCGCCGGGTCAAGGTGCGGCGCCTGTTCGTCGTGAAGCAGCCCGAGGACATCGCGACGCTGGACGCACTCTGCGAGGAGCAGCGGAGCATCGGTATCGAGGTGAGGGTCGTGGCCCTGCCGCAGCTGCCGATCAACGCCCAGCGCGGGAAGATGATCGACTTCATCATCTTCGACGGGGCGCTGTCCTACGAGATCACCGCGGACCAGATGGGCGTGCCCTCCTGGACGACGGTGGACGCGACGGAGAAGGAAGTGCAGGAGCGGGTCAAGCGCTTCGCCGAGCTGTGGAACATCAGCCCGAACGGATCACCGGCCCCCGCCCGGACGGCGACGGCCCCGCCCGAGCCGGGCGCGTCCTGACGCCCACCGCACCCCCACGCGTGGCGGGCGCCCCGGCCGGCGAGCGTCCACCGGGGCGCGGCCCGCGACGGCCCGCGCCCCGGCTCGTACTCCGCTCGCTTCGCCGCGTACCTAGCCCAGGGCCTCCGCGAGCAGTTCGGCCGTCCGCACCACCAGGTCGTGGTCGGCGGCGGCGGTGCGGTCCGGCTTCGTGGTCAGTACCGCCAGGACCAGCGGGGTGCCGTCCGGCGTCCAGGCCACACCCACGTCGTTGTTCGTGCCGTAGGAGCCGGTGCCCGTCTTGTCGGCGATCACCCAGGACTTCGGCAGCGCGAGGCGGAACCGGTTGGCGCTGGTCGTGTTGCGCAGCAGCCAGTCCGTCAGCGTCGCGCGGTCCGGGCGGGACAGGGCGCTGCCGAGGACGAGACGGCCGTACGAGCGCCCGATCGCGTACGGGCTCGTCGTGTCCGTACGCCGCCACGGCTCGGCCGAGTTCAGCTCCGTCTCCCAGCGGTCGAGCCGGGTCACCCGGTCGCCGAGCGTGCGGGCGAAGCGGGTGACGCCCGTGGGGCCGCCCAGCTCGCGCAGCAACAGGTTGCCCGCGGTGTTGTCGCTGTAGCGGATGGCCACGTCGGCGAGTTCCGCCACCGTCATGCCCTCGGCCAGCTTCTCCCGGGTGTGGTCGGAGCCGTCCACCAGGTCGTCGGCGGTGTAGTGGACGCGGCGGCCGAGGACCTCGCCGTGCCGGTCCAGGTCGCGCAGCACGGCCGCCGCGGCGAGCGTCTTGAACAGGGAGCACATCGGGAAGCGCTCGTCGGCGCGATGGCGCACGGTCCGGCCGGTGCGGACGTTGTACCCGAACACGCCGAGGCGGGCGCCGTGCGCCTCCTCGACGGCGCGCAGCCGGGCCGTGACGCCGTCCTTCGCCGCGCTGGCCGGCGCGGCGGCCAGCAGGGCGGCGGCGGTGCCGGCGGCGCCGGCGGTCAGGACGGTGCGACGGGTGGTCGTCGGTAATCCCTTGGATCCGGAAATCTCGCTCTCCTTCGCTCGGGCTCTGTGACGATCTTTCCCTCAGGGACGCGAGGCCGCCGAGCACGGTTGCGGACGCGAATCCCCGGCGGACGCGGTGCGCGGACGGCGACCCGCGTACGGCCGCCGCGGACGTACGCGACAATGGGCGGCATGAGTCTGTTCCGCGACGACGGCATCGTGCTGCGCACCCAGAAGCTGGGTGAGGCGGACCGGATCATCACGCTGCTCACCCGTGGTCACGGCCGGGTCCGGGCGGTGGCCCGTGGCGTGCGGCGGACGAAGTCGAAGTTCGGGGCCCGCCTCGAACCCTTCTCCCACGTGGACGTGCAGTTCTTCGCGCGGGGCAGCGAACTGATCGGGCGCGGGCTGCCGCTGTGCACACAGAGCGAGACCATCGCTCCGTACGGTGGCGGGATCGTCACCGACTACACCCGGTACACCGCCGGGACCGCCATGCTGGAGACCGCCGAGCGGTTCACCGACCACGAGGGGGAGCCCGCCGTCCAGCAGTACATGCTGCTCGTCGGCGCCCTGCGCACCCTCGCCCGCGGCGAGCACGCACCGCACCTCGTGCTCGACGCCTTCCTGCTGCGCTCCCTCGCCGTCAACGGCTACGCGCCGAGTTTCGGCGACTGCGCGAAGTGCGGGATGCCCGGTCCGAACCGCTTCTTCTCGGTGGCGTCCGGCGGCTCCCTGTGCGTGGACTGCCGGGTGCCGGGCTGTGTCGTCCCCTCGCCGGCGACCCTCGAACTGCTCGGCGCGCTGCTTACGGGAGACTGGGAGACCGCGGACGCCTGCGAGCTGCGGCACGTCCGGGAGGGCAGCGGGCTGGTGTCCGCCTACCTGCACTGGCACCTGGAGCGCGGACTGCGCTCGCTCCGGTACGTGGAGAAGTAGGCCGCCCGCTCCGGTGCGTGCAGAATGAAGCCGTAACCCGTCAGAGGAGACGAGAAGCACATGGTCGTACGCGGGATCCTGGGGCGCCAGCGCCGCGAGTACAGGACGCCGGAGCCGCACCCGTCCGGCGCCCGCGCGCCGAAGCTCCCCGGCGAGCTGGTCCCGAAGCACGTGGCGATCGTCATGGACGGGAACGGCCGCTGGGCCAAGGAGCGTGGGCTGCCGCGCACCGAGGGGCACAAGGTCGGCGCCGAGCGGGTGCTGGACGTGCTCCAGGGAGCGGTCGAGATCGGCGTCGGCAGCATCTCCCTGTACGCCTTCTCCACCGAGAACTGGAAGCGCTCGCCCGACGAGGTGCGCTTCCTGATGAACTTCAACCGCGACTTCATCCGCAAGACCCGTGACACCCTCGACGAGCTCGGTATCCGGGTGCGCTGGGTGGGCCGGATGCCCAAGCTGTGGAAGTCGGTGGCCAAGGAACTCCAGGTCGCCCAGGAGCAGACCAAGGACAACAACAAGCTCACCCTGTACTTCTGCATGAACTACGGCGGCCGTGCCGAGATCGCCGACGCGGCGCAGGCTCTCGCGCGGGACGTGAAGGAGGGCCGGCTCGACCCGTCGAAGGTCGACGAGAAGACCCTCTCGAAGTACATGTACTTCCCGGACATGCCGGACGTGGACCTGTTCCTGCGCCCGAGCGGCGAGCAGCGCACCTCCAACTACCTGCTCTGGCAGAGCGCGTACGCCGAGATGGTCTTCCAGGACGTGCTGTGGCCCGACTTCGACCGGCGTGACCTGTGGCGGGCCTGCATCGAGTTCGCCTCCCGGGACCGCCGCTTCGGCGGCGCGATCCCGAACGAGCAACTGCTCGCGATGGAAGGCGAGTCGGGCCCCGAGTAGCCTCGGCGGCGGCCACCTCGCGGCCACCGGGGGTTCACGCGGACCGTCGACGATCCGCTCATGAGACGCGTCACCCCCCTCCTCACGCTCGCCGTGTGCGCCCTGCTGGTCACGGCCCTGCCCACGCAGGCCGCGGACCGGCAGCCGGCGCACCTCGACAGCTACGGCACCAAGGCGCCGTACGCCCCGCTGCAGAGCCCGCGCTCCTACCAGCGGCCCCCGGCGGGGTTCACCCCCGTCTTCACGGAGAACGTCTCCCGCCACGGCTCCCGCGCCGCCACCGACAGCGAGGACGGCGACCTGATCCTCGCGCAGTGGGACAAGGCGCGGGCGTCCGGCCAACTCACCCGTAGGGGAGCGGAGTTCGGCCCGAAGGTGCGGGCTCTGCTCGCCGCGATGGAGAAGGTCGGGTACGGCGACCTCAGCGCCCGCGGCAAGCAGGAGATCCAGGACACGGCCGTCCGCACGGCCGGCCGTCTGCCGTCCCTCTTCGCGCGGATCGTGGCGAACGGCGAGAAGATCGACGTCGTCAGCTCCGGCCAGGGCCGCGCGGTCGACAGCGGCGACCTGTTCGCCGCCGCCCTCGCCGGCACCGACCCGGCCCTGAAGCCGCTCATCGGCCCGACCCGCACCGACAAGGACCTGCTCTACTTCCACAAGGCCGCCGGTGGCGCCGCCTACCGCGACTACCTCGAGAACGACCAGCGCCTGGCGAGCACACTGGCGGGCATCACCGACCAGCCGAAGACCCACGCGGCCGCCCGCAGGGTGCTCCGGAAGATCTTCAAGGACGCGTTCGTCGAGACGCTCTCCGACGCCGACCGGGTCGCCGCGGCCCAGGCCGTCTACCACCTTTACGCCATCGCGCCCGCGATGAGCCAGGAGAGCCCGGACGGGGACTGGGGGATGCGGCGGTACCTCTCGGCCTCGGACGCGGCCTGGTTCGGTTACCTGAGCGATGTCGAGGACTTCTACGAGAAGGGGCCCGGCTTCGCCGACAGCGACATCACGTACCGGATGGCCGACGTGCTGCTCGACGACTTCTTCGCACAGGTGGAGGCCAAGCGGGACGGCACCAGCACGCTGGGCGCCGAACTCCGCTTCACGCACGCCGAGGAGATCATCCCGCTGGCCGTGCTGATGGGCCTGCCGGGCAGCACGCGGCCGGTCACCGCCGACCGGCCGTACACCCGCGACGGCAACCCCTGGCGGGGCGCGTCCGTGGCGCCGCTGGGCGGGAACATCCAGTGGGACGTCTTCCGCAAGGGCGGCCGGTACCTGGTCCGGATGCTCTACAACGAGAAGGAGACCGCGTTCAGGGCCGGCTGCCGGCCGGTGTCGAAGGGCAGCACGTTCTACGACCTGGACGAGCTGGAACGCTGCTTCGGCCGCGTGTGATCGACACCTGATCACCCCCTGTACGATCCCGCCTCATGGTCATGGACATGGGGCGGGACGCCGTACAGGAGACGGTCGAGCTGGACTTCCGGCCGACCGCGCAGGACTTCACGACGGTGCTGTGGGAGCGCCGGCGCTTCACCAGGGCGGGGCGCCGGGGGTACTGGATCATCGGCACGCTGTTCTGCCTGACCGCCGTACAGGCCGCCGCCGGGCTCGCGGGCGCGAAGACGGACCTGTTCTTCCTGCCCTGGCCGGCCCTCACCGCGGTCCTGCTGCTGTTCATGCCGCAGATACAAGGGCGCGCGGTGCAGCGCACGGTCGCGGCCAGAGGGGTCTTCCGGACCGTCGTGACGGAAACCGGGGTGACGGTGACCCACGACATCGGCTCGGCCACGGCCAACTGGGCGGGGCAGCCCCGTTACCGGGAGAGCCGCGAACTGTTCGTGCTCTACAGCGACGACAAGAACGCGACCTGTTTCACGCTGCTGCCCAAGCGCGGTCTGGCCGACCCCGCCGACGCGGACCGGCTGCGGGCGATCCTCGACCGCCATCTGACCCGCCTGTAGACGGCGGCCCGCTCAGTCCTGTCGGGGTGCCGTCGCGCACTGCGCGCAGTCCGCGCAGGTGCCGAAGATCTCCACGGTGTGGGCCACGTTGACGTAGCCGTGTTCCGCCGCGATGGCCTCCGCCCACTTCTCCACGGCCGGGCCCTCCACCTCCACCGCCTTGCCGCACACCCGGCAGACCAGGTGATGGTGGTGGTCCCCCGAGGAGCAGCGACGGTACACGGACTCGCCGTCGGAGGTGCGCAGCACGTCGACCTCGCCGGCGTCGGCGAGGGACTGGAGCGTGCGGTAGACGGTGGTCAGGCCGACCGAGTCGCCCTTGTGCTTGAGCATGTCGTGCAGGTCCTGCGCGCTGCGGAACTCGTCGACCTCGTCGAGCGCCGCCGCCACGGCCGCACGCTGCCGGGTGGAGCGGCCCTTCACGGGCGGTCCAGCGGTGGTCACGGGTTGCCTCCTCACGTCTGCGCCTGCCGGGCCATTGTGCCAGTCCGGCGTGTCACCGGTCAGACGCCGACCGTGCCCTCGGCCCCCCGTCCGGCCGGAATCGCACACTCTGCCGGGTCTCCGGCGGGTTGCGCGGCGGCCAGCGCCCGGGCGCGCCGCCGGGCCAGCGGAGCGGCCAGCGCGGTCAGGGCCACGAAGGCCCCGATGGTGAGCAGCACGATCGTCGCGCCGGGCGGCACGTCCTGGTAGTACGAGGTGATCGTGCCGCTGATGGTCACGGTCACGCCGATGGCGACGGCGATCGCGAAGGTCGCCGCGAAACTGCGGGTGAGCTGCTGGGCCGCCGCGACCGGGACCACCATCAGGGCGGACACCAGCAGCAGGCCGACCACGCGCATCGCGACCGTCACGGTGACCGCCGCCGTGACCGCCGTCAGCAGGTTCAGGGCGCGCACCGGCAGGCCCGTCACCCGGGCGAACTCCTCGTCCTGGCTGACCGCGAAGAGCTGGCGGCGCAGTCCCAGGGTGACCAGCAGGACGAAGGCGGCGAGCACACAGATCGCCGTCACGTCGGACACGGACACCGTCGAGAGCGAGCCGAAGAGGTACGAGATCAGGTTGGCGTTCGAGCCGGTCGGCGCGAGGTTGATGAACATCACGCCGCAGGCCATGCCGCCGTAGAAGAGCATCGCGAGGGCGATGTCGCCGCGGGTCTTGCCGTACCAGCGGATCAGTTCCATCAGGATCGCGCCGAGGACGGAGACCGCCGTCGCCATCCACACCGGTGAGGTGTTCAGCAGCACGCCGAGGCCGACGCCCGTCATCGCGACATGGCCGAGACCGTCGCCCATCAGGGCCTGGCGGCGCTGGACGAGATAGATGCCGACGGCGGGGGCGGTGAGGCCGACCAGGACGGCGGCGAGCAGGGCTCGCTGGACGAGGGCGTAGTCGAGGAGTTCCATCAGCTCAGCAGTCCCGTGCGGATCGGTTCCGCGCCCGCCGGAGCGTGCGGGTGTACGTGGTCGTGGCCGGGCAGCGCGTGCTGGCCGACCGCCTGCGGGGGCGGCCCGTCGTGCAGGACGCAGCCGTCGCGCAGCACGACCGCCCGGTCGATCAGCGGCTCCACGGCGCCCAGTTCGTGCAGCACCAGCAGGACCGTCGTCCCCCGGGAGACCTGTTCGGCGAGTGTGTGCGCGAGCACCTCCTGGCTGACCAGATCGACGCCCGCCATCGGCTCGTCCATGATCAGCAGTTCGGGTTCGCAGGCGAGGGCGCGGGCGATGAGCACCCGCTGGTGCTGGCCGCCGGAGAGGGCGTTGACCGAGTCCTTCGCCCGGTCCGCCATGCCGACCAGCTCCAGGGCCCGCCGGACGGCCTGGTGGTCGGCCTTGCGCAGGACGCCGAAGCGGGCCCGGGACAGCCGCCCCGAGGCGACGATCTCGGTGACCGTCGCGGGCACCCCGCCGGCGGCCGTGGTGCGCTGCGGTACGTAACCCACCCGCCGCCAGTCGCGGAAGCGGGCGCGCGGGGTGCCGAACAGCTCGATCTCGCCGGCGCTGACCGGCACCTGGCCGATGACGCTGCGCACGGCCGTCGACTTGCCCGAGCCGTTCGCGCCGAGCAGCGCGACGACCTCACCGCGGCGCACGGTCAGGTCGATCCCGCGCAGGACCGGGCGCGAACCCAGCTCGGCGCGGACGCCGCGCAGCGATATGACGGGCTCGCTCATGCCTGCCTCCTCCGTGGAGATCACTTGGCGCCCAGGGCGGTGCGCAGGGCCTTGAGGTTGGCCTCCTGGACCGAGAAGTAGTCGGTGCCGCGGGAGTTGTCCGTGATGCCCTCGATCGGGTCGAGGACGTCCGTCTTCAGGCCCGCGTCCCGGGCGACCGTCCGGGCGGTCTTGTCGCTGACGAGCGTCTCGTAGAACACGGTCGTGACGCCGTCGGCCTTCGCCAGCCGCTCCAGGTCCTTCACACGGTTCACGCTCGGCTCCGACTCGGGGTCCAGGCCGTTGATGGCCTCCTCGGTCAGGCCGTAGCGCTCGGCGAGGTAGCCGAAGGCGGCGTGCGTGGTGATGAAGACCTTGGAGCCGGTGTGCGCCAGTCCGTCCTCGAACCGGGTGTTCAGCTCGTCGAGCCTGCCGACCAGGGCGGCGGTGTTCTTCCGGTAGTCCGCCGCGTGGTCGGGGTCGGCCTTCTCGAAGGCGGCGCCGACGCCCTTGGCGACCTCGGCGTACTTCACCGGGTCGAGCCAGATGTGGGGGTCCGCGCCGGCCGACTCCCCGTCCTCGTGGGTGTCGTGCTCGGCCGCGTGGCCGCCGACCTCGTTGCCGTGCCGCTCCAGCGTGGTCAGGGAAGCGGCGTCGATCTTCGTCCGCACCTCGGACTGGGCGACGGCGTCGTCCACGGCGGGCTGGAGGTTCTTGAGGTAGAGCACCGCGTCGGCGGCTTCCATGCCCACCCGCTGCCGGACGCTGACCTCCAGGTCGTGCGGCTCCTGGCCGGGCTTGGTGAGGCTGGTGACGTGCACATGATTTCCGCCGATCCGCTCGGCGAGGAAGGCCATGGGGTAGAACGACGCGACGACGTCGAACTTGTCCGTGTTGCCCATGGCCACGCTGTCGGTGGAGCAGGCCGAGAGGGTCCCGAGGCCGAGGGCGGTGGCCGCCGCGACCGCGACCCCGGATATGTGCTGTCGTCGTACGTTCATGACACTCATTTTCAACAAATATGGAAACCGTTGTCAACAAGCGGCTCGGTAACGGCTCGGTGAGGTCCGGCGGACGTCCGGACCCCGGCCCGATTTGATTGAGGGGGAGCCTGCGCCGGTACGCTGAAGCATTCGCTGGAAGCATCTCGCTTCGTCGCCCGTCGTCGTTATGAAGAGAGCACCGTGGCCGCCGACAAGATCGACACCATCGTCAGCCTGAGCAAGCGCCGTGGCTTCGTATTCCCTTGTAGTGAGATCTACGGCGGCCAGCGCGCCGCCTGGGACTACGGACCGCTGGGCGTCGAGCTCAAGGAGAACCTGAAGCGCCAGTGGTGGCGCTACATGGTGACGTCGCGCGAGGACGTGGTCGGTATCGACTCGTCCGTGATCCTGGCCCCCGAGGTCTGGGTCGCCTCCGGCCACGTCGCCACCTTCACGGACCCGCTGACCGAGTGCACCTCGTGCCACAAGCGGTTCCGCGCGGACCACCTGGAGGAGGCCTACGAGGCCAAGCACCACCGCCTGCCGGAGAACGGCCTGACGGACGTGAACTGCCCCAACTGCGGCAACAAGGGCCAGTTCACCGAGCCCAAGCAGTTCTCGGGCCTGCTCTCCACCCACCTGGGCCCGACCCAGGACAGCGGCTCCGTCGCCTACCTGCGCCCCGAGACCGCCCAGGGCATCTTCACCAACTTCGCCCAGGTGCAGACCACCTCGCGCCGCAAGCCGCCGTTCGGCATCGCGCAGATGGGCAAGTCCTTCCGCAACGAGATCACGCCCGGCAACTTCATCTTCCGCACCCGCGAGTTCGAGCAGATGGAGATGGAGTTCTTCGTCAAGCCGGGCGAGGACGAGAAGTGGCAGGAGTACTGGATGGAGCAGCGCTGGAACTGGTACACCGGCCTGGGCCTGCGCGAGGAGAACATGCGGTGGTACGACCACCCGAAGGAGAAGCTCTCCCACTACTCCAAGCGCACCGCCGACATCGAGTACCGCTTCCAGTTCGGCGGCAACGAGTGGGGTGAGCTGGAGGGCGTCGCCAACCGCACGGACTACGACCTGGGCGCCCACGCCAAGGCCTCCGGCCAGGACCTCTCCTACTTCGACCAGGAGGCCGGCGAGCGCTGGACCCCCTACGTCATCGAGCCCGCGGCCGGTGTGGGCCGCGCGATGCTCGCCTTCCTCCTCGACGCCTACATCGAGGACGAGGCCCCGAACGCCAAGGGCAAGCTGGAGAAGCGCACGGTGCTGCGCCTCGACCACCGGCTGGCCCCGGTGAAGGTCGCGGTCCTGCCGCTGTCCCGCAACCCGGAGCTGTCGCCGAAGGCCAAGGGCCTCGCCACGGCCCTGCGGCAGCACTGGAACATCGAGTTCGACGACGCCGGCGCCATCGGCCGCCGCTACCGCCGTCAGGACGAGATCGGCACCCCGTACTGCGTGACCGTCGACTTCGACACGCTGGACGACAACGCCGTGACGGTGCGTGAGCGCGACTCGATGAAGCAGGAGCGCGTGTCGCTGGACCAGATCGAGGGCTACCTGGCGAGCCGTCTGATCGGCGCCTGACACCTCGCGACACACACCGGTGCCGGGTCCCGTTCGGGGCCCGGCACCGGCGCGTTCACGGGGCGTGGCGGCCGCCCCGGACGTCGTGCGTCAACGGCCCTGAAGGGACCTGACGTTGTCGCCGAAGGTCCAGTTCTTCGAGCCGTCCCAGTTCACCGACCAGGTCATCAGACCCTTGAGCGAGGTGCCGTAGTGGCGCCAGGCCTGGGAGACCAGGCTCGGTGACATGTAGCCGCCGCCCGCGCCCGACTGGGCGGGCAGGCCCGGCACCTGCTTGTCGTAGGGGACCCGGACGGTGGTGCCCTGCACCACCAGGCCCCGGTTCAGGCAGTCGGTCTGCGCGGTGAACCCGGCCACCGTGCCGGCCTGGTACGAGTCGCCGGAGCAGCCGTACATGCTGCCGTTGTAGTACTGCATGTTGAGCCACCACAGGCGGCCGTTGTCGGCGTACTTCTTCACGATCGGCAGGTACGCGCCCCAGATCGAGCCGTACGCGACGCTGCCCCCGGTCACGTACGCGGTCTCCGGGGCCATCGTCAGGCCGAAGTTCGACGGCATCCTCGCGAGCACGCCGTCGATGACGCGGATCAGGTTGGCCTGCGACGCGGAGAGCTGTCCGATGCTGCCGCTGCCGACCAGGCCGGTCTCGATGTCGATGTCGATGCCGTCGAAGTTGTACTTCTTCAGGATCGGGACGATCGTCGCGACGAACCGGTCCGCGACGGCCGACGAGCTGAGGTCGATGCCGGCCGCCGCCCCGCCGATGGAGAGCAGGACCGTCTGGCCGGACGCCTTGGCCGCGCACATCTCGGCGGGTGTGGCCACCTTGACCCCCGCGTCCATGCCGTCCTCCCACAGCGCCGTGCCGTCGGAGCGGATGACCGGGAAGGCCGCGTTGAGCACGTTGTATCCGTGCGCGGCGATCCGGGAGTCGGTGATCGGGGTCCAGCCGAAGGGCGGGTGGACGCCGTTGGCGGCGCCGTCCCAGTTCTCCCAGTAGCCCTGGAGCACCTTGCCGGCCGGGCGGGACTTGACCGCGCAGGTGTCGGCCGCGGACGCGGTGGGGGCGGCGGCGATCGAGAGGGGGACGAGGACGGCCGTGGTCAGCGCGGCGGTGAACAGGCGCAGCGTGCGGCGGAGCATACGGGGCCTCCCGGTGGGGGGTCGGTGAGGTGTCGTAGACATGACAGTGCTCGTGGTCCAGACCTCTCGTCAATGGGTCTGGACCAAAACGGAGCGAACGCCGGTGGCGGCGACCGCCGACGGGGGCCGGCCCCGGCAGATATCAGGCTGCCGGCTGACAGGTATCAGCTGACAGATATTGAAATCTGTCAGCTGTCATGGCAGAGTGGAGGACATGACGATCCACACCCGAACCCTCGGAACCACCGGCCCCCAGGTCTTCCCCCTCGGCCTCGGCTGCATGGGCATGTCCGCGCTCTACGGGGACGCGGACCGCGGCGAGTCCATCGCCACCGTCCACGCGGCCCTGGAGGCCGGTGTGACCCTGCTCGACACCGGCGACTTCTACGCCATGGGCCACAACGAGATGCTGGTCGGCGAGGCCCTGCGCTCCGCCCCCGCGGCCCGGCGCGAACAGGCCCTGGTCAGCGTGAAGTTCGGCGCGCTGCGCGACCCGGACGGCACCTGGTCCGGCTACGACGGGCGTCCGGCCGCCGTACGGAACTTCGCCGCCTACTCCCTCCAGCGCCTCGGCGTGGACCACATCGACGTCTACCGCATCGCCCGGCTCGATCCCGCCGTACCGATCGAGGAGACCGTCGGCGCGATCGCGGAACTCGTCGAGAAGGGGTACGTCCGGCACATCGGGCTGAGCGAGGTCGGGGCCGACACCATCCGCCGGGCCGCCGCCACCGCCCCGATCGCCGACCTCCAGATCGAGTACTCGCTCCTGTCCCGGGGCATCGAGGAGTCGGTCCTGCCCGCCACCCGAGAACTGGGCATCGGCATCACGGCGTACGGCGTGCTCTCCCGCGGTCTGATCTCCGGCCACTTCACCCGCGACCGGCAGCTCGCCGCGAACGACTACCGGGCGCACTCGCCGCGCTTCCAGGGCGAGAACCTCCAGCACAACCTGAACCTCGTCGACGCGCTGCGGAAGATCGCCGAGCAGAAGGGCACCACCGTCGCGCAGATCGCCATCGCCTGGGTGCTCTCCCGGGGCGAGGACATCGTGCCGCTGATCGGCGCCCGCACCCGGGAGCGGCTGAGCGAGTCGCTGGACGCGCTGGACGTGACGCTGGACGCGGCGGACCTCGCGGCGATCGAGGAGGCCGTCCCGGCGGACGCGGCGGCGGGCGACCGCTACCCGGCCGCGGCGATGAGCCACCTCGGCAGCAAGTAGCGTCCGGGCCGCCGGGTACGGTCGGAGTCATGTCTCCCACCAGCGAAACCCTGACCGCGGAGCGCATCCTCGCCGCCACCGAGGACGTGCTGCGCCGCCACGGCCCGGCGAAGGCCACCGTGGTGGACGTGGCCCGCGCGCTCGGCGTCAGCCACGGCAGTGTCTACCGCCACTTCCGTACGAAGGCGGCGCTGCGCGAGGCCGTGACGAAGCGGTGGCTGGACCGTACCGCGCAGACCCTCTCTGCGATCGTGTCCGAGGACCGTGACCCCGAGGACCGGCTGCGCGCCTGGCTCCGGGGTCTGTTCGACGCCAAGCGCCGCAAGGCGGGCGACGACCCGGAGCTGTTCGCCACCTACATGGTGCTGGTCGACGAGAACGGCGAGGCGGTCGGCGAGCACGTCACCGACCTGACCGGCCAGCTGGCCCGGATCGTGACGGCGGGTGTCGCGGCGGGCACCTTCACCGCCCCCGACCCCGGGGCCGCCGCCGGCGCGGTCTTCCAGGCCACGGCCCGCTTCCACGACCCGTGCTACGCCCGCGAATGGGCGAAGCCGGGCGCGGAGACGGAGTTCGAAGCGGTCGTGGACCTGCTGGTACGAGGCCTGCGCACCGCCTGAACCACCGTCGCCCCGGGGCCCGCTCAGCCGCCCGCCGTGGTGGTCCCGGGCCCGCTCAGCCGCCCATCCTGGTGGTCCCGGCCACGCTCAGCCGCCCGCCGCGCACCGCCAGAACTCCCGCATCAGCGCGGGCGGAGTCGGACTCGCCATGGCGACCTGCGTGAGGAGGATCGCGACCGAGCCCGTGGCCGGGACCAGGTGCGCCGTCGTGCCGGTGCCGCCGACCCAGCCGTAGCGGCCGGGGACGTTCCAGGGAGCCAGGGGAGCGATGTCGACCTGGCCGCCGTAGCCCCAGCCCTGTCCCTCCAGGAAGAGGGCTGCCCGTTCGCGCTGGCGGGGCGCGAGGTGGTCGGTCGTCATACGGCTCACCGACTCCGGGGAGAGCAGCCGGCGGCCGCCCGCCTCACCGCCTGCCAGGAGCAGCCGTGCGAAGGCCAGCCAGTCGTCGGCCGTGGCGGCCAGCCCGCCGCCGCCCGACGGGAACGCGGGGACCCGGCTCCAGGCACCGTCCGGGGTGTCCGCCCGCTCCAGGGCGCCGGGCACCGGACCCGGCCGGTACGAGGTCGTGAAGCGGCCGCGCTCGGCCGCCGGTACCGCGAACGCCGTGTCCCGCATGCCCAGCGGCTCGAAGACCCGCTCCGCCAGGAAGTCGGGGAGCGTGCCGCCCGACGCCCGGGCCACCAGCACGCCCTGGAGGTCGGAGCAGGTGTGGTAGAGCCAGGCCTCGCCCGGCTGGTGCAGCATCGGCACCTCGGCGAGCGCGGCCACCCAGGTGTCCGGGTCCGGGCGGCCCCGCGGGGCGAGGCCGTCCCCGTGGACCTCGAACAGGGCGCGGGCGGCGGGCAGGGCGAAGTCCGAGGGGAAGCCCCAGCCCGCCCGGAAGGTCAGCAGATCCTCGACCGTGACGGGACGGGCCGCGGGCACCACGTCGTCCACGGGGCTGGACGGGGTGCGTACGACCATCGGCTTCGCCAGTTCCGGCAGCCACCGTTCGACCGGCGAGTCCAGGCCGATCCGGCCGTCCTCAACCAGCATCAGCACCGCCGCCGCCGTGACCGGCTTGGTGATCGAGGCGATCCGGAAGATCGAGTCCCGGGCCATCGGGGCGGTGCCCTCGGTGTCGGCGGAACCGACGGCCACCACCTCGACGTCCTCGCCGCGGGCCAGCAGGCCCACGGCACCGGGCACCGTGCCGTCCTCGACGCGGCGTCGCAGGATGTCGTACAGAGCGCTCATGGCGGGCCTTCCGGTGGAGCGGGGCATCGTGCGGACGACGACTCCCCGCGCCGCGGAAAGTCATCGCGTCGCCGGGTTCCCCGCGCTCCCGAGAGTCATCTCGCCGAGAGCGCCGCGCTCCGGAAGCTCATCGTGACGCCTCCTGGGTCTCCGACGGGTCCACCGTGGCCTGGTGGGCCTCCGCCAGGTGCTCCTGCGCCTTCAGCCAGGGCAGGAACTGCGCGCCCTGCCGCCAGCCGCACGTCTCGCACCTGATCGTGCGCCGGCCGCCCGCACGCCGCACCGTGACCACGTGCTCGCGCCCGTGCTGGTCCCAGCGGGACACCTTGCTCGCGTTGATCGGCATGACGCCTCCGACGGTCACTCCGGGCAAACCTCGGCCAGCAAGGAGTGTGCAGCAAGACCAACATCAACAGGGGATTCTTCACGGTGAGTTCGCCAAGCCGTGCCCTCGCCGGGGCCCCCGCGTCGCGGGAGCGGACGGGGAAGCGGGGGAGGGCGAGCGGGACCGAGGACCCGCTCGGCCGGGTGGTCCTGGGTACCGCCGGGCGGGCCCTGGGTACCGCCGGGCGGGCCCTGGGTACGTCCGGGCGCTTCTAGGCGCGGCCGCCCGCGCCCACCATGTCCCGTACCTCCACGGACTCCAGGCGCTCGGCCGTCCGCTCGGCGGTGCGGCGTGCCCACCGCCCGCTGGTCAGCACGCCGAGCACGAGGACGCAGAAGCCGCAGCCGGTGAGGATCCACCAGCCGGGCCGGGCCGCGGACACGAACGACTGCGCGTACGACGACGCTCCCACGCCCGAGGCCAGCACCGCGCCGATCACCGCGACACCGAGCGTCTGCCCGAGCTGGCGGCTGGTGGAGGCGACGGCCGCGGCCACACCGGCCTGGGTGCGCGGCATGCCGGACACCGCCGTGTTGGTGATGGGCGCGTTCACGAAGCCGAAGCCGATGCCGAACAGGGCGTAGCCGAGGAACAGGGTGGCGTTCGACGTCTCCGCCTCGAAGGCCCCGAACAGCACCCCGCTCGCCGTCATCGCGAGACCGGCGATCAGCAGCGGCAGCCGCGGGCCCCGGCTGCCCACCAGCCGGCCGGACAGCGGCGCGCACACGAACGCCGGTATCGCCATCGGCAGCATCCACAGACCCGCGTGCAGGGCGTCGAGCCCGCGGACGTTCTGGAGGTACAGCGTCGACAGGAACAGGAAGCCGCTGAGCGCGGCGAACGCGCTGACCGCGACGACCGTGGCCCCGCTGAACGGCGCCGACCGGAAGAAGCGCAGGTCGATGAGGGGTTCCGGGCGTCGGGGCTCGAACCACAGCAGCCCGGCCAGGGCCGCGACGGCGACCGCCGCGAACGGCAGGACCGAGGCGAGGTCCGCGTTCGGCGCCTCGATGATCGCGTACGTCAGCGAGCCGAACAGCACGATCACCAGCAACTGGCCGAGCGGGTCGAAGCGGCGGGCCTTCGGCGCACGGGACTCGGGGACGTAGCGGAGGGTCATCAGCAGGGCCGTGAGTCCGACCGGCAGGTTGATCCAGAAGATCGACCGCCAGCCGACCGAGTCCACCAACAGCCCGCCCACCAGCGGTCCGGCCGCCATGGAGATGCCGACGACCGCGCCCCAGGCGCCGATCGCCCGGGCGCGCTCGCGCGGTTCCGTGAAGGTGTTGGTGATGATCGACATGGCGACCGGGTTGAGCATCGAGCCGCCCACCGCCTGCACCATGCGGAACGCGATCAGCGCGTCCAGGTTCGGGGCGAGGGAGCACAGCAGTGAGCCGACCGAGAAGATGATCAGGCCCGCCATGAAGACCCTTTTCCGGCCGATCCGGTCGGCCGTGGAGCCCGCCAGCATCAACAACGCGGCCAGCACCAGCGTGTACGCGTCGATCGTCCACTGGAGCCCGGACGTCGAAGCGTGGAAGTCGCGCTGGAGGGAGGGCAGGGCGACGTTCAGGACGGTGTTGTCGAGGCTCACGATCAGCAGGCTCATACAGCAGATCGCGAGCACGAGCAGACGTCGGCGATGGCTGAGCTCGGGCATGCGATCCATCGTACGCGCATTTCGATAGTGCGGCTAACTAATGGTTGTTACATGGTCGGCGGGAGGTTTCACCGGGCGGGTGCCCGAGTACCCGCGGGCGTGCGGGACAATGGGGGAATGCCCACGCCCGCATCGCCTCTCCAGATCGGCCCGCACACCGTCCGGCCGCCCGTCGTACTGGCCCCCATGGCCGGGATCACCAACGCGCCGTTCCGCACCCTGTGCCGGGAGTTCAGCGGCGGCAAAGGGCTGTTCGTCAGCGAGATGATCACGACTCGCGCGCTGGTCGAACGCAACGAGAAGACCATGCAGCTGATCCGGTTCGACGCGAGCGAGGACCCGCGGTCGATCCAGCTGTACGGCGTCCACCCGGCGACCGTGGGCAAGGCCGTCCGCATGATCGCGGAGGAGGGCCTCGCCGACCACATCGACCTGAACTTCGGCTGCCCCGTGCCGAAGGTGACGCGCAAGGGCGGCGGCGCGGCCATGCCCTACAAGCGCAACCTGATGCGGGCGATCCTGCGCGAGGCGGTCGACGGGGCCGGGGACCTGCCGGTGACGATGAAGATGCGCAAGGGCATCGACGACGACCACATGACCTACCTCGAGGCGGGCCGCATCGCCGTCGAGGAGGGCGTCAGCGCGATCGCCCTGCACGGCCGCACCGCCTCCCAGCACTACGGCGGCACCGCCGACTGGGAGTCCATCGCCCGGCTGAAGGAGCACGTCCCGGAGATCCCGGTGCTCGGCAACGGCGACATCTGGTCGGCCGAGGACGCGCTGCGCATGGTGCGCGAGACCGGCTGCGACGGCGTCGTCGTGGGCCGTGGCTGCCTGGGCCGCCCCTGGCTGTTCGGGGACCTGGTGGCCGCCTTCGAGGGCCGGGTGGAGGACTTCGCCCGGCCCGGCCTCAAGGAGGTCGCCGACATCATGGTCCGGCACGCCACCCTGCTCGGCGAGTGGATCGGCGACGAGGCGCGCGGGGTCATCGACTTCCGCAAGCACGTGGCCTGGTACCTGAAGGGCTTCGCGGTCGGCTCCGAGATGCGCAAGCGGCTCGCGATCACCTCGTCCCTGGCGGACCTGAGGGCGGGCCTGGACGAGCTGGACCTCGACCAGGCCTGGCCGACCGGCGCCGACGGGCCCCGCGGCCGTACGTCCGGCAACAACCGGGTGGTGCTGCCGGACGGCTGGCTGGACGACCCGTACGACTGCTCGGGCATCAGCGAGGACGCGGAACTCGACTCCTCCGGGGGCTGATCAGCCCGCGCTGGGGTGCGGGGTCGAGCCGTACGCCGTCAGGAAGCGGTCGCGGAACGCGCTCATCTTCCACACCGGCGCGTCGTGAGCGGGCCGCAGCCCGTCCGACCAGTTCCAGCCGGCGATCTTGTCGAGGACCTTCGGGTCCTTGGCGACGATCGAGATCGGCACGTCACGGCTGGCGTGGGTACCGCTGACCCGGGAGATCGGCTGGTGGTCGCCGAGGAAGACGAGGACGGTGTCCTCGCTGCCGTAGCGCTCCAGCCACTGGGTGAGGGCGGTCACCGAGTACTGCACGGACTTGCCGTACTCCTCACGGGACTTGGTGGCGTCGGCGATGACGTCCGCCGCCTTGTTGCCCGCCTCTTCGATGCTCTCGAAGCCCGAACCGTCGCCGAGGGTGTCCCAGTCGACCATCTTCGGGATGGGCGCCCACGGCTGGTGGCTGGAGGTCAGGATGATCTCCGACATCAGTGGCTTGTCGCGCTTCCTGCCGTGCTCCAGCCGCTGGAACGCCTCCAGCGTGTACTGGTCGGGCATGGTGGACCAGCTGAACTTCGGGCCCCGGTAGCCCATCTGGAAGGCGTTGTAGACCTTGTCGAGGCCGTAGTACTTCTGCTCCGGCCAGGCCTTCTGCACACCGGGCATGACCCCGATCGTGTCCCAGTCGCCGGTCTTCTGGAACGCCTTGGTGATGCTGAGGTGGTCGCTGGACATGACGGTCCGGTAGCGCTGCTGGTTGTCGATCCACAGGCCGGCCAGGGTGGTGGAGTGGCCGAGCCAGCTGCTGCCGCCGTACGTCGCCGAGGTCAGCCAGCCGCTCTTGGCGTGGAAGCCGGCCTTCGCCAGCGCCTCGGTGCTGGTGGTGAGCGTGCTGTCGACGCCGGGCGCCATGACCGGATCCTCGATCGCGCTGCGGCCGTAGCTCTCGATGAACGTGAAGATCACGTCCTTGCCGCGCAGATCGGGCACCAGCTGGTCGGGCGGGGTGTTGCCGAAGGTGTCCCGCCCGGCCTCCTTCGCGAACGCCGCCTCGTCCTGGAGGGTCTCCTGCACCGCGCGGACCTGGTACTTGAAGACGCCGGCCGTGTGCTGCGACGCGATCGGGGTGCCGCCGAACTGGAGGCCGAGGGCGGTGCAGGTGATCCAGACGGTGCCGACGAGGAGCGTGGCCCGGGTCGCCCCGGCGCGGTGCCGGTCGAGCAGGTTGCCGAGCCGGACCAGGGCGAGCGCGACGAGGACGAGCAGCAGCACCACGACGGCGAACACGCCGATCGTGAGCAGGAGCGTGACCGTCCCGCCGAGCGAGTCCGCCAGGTACGACCGGGCGTCGTCGAGCAGGCCCCAGTCGAGGACGATGTTGAAGCGCCGGCCGAGGTAGTCGTTGTACCCCATGTCCAGCATGTTCAGGACGGTCACGGCACCGAGCAGCGCACCGACGACCGCGGACACCACCAGCCGCGGGCGGCGCGGCAGGCTCAGCAGCACGACGGCCAGCATCACCGCCTCCGCGGGCAGCCGCAGGAACTCCTCCCACTTCAGGCTGCTGAGCGTGCTCGGCATCTGGAGACAGACGTGCACGAGCAGCGCGGCGAGGACGGTGACGGTGAGGGACAGCGCCCGCGAGGCACCGGGGTGCTTCGCCCGCCAGCCCCGCCAACGGCCCCGGATTCCGGGGCGGGTGGGGCGGTCGGGGCGGTCGGGGGTGCCGGGCTCGGTCTCGGTCTCGGTCTCCGTCGGTTCGGCGGCGACCTCTTCCGGGGCGGCCTTGTCCGCCGGGTCCGCCGGGTCCGCCGCGTCCGCTGGGTCCGTGGCCGTCTCGGCCGTCGCCTTGCGGGGAGCACCGGCTGACGGGGCGTCGGACGCGTCGGCTGCCGCTGCTACTGCTGCCGATGTCGCTGCGGCTGCCTCGGACTCGTCGTCCTCCGCTGTCCCGGACTCGTCGCCCTCGGCCTTTGCGGGGCTTCCGTCTTCGGCCCCCGCGGGGCTCTCGTCCTCGGCCCTCGCGGAGCTCTCGGCCTCGGTCCCCTCCGGGGCCGTGGGCTCGTCCTGTGTCGCCGCAGGTGACCCCTCGTCGACGTCCGGGGTCGGGAGCTCGCCCGCGGCAACCCCTGCCGTGTCCGGTTCCTGGCGAATGCTCGTGTGCTGGGGCAACGGAGGTCCTTCCGTGCGAGGCGCGTGACGGAGTGGCGGGCCATGCTCGGGGAGGCCGGGCCCGCCACCATCCCGTACGGCCCCTCCTCCGGGTCCGTTCACGAGACAGGGCAAACACCCGGCAAACGCCTCGTCAACAGTGCCGCAGGGCTCCGCCGGACGGAAGCCTACGCGCCCCCGACGGCCGTCAGCAGCGCGAGCGGGGCGGCCGCCGACCGGGACTCCCGTACGCACGCGTGCGGGTAGGGAACCGGCTCCGCGTGGGTGTCCCGGCCGTACCCCGCGAGGACCTCGGGGAGGCGGTGACCCTTCGCGGTGGCCGCGTCCACCAGGGCGTGGGCGACCGTACGGGCCTCGTCGTGCAGGCCGTAGCGGGCGAGGCCCAGGGTGATCAGCGCGTTGTCGTGCGGCCAGACCGAACCCCGGTGGTACGACAACGGGTGGTACGCCGACTGCCCGGAGGCGAGCGTGCGGACACCCCAGCCGGAGAAGAAGTCCGGTTCGAGCAGACGCCGGCCGACGACCTCCCCGTACTCCTTGTCCAGCAGCCCCGACCACAGCAGATGTCCGGCGTCCGAGGCCAGCGCGTCGACCTGGCGGCCCTCGCCGTCCAGCGCCAGCGCCGGGAAGGCGCGCTCCCGCATCCAGAAGTCCCGCTGGAAGCGGTCGCGCAGGTCGGCGGCCGCCTGTTCGAGCAGGGCCGCGTACACCTCGTCCGCCCAGACCGTGCGCGCCACCCAGGCCGTACGGCGCAGGGCGTCGTAGGCGTACCCCTGGGCGCCCGCCGCCATCACCGTGCCGCGGGCGCGGGTGCCGTCGGCCGAGCAGATGGCGCCGGGGGAGTCCTTCCAGTTCTGGTTGGCGAGGCCGCCCTGGTCGGCGCGGTAGACCAGGTAGCCGCGGGACGTCAGCCCGCCGTGGTCCAGCATCCAGCCGATCGCCGCGCGGGCGTGCGGCTCCAGCCGGCGGGCCAGCGCGCCGTCCCCGGTGTGCTCGACATACGCGCCGAGCAGGACGAGGAACAACGGGGTCGCGTCGACCGAGCCGTAGTAACGCCCGTACGGCACCTGGCCGAAGTGGGCCAGTTCGCCGTGCCGTAGCTCGTGCACGATCTTGCCGGGCTGCGAGACCGCCGCCACGGCGGTGTCGGTCGCCTGGGCCGCGGCGAGCGCCCGGAGCGTGTCGGCGGCCAGCCGCGGCCGGTAGGGCAGCGCGAAGAGGGAGGTCAGCAGGGCGTCCCGGCCGAGCAGCGTGAGGAACCACGGGGCCCCCGCCGCCGGAACCCGCAGCTCCTCGCCGTCCGGGCCGGTCGCCGGGACCTGGAGCGAGGCGAGGTCGGCGAGGCCCCGGGCGCAGGCCGCCGCCAGCTCCGGCCAGCCGGTCGGGAAGGCCACGCCCTCCACGAAACGTCCTTCCAGGGCGAGGAGTCGGCTGTTGAGGGCGGCCGGGGAGCTCGGCACCCGCAGGGCCCGCCTCTCGCCGTGCGGCCGGGCCATCACCCGCAGCGTCAGCTCCTGCGTGCCGTGCGGTGCGAGATCGAGCGTCCACACCAGACGGCGGGCGCCGGTGCCGGTCTCCTCGATGCCGTCCGGCGCGGGCTCGGCCGTCACCGTCGTACAGGAACGCCATTCCCCGCGCCGGTAGGTGAACTCCACTCCGTCGTCGAGGATCTGACGGGAGCGCAGGGCACCGGACTTGGCGTAGGTGCGATGGTCGGAGCGCAGCTCGAACTGGTCGGTGAAGTCGGCGTCCGCGGTGACCGCCAGGCGGACGGTGGTGGGCACCGGACGGTTGCTGGTGACCCGGACCGTCTCGACGAACGAGCCGTCACCGACGGCCTGTTCACGAAAGAGCGTGCACGCCGGCGGCTCGGCGCGCCCGCCGCGCGGTACGAGCACACACTGCGCCGTGTCCCCGTCCGCGACCGGTGACAGCGCCTCCGGCACCGCGCCGTCCACCGTGAGCTGCCAGCGGCTGAGGTGACGGGCGTCGCGCACGAATAACCCGTCGGGAGAGCCGCCACGCACGCCGCTGATGTCCCCGCCGTCGCCCACGGCGGCGAACGTGCCGCCGTACACCAGCAGATGAAGCCGGTCCGTCATCCTCGGTCCCCTCCCATGTCACCCATGTCGAACGTGCCGATGCCCGTGGTGGACACGCGGTGTCCCGAGGGCCGGTGGAGCAGGTCGAGCGCGAGCGCCGCGGTCCAGCTGAAGCCGGCCGCGCCGCAGGCCTCGCCGGTGTACGGATCCACGTACTCCGCGAACCCGGTCGCGTCGGCGATGTCCAGCATCGCCGTCCGCAGCGCGTCGGCCCGTGTCTGTTCGCCGTGCAGCCGCAGCCCGCGCTCCAGCAGCCAGCCGGTGTTGAACCAGGCCGGACCCCGCCAGTAGCGGTGCGGGTCGAAGGCCTCGCCGAGGAGGTCGTAGCTCGGTACGAGACGGGTGCCGGCGCCCAGCCCGAAGTGGGGTCCGCGGACGGTGCGGACGAGGGCGGCGGCGATGTCGCGGGGGAGGCCCGGCAGCAGGAGCGGGACCAGTCCGGAGACGCCGCGCTCGGGGATCGTCCGTGCCCCGCGGACGTCCCGGCAGAGGAACATCCCCTCCGCCGGGTCCCACAGCCGCTCCACCAGCGCCGCGGTCAGCCGCTGAGCGCGCGCGTGCCGGGCGGTCCCGGTCGCGCCGAGTTCGTGCGCGATCCGGGCCAGCGCGTGCTCGGAGGCGATCAGCAGGGCGTTGAACGCCGGGTCCTCCACGGCGAACTCCCCGGCGCCGTCCGCGTACTCCCCGTCCCGGTAGTCCGTCGCCAGCCGCACGTACCGCCCGTAGTCCAGGTCGGTGGGCCGGTCCTCGGCGGCGCCGTGGTCGAGGTCGGCGCGGCGGAAGGAGCGGGCCGGGGCCGGGGTGACGCGGGCGAGGGGCGCGTCCCAGCAGGGGCTGTTGTCCATGCCCTGTTCCCAGGGGTGCACGACGGACACGAGCCCGCCGCCGCCCAGGTCCCGGCGGTGCAGCAGGTAGCGGTGCCAGGCCGCGAGACCCGGGTAGACCCTGGGCAGGAAGCCGCGCGCCCGGGACAGTCCGGGGTCGGCGGAGTGCACCAGCCACGCGGCCAGCGCGTGGACCGGTGGCTGCACGATGCCCGAGGTCTGTACGGTGCGCGGGGCGCCCGCGGCGCGCCCCGCGGTCGAGGAGCGCCAGAAGTCCGGGCTCGGGAAATAGGCGTCGAGCGGTACGGAGGGGTTGAAGACGATGTGCGGGATCCGTCCGTCACCCCACTGGGCGGCCAGCAGCGTCTCCAGCTCCGTCTGGGCGCGCAGCGGCGAGACGTGCCGCAGGCCGATCGCGATGAACGCCGAGTCCCAGGACCACTGGTGCGGATACAGGCCGCGCGAGGGCACCGTCGACGTTCCCGTCCAGTTGCCGTCCAGCACGCGCGCGGCCCTGAGGTGCAGCGAACGCGCCGAGGACGGCGGATCGTATGCAACGGCGCGCTCCGCGGGACGGGCGGTCAGCTGGACGGTGCGATCCACTCGGGCTCCCCGAAGACGTCGTAGGGCGGACCGGTTCGGCAGTGGCTACCGTAGGGTTACGTCTATTTAACACGCAAAACTCAATATGTAATGCAAGGTTGAGAAACACAAGGGGGTGCGCATGACCGGACGGCCGGGCAGGACGGGCAGGGCCACGAGGACGGGCGGCCAGGCGAGCGCCGGCGAGCTGCTCGAACTGGTGCGCACGGGCCGCGCCATCACCCGCGGAGCCCTCCAGCAGGTGACCGGGCTGTCCCGCGCGACCGTCGGCCAGCGCCTGGAACGCCTCTTCCGCGCGGGCTGGCTGCGCGAGGGCGCCGGCGGCCCCGTGGACTCCCCGTTGGGCGGCCGCCCCTCCATCACCCTGGAGTTCGACGACGCCCACGCGGTCGTCCTCGTCGCGGATCTCGACACCCGGCACGCGCGCGCCGCCGTCCTCACGCTGACCGGCGAGCTCCTCGCCGAGCACTCCGGCACCCTGGTCGTCGAGGACGGCCCGGACGCGGTGCTGGGCGAGCTGGGCCGGTGGTTCGCCGACCTGCTGGAGGCGGCGGGGCGCCCGGCGGGCGAGGTCTGCGGCATCGGGCTCGCGGTGCCGGGCCCGGTCGACAGCGAGACCGGCCGGGTCGTCCAGCCGCCGATCATGCCCGGCTGGGACGGTTACGACATCAGGGGCCGGCTGGCCCGCGCCCTCACCGAGCACACGGGTGCCCCGCCGGTCCCGGTGCTCGTCGACAACGACGCCAACCTCATGGCGTACGGCGAACAGCGCACCGGATACCCGCAGTGCTCGGCGTTCATGCTGGTGAAGGTGTCGACCGGGATCGGCGCGGGTGTCGTGGTGGACGGCTCGGTCTACCGGGGCGTCGACGGCGGCGCGGGCGACATCGGGCACATCCGGGTGGGCGCCGAGGCGCTGTGCCGGTGCGGCTCCTACGGCTGTCTGGCCGCGGTCGCCAGCGGTGGCGCGGTGGCCCGGCGGCTCGCCGAGGCGGGCCTGCCGACGGCGTCGGGCTCGGACGTGCGCGACCTGCTCGCGTCCGGGCATCCGGAGGCGGCGGCGCTGGCGCGCGAGGCCGGGCGCCAGGTCGGGGACGTTCTCGCGACCGTCGTGACCCTGCTCAACCCCGGCGTGCTGATGATCGCCGGAGATCTGGCCGGAACCGCCTTCCTCACCGGCGTGCGGGAGCTGCTGTACCAGCGCGCGCTGCCACGCTCCACGGCCCGGCTCGATGTGGTGACCTCGCGGCTCGGGGAGCGGGCCGGGCTGGTGGGGGCCGGTGCGATGGTCGTCGAGTACCTGTACGCGCCGGAGCGGGTGGAGGAACGCCTGCTCGCGCTCGGTATGTGAAGCGGATGACAAGCGTGTTTCCGGTCCGGGCGGACGTCCGGATGGTGAAATCCGGTCGCCTGTGGAAGCGTGATTCTCGCCACCCTTGATAAGGGATCCGCTCAGATGAGCGGATCTTGGGCGACTGCACTTCTCCAAGGAGTGGCACTGAGTGCCACGCTCTGATCGTTCATCGATCGAAATCAGACGTGCCCTGAGTCGCTCAGGTGAGCGTTTTGAGGGGTCTGGCCGCTCCGATGTGTTCAACAAGTGAAAACATCCGCTGCCTGACGCTTGCCAAGCTTTGACTTTCGATCCGCTGGCGGACGTTGCGTTACAGGCGCATGACGCACGAGTGGACGTACCCAGACGCCTTCGATCTGGGTATGTTCCTGGCCGTCAGGGCAGCCACCGCGTCCTCGAGGAGTCGAGACCCGTGTCGGAAAACAAAGATCTCCTGGGAGCCGGACACGGCACCAGCGTTGAGGGCGTGAAGTTCGTCTACGACTTCACCGAGGGCAACAAGGACCTCAAGGACCTTCTCGGCGGCAAGGGCGCCAACCTCGCCGAGATGACCAACCTGGGCCTTCCGGTCCCCCCGGGCTTCACGATCACCACCGAGGCCTGCAAGACCTACCTCGACAGTGGCGAGGAGCCCGCGGCACTGCGTGACGAGGTGAGTGCGCACCTCGACGCCCTCGAAGCGACGATGGGCAAGAAGCTCGGCCAGGCCGACGACCCCCTCCTCGTGTCGGTCCGTTCCGGGGCCAAGTTCTCCATGCCCGGCATGATGGACACCGTCCTGAACATCGGCCTCTCCGACAAGTCCGTGCAGGGCCTCGCCCAGCAGGCCGGCGACGAGCGGTTCGCCTGGGACTCCTACCGGCGCCTCATCCAGATGTTCGGCAAGACCGTCCTCGGCGTCGACGGCGAGCTCTTCGAGGACGCGCTGGACAAGGCCAAGGACGCCAAGAAGGTCACGGTCGACACCGAGCTGGAGGCCGCGGACCTCAAGAAGCTGGTCACCAAGTTCAAGCGGATCGTCAAGACCGAGGCCGGCCGGGACTTCCCGCAGGACCCGCGCGAGCAGATGGACCTCGCCATCCACGCGGTCTTCGACTCCTGGAACACCGAACGCGCCAAGCTCTACCGCCGCCAGGAGCGCATCCCGCACGACCTGGGCACGGCCGTCAACGTCTGCTCGATGGTCTTCGGCAACCTGGGCCCGGACTCCGGCACCGGCGTCGCCTTCACCCGCGACCCCGCCTCCGGCCACCAGGGCGTCTACGGCGACTACCTCCAGAACGCCCAGGGCGAGGACGTGGTCGCGGGCATCCGCAACACCGTCCCGCTGGCCGAGCTGGAGGCGATCGACAAGAAGTCGTACGACCAGCTGATGCGGATCATGGAGACCCTGGAGAACCACTACAAGGATCTCTGCGACATCGAGTTCACCATCGAGCGCGGCCAGCTGTGGATGCTCCAGACCCGCGTCGGCAAGCGCACGGCGGGCGCCGCCTTCCGCATCGCCACCCAGCTGGTGGACCAGGGCCTCATCGACGAGACCGAGGCGCTCCAGCGCGTCACCGGCGCCCAGCTGGCCCAGCTGATGTTCCCGCGTTTCGACGAGCAGGCGAAGACCGAACAGGTCGGCCGGGGCATCGCGGCCTCGCCGGGCGCGGCGGTCGGCAAGGCGGTCTTCGACTCGTACACGGCCGTCAAGTGGTCCCGCTCGGGCGAGAAGGTCATCCTGGTCCGCCGGGAGACCAACCCCGACGACCTGGACGGCATGATCGCGGCCGAGGGCATCCTGACCTCGCGCGGCGGCAAGACCTCCCACGCGGCCGTCGTCGCGCGCGGCATGGGCAAGACGTGCGTGTGCGGCGCCGAGGAGCTCGAGGTCGACACCAAGCGCCGCCGGATGACGGTCCCCGGCGGGCACGTCGTCGAGGAGGGCGACGTCATCTCCATCGACGGCTCCAGCGGCAAGGTGTACCTCGGCGAGGTACCCGTCGTGCCCTCCCCGGTCGTGGAGTACTTCGAGGGCCGGATGCACGCGGGCGCCGACGACGCCGACGAACTGGTCGAGGCCGTGCACCGGATCATGGCGTTCGCCGACCGCAAGCGCCGGCTGCGCGTGCGCGCCAACGCCGACAACGCCGAGGACGCGCTGCGCGCCCGCCGCTTCGGCGCCCAGGGCATCGGCCTGTGCCGTACGGAGCACATGTTCCTCGGTGACCGGCGCGAGCTGGTGGAGCGGCTGATCCTGGCCGACACGGACCTCGAACGCGAGGAGTCCCTGAAGGAGCTGCTCCCGCTCCAGAAGCAGGACTTCGTCGAGCTGTTCGAGGCGATGGACGGCCTCCCGGTGACGGTCCGGCTGCTCGACCCGCCGCTGCACGAGTTCCTGCCCGACATCACCGAGCTGTCCGTGCGCGTGGCGCTCGCCGAGGCCCGCAAGGACCCGCACGAGAACGAGCTGCGCCTGCTCCAGGCCGTCCACCGGCTGCACGAGCAGAACCCGATGCTGGGCCTGCGCGGTGTCCGCCTCGGCCTGGTGATCCCCGGACTGTTCACCATGCAGGTACGGGCGATCGCCGAGGCCGCCGCCGAGCGCAAGAACGCCAAGGCCGACCCGCGCGCCGAGATCATGATCCCGCTCGTCGGCACCGTCCAGGAGCTGGAGATCGTCCGCGAGGAGGCCGACCAGGTCATCGCCGAGGTCGAGGCGGCCACCGGCGTGCAGCTGAAGCTGGCGATCGGCACCATGATCGAACTGCCGCGCGCCGCGCTGACCGCCGGCCAGATCGCCGAGGCGGCGGAGTTCTTCTCCTTCGGCACGAACGACCTCACCCAGACGGTGTGGGGCTTCAGCCGGGACGACGTGGAGGCCTCGTTCTTCACGGCGTACCTGGAGAAGGGCATCTTCGGCGTCAGCCCCTTCGAGACGATCGACCGGGACGGTGTCGGCTCCCTGGTGAAGTCCGCCGCGCAGGCCGGCCGTGCCACGCGCCCCGACCTCAAGCTCGGCGTCTGCGGCGAGCACGGCGGCGACCCGGAGTCGGTCCACTTCTTCCACGAGGTGGGGCTCGACTACGTCTCCTGCTCCCCGTTCCGTATCCCGGTGGCCCGGCTGGAAGCGGGCCGGGCCGCCACCCAGTCGGCGGGCAGCGACCACCGCTGACCCTCCCGTGGATCCGGCGCCGCCGCTGTTCCCCGACCCTCACCGATCGGCGGCGGCACCGGTGCTCGAAAGAGAAGGGGCGACACCCTGTGCGGGGGTGCCGCCCCTTCGGGCGTGCGTTGTCGGGGCTGCCAGGAATTCCTGGCCTCTGAGCAGAGTGAGCGGTCGTGATGGACCGTCGTCATCAGATCTCACGCTTCACGATTTCCCCGATGGCGGCTTTCATGTCTCGGGGTTTCCCTGTGAGGCCTGCGATCTTTTCAACCGCTTGGGACACCCACAGTGGATCACCGAGCTTTCCCGCCCGTCCGAATTCAACGGTCTGCTGGAGGAATTCCTCGGCCTTGCGGATATCCCGCCTTCCGAACTTCCTCGCAGGATGCGTGAAAATCTCGCTCCAGTCCTCGTAGGGATTCCTGAGGGTAGCCCCGAGAAATGCCTCCCTGGCTCCGCCGGTCGGAGCCAGACTAATGGCTGAGAGAATCACCATCGCGCGGGAGTTGCCGAGCCTGGTGGGGTGGACCGAGAGGAGGAGATTCATAAACCGCGACCAGGGAATGACTTGGGTTTGCACCCCTTGGACCCAGTAACTCAGTCCCTGCTGCTGAAGCTTGAAGTACTTGCTTTTGCGGGCCGTCGGGTCGCCGATGATCCACTCGTCTGCAACGAGTTCGAGGGGACCCAGATCAAGAGCGGTCATCGATCACCAATCCACTGCCAAGCAGATGCCCAGGCTCCGCAATGTCCTCGAAGTATACGCCCCGGCGCGGTCTTCATGATCTAGCGAGGCAAGCGTTGGAGGACCTGCGGCCCACCGGAAGCCTCTTGATTCCCCGTCGAATGTCAGAGGTGAGAAGTTACTGGAGCGGCAATCTCGGCCGCAGTAGCGTCGTTGTAAATGAGATGTGGTTCGTCCTCCTGAGGAGGGATGAACCGGGTGCGGGCCCGAAGGGCGGACTTGTCGTCGTCCGGAGCGAGCCGCGATGGCCGGACCGTGACGACAGCAGTAGGGCGTCTCGCTGGCGCGATAGGGGTTGATACTTGCGGCCAACCGTGCCGCGCGGGTGCGCATGCCTTGGAAGTCGAACAGGCCGCGCGAGCCTCCTGCATTCCGGAACGAAAGTGCCAGTCGGACGCCCCAGAGACCGCCCAGGCTCGGCAGTCGGTTCACCCCTCCAGATGCCGTCACGTCAGCCACACGGCGGCGACGGGCGCGGCTCAGATCTCGAACAGCGTGTTCCCGTGTATCTGAGGCACCGGATCAAGTGCATGGCGCAGTCGGCCGATACCTTCTCGCCATGTTCCGCCGCCTTCCGACTCTTCCCACAGGTCGGAGAGCTCGGATTCGTCCGCGAGGACTCGGTCCAGGGCATCGACGGCCAGCGGTCTGAGGTCCGCGGGCAGGGCCGGGATCGGCTCTTCAGGGCCGTACGGAATGCTGGTCGGCCCGCTCCCCGAGCATTGGGCGGCGACCAAGGCGGCAGCAGCAACTGCCTCCTCGGCTTCCGGGGCCTCGAGGTAGTCCTGATTGTCGGCAGCGCGTATGAGGGCCCTGCGGATAAGGGCTTCACGCTCCGCCATGACGGCGTCGTCCAGGTCGTTGGCGAAGTCCGCGGCTGTGTCGTTGTCGAACGGATGAATGTTCCATGTGCCCATGGATCCCCCACTCAGTTGGCTGACCGGGATCTTCGCAGTGGCCACTGACAACGAGGTGTATCAGCTTGGGAAGCCACGGGCATTTGGGGCGAGATCGGGCGCTGATCCGGGCGAATGGTCGAGGTGTGCCTCGTCCGGCTCGGCCGCGTTCACCGTGATTCCCCGTTGTTCCCGCTCGATCCGAGGAGCACCAGCTCAGTCCGGGGATCCGAGCCAGCCCAGCAGGTGTCCGACGTATCGGACCGCACGGACGACGTGCAGGATGAAGCGCAGGCCGAACCGCTCGGCGGCGAAGACGAACAGGACCGCCGCGAACGCCGCCTGGGCCGCGTGCCCGGGGGAGCAGAACAAGCGCGGTATTCGCCGCTCCCGCAGTACGTCGTCGCATCTCAGACACGTGCGGCCCGCAGCCTCGGTGGCGCTCTGCGCCTTGATCTCCCCACCCATGCGCGCGAGGTTAGCGCGTTCCGCGGGCCACGCACTTCACCACCCGCCCCGATCAACTTCCTTTGCGGGGGCCGCACATGAGCAAGCCCGACATTCGGCGCCTGGACCGGGTGCTTCGGCAGGCGACCCGCACGTTCGAAGCCGTTCGCGACCGGAAGTCAGCCGTACGCCCGCGTGTGAGTTCCGTCCTCACTCGCAGCCGACGCCGTCTCCGTCGCGGTCGAGGTGGCGGCCGTAGCCGGGGTCGCCCACGCGGACGGGGGCGGCGCCCGCGGCCCGGGCGGCGGTGCAGTTGGCGTAGTAGGCGCTGTCGTCGCCCCCGCCGGAGCCTCCCGTGACATCCGCGCTGTCGTCGGAGCCGTTGTCCGCCGCCGGCTCGGCCGTGACCGTCTTCGTGACCTTGACGGTCTTCGTGGCGGTCACCGTGGCGGCCGGCTCCGGAGTCGCGGTCTCGGTCATGGTCGCCGTGGCCGTGACGGTGAGCGTCGGGCGCGGCTCGGCCGCGGCGGACTTGGCGTCGGCGGTCGACGTCTCCTGACCGCTGCTGCCGATGCCGACGCCGATGAACAGGGCCAGGCCGAGCGCCGGGAGCAGGTAGCGCTTGCGCGCCCAGCGCGGGGCGGGCGAGGCGGACGGAGCGGCGTACGGGTTGGTCATCGCAATCCCCCAAGGTGTGCCAGATGCGGGGATGACCGTAATGCCGGATCACCGTGTGTGGAGGCAGAGTGATGGTTTTGTGACGGAAGGGAGGGGGCGGGATCCAGGCGCCACCTGGGGCAGGGCAGGGGGTGCGGTCCGGAATTCTTCCGGCGAATGCCTTGATGAATGTCACACGCATAGAAACTGCGCAATTCAGACATAGCGACACTTTCTCCACGTCATGGGTCTCTTCGCCCCTGTAGCGTCGCCGTCATTCGTCGCACCCCGCAGCCCAGGCGGGCGGGTTGCCGATGTGACCACAGACACCGAGCAGGACGGGAGCCTCCATGCCCGCAACGCACACCATCCGCCGCACCCGACGGGGACTTGCCGCGGCCGTGGCCGCGGGGGCGGCGTTCGCCGCACTCGCCACCGCGGCCCCGGCCGGGGCGAGCACCGGCGGCACGACCGTCGGCGGCTCACCCGTGACGTGCACCTCGAACAGCCCGGGGCTCGCGAACCGGCTGTCGCGGGACATCGCCGGCGCCCTGCGCGGCCGTGAGGGCGTCTCGGCGCTCGCCCTGTACGACCGCTCCACCGGCACTTCGTGCACGCTGCGGGCGGGTACGCCCTTCGACTCGGCGAGCGTGATCAAGGTCACGGTACTGGGGTCGCTGCTGCGGCAGGTGGCGGACGAGCATCGTGAGCTGACCGCGCGCGAGGTGAAGCTCACCACCGCCATGATCACCAAGTCGGACAACGACGCGACCAGTGCCCTGTGGCATGAGGTCGGGCTCACCGGCATCCGGCACTTCCTCGCCCTGGCGGGTATGCGGGACACCGTTCCCCCGGTGAACGGCCACTGGGGACGCACCCAGGTCACGGCGGCCGACCAGCTGAAGCTGCTGCGACTGCTCACCTCGGACAACACGGTCCTCGACCGGAGCGCCCGCGCCTATGCCCTCGGACTGATGAACCGGGTCGAAGCCGACCAGCGGTGGGGAACCCCGGCAGGGGCGCCCGCGGCGGTCACGGTGCACGTCAAGAACGGCTGGCTGCCGTTGGCGACCGACGGCTGGCGGGTGCACAGCGTGGGTGTCTTCACCGGCGGTGGACGCGACTACGGGATGGCCGTGCTCTCGCGCGGCAGCAAGACGATGGCCGAGGGCATAGCCACGATCGAGGCCGCGTCCCGGGTCGTGAACCGCGACCTGAAGCCGTCGGCGACGGACTGAGCCGCCCCGGCGACGGACTGAGGCCGCCCCCAGCGATGGCGAGACCGCTCCCAGCGATGGGATGACCGGGGGCGGCGGCGGGATGACGGCGGGGGTTCGGGGCGGTGCGGGGCGGGGCCGAGCGGGGACCTGCGCTCTCACCGGGCTCCCCACTCTCCCCAGAGGCCCCGACCGTCCCGGTCCCCATGGCGGCTCCCCGGAGATCCCCGGGAACCCCGCGCGGACCTAGGGTGGGTCCCGACACCCAGGGCATCCGTGGAGGGACACCGCATGTCAGGCTGGAGCGCGCACGACATTCCCGATCAGACCGGTCGTACGGCCGTCGTCACCGGCGCCAACAGCGGGCTCGGGTACGTCACCGCGCGGGAACTCGCGCGCAAGGGCGCACGCGTGGTCGTGGCCTGCCGGAGCGAGGCGCGGGGACGGGCGGCGGTGGCGCGGCTCGGTACCGAAGTGCCGGACGCGCAGGCCGAGTTCGCCCGGCTGGACCTCGGAGACCTGCAATCCGTGCGGGAGTTCACGGCTGGACTGCCGTACGAGCGGCTCGATCTGCTCGTCAACAACGCCGGGGTGATGGCGCTGCCCCACGGGACGACGTCGGACGGGTTCGAGACGCAGTTCGGCGTCAACCACCTCGGACACTTCGCCCTCACCGGGCTGTTGCTGCCCGCGCTGCTCGCCACCCCCGGCGCGCGCGTCGTGACCGTCTCCAGCATGATGCACGTGCTGGCGAACATCGACATCGACGACCTCAACAGCACACGCCGCTACCGTCGTTGGATCGCCTACGCCCGCTCCAAGACCGCCAACCTGCTGTTCACGCACGAGTTGGCGCGCAGGCTGGAGGCCACCGGTTCGGACGTGGTCGCGGCGGCCGCCCACCCCGGCTACGCGGCCACCAACCTCCAGACCGCCGGCCCACGGGCCGAGGGCCGCCGGGGCGCCGAACGGCTCATGGAGCTCGGCAACCGTGTGATCGCCCAGCCGGCCGAGGCGGGCGCCCTGCCCAGCCTCCACGCCGCCACCGCACCCGGCGTGCGCCCCGACTCCTTCACCGGCCCGTCCCTCGCGATGTGGCGCGGGGCCCCCGCGCCGTCCCGGCGGGCCCGCTGGACCCGCGACGACCGGGTGAGCGCCCGTCTGTGGGAGGCGTCCGAGGAGCTCACCGGGGTGACGTACGCCGGGCTGAAGGCGCAGCGGTGAGCACGCAGGTGATCGTGCTGAACGGCGGTTCCAGTTCGGGCAAGTCCGGTATCGCCCGGTGCCTTCAGGCCGTTCTGCCGGAGCCCTGGCTGAGCGTCGGCATCGACTCGCTGGTCGACTCGATGCCCGCGTCCCTGAAGACCTCGCCCGCCGGGATCGACTTCGCGCCGGACGGCGGGGTGAGCGTCGGCCCTCGGTTCCGCGCGCTGGAGGCGGCGTGGATGACGGGGATCGCCGCGACGGTCAGCGCGGGCGCTCGGATCATCGTCGACGACGTGTTCCTCGGCGGGGCCGCCTCCCAGGAACGGTGGCGGCGGGCCCTGGACGGCCTGGACGTCCTGTGGGTCGGCGTCCGCTGCGCGGGCGAGGTCGCGGAGGGCCGGGAGATCGTGCGCGGAGACCGGGTCCCGGGGATGGCCGCGGAACAGGCGGAGATCGTCCACAAGGGAGTGGTCTACGACTTCGAGGTGGACACGACACGCGCCGAGTCCCTGGTGTGCGCGCGGGCCATCGCGGCGCGGGTCACGTGAGCGGGTGCAGTGGGTTGAGCGGGGTCAGCGGGTTCAGTGGGGTCAGCGGGGTCAGCGGGTCCCCGTGAGGTGGGCGAAGACGACCACGTTCCCCTGGTACCCGGTGGCGCGCGAGTAGCCCCCGCCGCAGGTGATCACCCGCAACTCGGGCCGGTCCGCGGCCCCGTACACCTTCTCGTCGGGGAAGTCCTTCGCCTCGTACACGTCGACCGTGTCGACGGAGAAGAGGGCCACGCTGCCGTCCCGCCGGTCCACCTCGACGGTGCTGCCCTTCTTCAGGGCGCCGAGGTCGTAGAAGACGGCGGGACCGTCGGTGTTGTCGACGTGGCCGGCCACGATCGCGGTGCCGGTCTCGCCGGGGGTGGTGCCCGCCTCGTACCAGCCGGCGAGGTTCTTGTCCCCGG
This sequence comes from Streptomyces sp. NPDC002306, assembly GCF_053593435.1. Classification (NCBI taxonomy): domain Bacteria; kingdom Bacillati; phylum Actinomycetota; class Actinomycetes; order Kitasatosporales; family Streptomycetaceae; genus Streptomyces; species Streptomyces sp. NPDC002306. Next base: position 52,734 of record NZ_JBSFCK010000007.1, read on the forward strand.
CGGGCGGGACGTCGAGGCTGCCGGTGCTGGTGAGCCCGAGTCCCACGAGGGGGGCGTTCACGCGGATCGACGGTATGCGGATGCGGTCGGGCGGGGACGGCGGCAGCGCGGGGGCGGCGGCGCGCGTGTCGCCCAGGTCGGCGTGCGCCTGCGCGGCGGACGGCTGTGGCGGAGCCTGGACCCCGGTGCCGTGCAGCAGCCATACGCCCGAACAGAGCGCGACGGCGCTGACCGTGGCTATGGCGGTGTTGCCGACCCTGCGCATGCCAGCCTCCTCTTGTCCCTCTTCCCCGCTTCTTCTCCCTCTTTTCCCGCTATTACAGCTATTACAACTTTTCTAGCTTTTCTTCCGAAATAATCCCCGTGCCCCCTCCGGGCCGCGAGGGGCGTCGGACCCGGAGGGGGAGGGGACATGCGGTACCGGCGGACGGACAGCGGAGGGTGTCCGTCAGATCCCGTCGCCTCTCGCCCGGCGATGCAGGAGCCAGGTACCGCCCGCGGCGGCGACGGCGAGAGCCGCCACGCCGGCCGCGGTCTGCACGGGGTCGGCGCCAAGTGCGCCGCCGACCCCCGTCTTTACGCTTCCTCTGGGTTGCACCTGCCCCTGCGGGCCGGACAGGGCGGTCATGGTGACCGTGAGGTCACCCTTCACCTGCCGGCTGCCCTCGGCGCACGCCGCGACGATCTCGTACGTTCCCGGCTGCGCGGTCCGCGGTACCTGGAACTGGCCGATCGCGTCGTTCTCGTGCGTGCTGGGCGCCAGCGTGAACCGCCCGGCGTCCAACGAGCCGGCGTCGCCGATCGCCGTGCCGCCGCCGCAGGCCGACGTGTTCACCGTGACGTGACCACCCGGCACCGTGGTGGACGGGTACACCTCCAGGCTGCCGGAGGTGTCGCCGTACGCCGGCGCGGCGATCCCGCCCGCGGCGACGACGGCGAGCGCGGTGCCGGTCAGCAGACGGGCCGTACGTCGCATCGGTGCTCCCTCGAGCTCAGCGGTGGGGCGACGGCCGGCGACACTCCCAAGTGCCGCTGCGTCGGTCGTGCCCCTGCTCTTCCGAGGTAAGTGGCAGCGAGCCGAGCCCGCTCCCTGAGGGAGTGTCAGATTTGGGATGAATGGGTGTCAGAAGGGCCGCCACGGAAACCTGTGTCGACCCGTTTTGCCAGGTCACAGGCGTGCGGAAGACCCCCGAGGGAAGAAACCCGAAGGGCACGCGGCGCGGGGGTGAACGGGTGAGGCGACCGGAGCGGGCCCACCGAGGACGGCCTCCGGACGGGAGTGGGGCGCGGCGCACCGGGTGCCGCGGATCGCGGCCGGGCGGCGGCCGAGTCGGGGGTGGGGAACGGGCCGAGGGGCGGGCCGGGGAACGGCGGTGGACCGGCCGGGGTGGCGGGATCGCTCGGGGCGGCCGTCTCGGGGGAGACAGCCGTCTCGGGCGGGGGCGATCCGGCGGGGCGTGCGACAGCGGTGGGCCGGGCGACCGTCGTGGCCGGTGACCGTGGCGGGCCGGGCGGTCCGACCCACCCGAAGCGGTCCGGATGAGGCCGATGCCCTGGGTGCGGGCACCGGCCTCCTCCGTCCGTCCGTCGGACGCCCCGGCCGCGAACTACGAGCCGCGAGCCGCAGACCGCGACTCACGCCCCGCGAAACGCGACTCACGCCCCGCGAAACGCGGAGCCCGAGGTCAGCCCACGCTCACCGCGCTCCAAGCCGCGGCCACCGCCGCGTACTCCGGGCTGGTCGCGCCGTAGAGGTCCCTCGCCGCGTTCAGGGTCGCCGTGCGGGCGCCCGCGTACTTGGTCGAGGAGGTCATGTACACCGTCAGGGCGCGGTACCAGATCGCGCCCAGCTTGTCGTGGCCGATGCCCGTGACCGTGGACCCGTTGCAGGTGGGCGAGTTGTAGTTCACCCCGTTGATCGTCTTCGCGCCGCTGCCCTCCGCGAGGAGGTACGCGAAGTGGTTCGCGACGCCCGAGGAGTAGTGGACGTCGAGGTTGCCGACCGACGAGCTCCAGCAGTTCGCGGAGTTGCCGTCCTTCGAGGGCTGGTCCATGAAGCGCAGGGCCGCCTTGCCGAAGCCGGAGCGGACGATCTTCTCGCCGATGAGGTAGTCGCCCTGGTCCGAGGAGTTGTTCGCGTACCACTCCACCAGCGTGCCGAAGATGTCGGAGGTCGCCTCGTTCAGGCCGCCCGGCTCGCCGGAGTACGTCAGTGCGGCGGTCTTGGAGGTGACGCCGTGCGACATCTCGTGGCCGGCCACGTCCAGCGCGACCAGCGGGCCGAACGTCGTCCCGTCACCGTCGCCGTACGTCATGCAGAAGCAACTGTCGTCCCAGAAGGCGTTGTTGTAGTTGTTGCCGTAGTGGACGCGGTTGTACGAGCCCTTGCCGTCGCCCGCGATGCCGTTGCGGCCGTGGACGTTCTTGTAGTAGTCCCAGGTCTCGTTCGTGCCGTACTGGGCGTCCACCGCGGCCGAGGAGCGGTCGGAAGTGGCCCCGGTGCCCCAGTGGTTGTCCGTGTCGGTGAAGACCGTCGAGGGTGCCCGGCTGATGCAGATGCCGAAGATGCACAGGTCGGTCTTGTTCGCGGCGTCACCCGTGTACGTGTTGCCGCGGGTCGGGTCCTTCAGCTGGTTCGTCGAGCCCGACGCCGTCGTCTCCAGCGCCACCGTGCCGCCGTACAGCGACCTGCCGTCGCCCGTCGCCGTCTCGATGGTGTCCCAGGCGTCGATCTGGGCGCCGGTGCGGGCGTCGGTCAGTACCGCGCGGGCCACCGGGTTGCCGAGCGAGTCCAGTGCGACCGCGTCGGTGCGCCAGGCGAGCCTCGGCGTGCCGTGCAGGGCGTCCACGACCAGCCGGGGCTTGGCCGTGACCTTCTTCAGGGTCTCGCCGAGGTTCGCGGCGCGCAGCGCGTTCACCGCGACGTCGGCGGCCTTCGGGGCGGTGACGACCGGGGTGATCGTGGGGAGGGCGATCGCGGTCCGCGTCGCCCGGTCCGCGCTGCGGTACGCGCCGTCGGAGGCCAGGTGGACGACGAAGTCACCACCCAGAACCGGGAGTTGATGGTAGGTCCGGTCGTAGCGGACGTGCTGGGTGCCGTCCTTGTCGACGACGACGTCCCGGACGGTGGTGCCCTGGACGGAGGTCAGGCCGAGTGCGGCCGCGTGGTCCGCGACGGCCGAGGCGGCGTTGCCGATCGCGGTGGCCCGGGTCGGTCTGTCGGCCGCGTCGGCGGTGGGGGAGAGCGCGGCGGCCAGCAGGGTCGCGGTGGTGGCGGCCACGCAGGCGGCGGCGAGACGGCGGGACCTGCGGACCGTGCTGACGTGCTGCCGTATCCGATGCATCGGACTCCTCGGGAAGGCGCCATCGGGCGCGTGTGGGGGGCTGCGCGGGATGCTGACGAAGATTTAAGGGGCCATGACATGTCATGTCCATAGCGCCTACGCGGTTGTGTGTGAGGGGTGAGAATCGTTTCTGCGACGCTTCGGTAGTGCAGATGTGCAGGTGGGAGAGCGAGTGAGAGCGCAGGGGGGAGGGGGAGTACGAGTGGGAGCGCGGGTGCGCGGCCGGCTGCCGTTCTTCGTCTACGGGACGCTCCGGCCCGGCGAGGTCAACCACGACGTGTTCCTGCGCGGCCGGACACGGTCCGAGGACCCGGCCCGGCTCGCGGGCGCCGTGCTGTACGACGGGCCCGGATACCCGTACGCCGTGGAGGAGCCCGGCGGCGCGGGCGTGCGTGGGGAACTCGTCACCGCGCTCCCGGACGCCTACGCCGAACTGCTCGTCGAACTAGACCGCTTGGAGGAGTACGTGCCCGGCGATCCGCGCAGTCTCTACGAACGCGTCGAGCGCGAGGTCGCCCGCGTCGCCGACGGCACGGCCGTGCGGGCCTGGGTGTACGTCGCCGCGCCCGCGGTCGCCGCGCGCCTGCGGGCCGGCGGCCGGCTCATCGAGAGCGGCGAGTGGCGGCCGACCCGCTGACCCCGGCCGCGCGCCCGGCGCCGCAAGGCGCGCCCAGCCTCATCTGAGCCGCGAGCCGCGCACCGCATCTCACCGCCCGCCCCCTCACCGGGAGGCCGCCAGTGCCCGGGTCACCCCCGGCTCCTTCGGGCCGAGGAAGCGGGGGTCCGGCTCGAACAGCACGTCCAGCGCCGCTTTGCCCGCCGCGAAGACCTCCCGGGCGCCGCCGTAGTACCAGGTCGCGTTGTGGACGTCGTCGACGCCGACGCCGTACGACGTCACGCCCGCCGCCTGGCACAGCGCGACCGCCCGCCGGATGTGGAAGCCCTGGCTGATCAGTACGGCCCGGTCCACGCCGAAGATCTTCTTGGCGCGGACGCAGGAGTCCCAGGTGTCGAAGCCCGCGTAGTCGCTGACGATCTGTCCGTCGGGCACGCCGTGCCGGGTCAGATAGGCACGCATCGCGTCCGGCTCGTCGTAGTCCTCACGGCTGTTGTCACCGGTGACGAGGACGACCTGGATCCGGCCCGCGCGATACAGCGTGGCCGCCGCGTCGAGGCGGTGCGCGAGGTACGGCGACGGCTCGCCGTCCCACAGGCCCGCGCCGAAGACCACCGCGACCTCGGTGCGCGGGACGTCGGCCGTGGTGTGCAGCCGGTCGCCGGTCCCGACGTACAGCCAGGTCGCCGGGGACAGGACGAGCACGCACCCGGCCATCACGACCTGCGTCAGCCGCCGCCATCCCGCGCGGGTGCGCGGCAGGCGGGGTCCGCTCAGCTTCGGTCGGCGCATCGGACGGTCCCTCCCCAGGTGACCGCGGCGGGGCGCCGTGGCCGGTTCTCGACCTGGAAGACGCGGCATACGGTGATCCGGTTTCGTCGCCGCGCCGAGGACCGGACCCGTGTTCGATGCCGTCAGGGCAGGTCACCACACCTCACCCACCCCGCGCGTCCCGCGGTGAACGCGCGGAGAGGACCCGTCATTCCCGCGCAACGGCACGGCAACCTCGTACCGTCACCATGGGTTCATGACGGCGTCGCTCTCCTTCTCCGACGAGTCCGACCCCCGCCGCTCGGGCGGCGGGCCGCCCGGGGGCGTCCCGCTCGGCAGTACGGCCCACCTCATGAACCGGATCGGCTCCCAGCTCGCCAGTCAGCTCAGCCGTGTCCGTCCGGACGGCACACGGCGTCCCGCGCCTCCCGAGCTCGTCCTGGTGGCCCACGGCAGTCGCGACCCGCGCGCCCCCGCCACGGTCCGTACGCTCCTCGACCGGGTCCGAGAGCTGCGCCCCGGACTGCCCGTGCACCTCGGCCACCTCGGGCTGAACGAGCCACCGCTGTCCGACACGCTCGCCGCCCTGCGCTGCGAGGAGGCGGTGCTCGTGCCGCTGCTGCTGGGGCGCGGCCGGCACGTCAAGCGGGACATCCCGCGACTGGCGGCCGACGCGCGGGTGCGCACGCGCGTGGCCGACCCGCTCGGCCCGCACCCGCTGCTCGTCGAAGCCCTGTACGAGCGGCTGGTCGAGGCCGGCTGGCGGACCCGCCCGAGCGAGGCCGAACGCCGGGGCAGCGGCGTGGTGTTGGCGGCGGCCGGCTCCCGCGATCCCGAGTCGGCGGCCGGTACCCGCGCCACGGCCCGGCTCCTGGCCGAACGCCTCGGGGTCCCGGTGGTCCCCGCCTACGCCTCGGCCGCCACGCCCGACGTCCGTACCGCCGTGCGCGCGATGATCGCGCGGGGCCGCCACCGGGTCGCCGTGGCCGCGTACTTCACCACTCCGGGCGGCTTCGCCACCCGAAGCGCCGAAGCCGCCCCCTGGCTGGCCTCCGCCCCCCTCGGCGCCCACCCGGCGCTGGCCCGCCTGATCCTCCACCGCTACGACCACACGCCGACGGCCCCGACCCCCACAGCCCCGAACCTGACCACGGCCTGATCCCCGCACGACACACGACGCACAGCCGAGGGCCGGACAGCGATTCCCCGCGACACACACCACCGAGGGCCGGACCCCGGCTAGCTCCCCGTGACGCGCCCCGATAATCGCCCCCGCTTCCCGCGGAGCCGCCCCCGCCAAGATCCCTGCCGAGACCCTCGCCCAGATCCCTGCCGAGACCCTCGCCCAGATCCCTGCCCAGCCCCCCGCCCGGATTCTTGCCCAGGCCCCGCCCAGCCCCCCGCACCCCCCGATTGTCACCGTCGGCGCTTACTGTCGAGACATGGAAGGCACCGCACTCCCCGTCAGTTACGAACCGGCCTCCGTCGAGCGCTGGGCTCCCGAGCCCGACAAACGGCCCGGTCGTACCGCCTTCCAGCGCGATCGCGCCCGCGTCCTGCACTCCGCCGCGCTCAGAAGGCTGGCCGGCAAGACCCAGGTGGTGACCCCCGGCACGCGCGGCCAGGTCTGGGACGCCAGCCCTCGTACGCGGCTCACCCATTCCCTCGAATGCGCGCAGGTCGGCCGGGAACTCGGCGCCGCCCTCGGCTGCGACCCCGACCTCGTCGAGGCGGCCTGTCTCTCCCACGACCTGGGCCACCCGCCGTTCGGGCACAACGGCGAGCAGGCGCTCAACGAGTTCGCGGCCGACTGCGGCGGTTTTGAGGGCAACGCCCAGTCGCTCAGGCTCCTCACGCGCATCGAGCCCAAACGCTTCGTCCGCGACCCCGAGTCCGGCGACCTCGTCAGCGTCGGCCTCAACCTCACCCGGGGCGCCCTGGACGCGGCCACCAAGTACCCCTGGCCGCGCGGCGCGCACCCCACCGCCCCCGGCTCCCCGAAGTTCGGTGTCTACGAGGACGACCGCCCGGTCTTCGACTGGGTCCGCAAGGACGCCCCTGGCACGCGTACGTGCTTCGAGGCCCAGGTCATGGACTGGGCCGACGACGTGGCGTACTCGGTGCACGACGTGGAGGACGGCCTGCACGCCGGCCACATCGACCCCAACTGCCTGCACGCCGAGCCGGAGCGCCAGGAGGTCTTCGCGGTCGCCGTCGGCCGGTACGTGCCGGCGGACACCGACCCGGCCGAGCTCGCCGACGCCCTGGACCGGCTCCAGGACCAGGAGTGGTGGCCGCACGGCTACGACGGCTCGGCGGTCGCCCAGGCCCGCCTGAAGGACGCCACCAGCCAGCTCATCGGCCGCTTCTGCCTGGCCGCCGAGGGCGCCACGCGCGCGGCCCACGGCAGCGGACGCCTCACGCGCTACAGCGCCGAACTCGTCGTCCCGCACGAGGTCCGGCTGGAGTGCGCGGTCCTCAAGGCGGTCGCCGACCGCTACGTCATGCAGCGCGCCGAGCAGGAGCGGCTGCGGGCCGACCAGCGGATCGTGGTCGCGGAACTGGCGCAGGCGCTCACCGCCCGCGCGCCGGAGGGCCTGGATCCCCAGTTCCGCGCGCTGTTCGACCAGGCGGGCGACGACCGCGCCCGCAAACGGGTGATCGTCGACCAGATCGCCTCCCTGACCGACGCCTCGGCCCGTTCGCTGCACACCTGGCTGACAGCACCGCGAGGCGTGTGAACGGAGTTCGATCCTGAGGCGGGAGGGCACTCGAAGGTGACCCTGCGTGGCCTGATCGGGTCACCCCCTCTTCCCGCACCACGCCGCGTGCGGGACGCTCGCATATGGCGACACCCTTACGAGGAGGCATCAAGTGGTCGACGCGGATCAGACATTCGTCATCGTCGGAGGCGGCCTGGCCGGAGCCAAGGCGGCCGAGACGCTCCGGACGGAGGGCTTCACCGGCCGCGTGATACTGATCTGCGACGAACGCGACCACCCCTACGAGCGCCCGCCCCTGTCCAAGGGCTACCTGCTCGGCAAGGAGGAACGCGACAGCGTCTTCGTGCACGAGCCCGCCTGGTACGCGCAGAACGACATCGAACTGCACCTGGGCCAGACCGTCGACGCCGTCGACCGGACCGCGAAGACGGTCCGCTTCGGCGAGGACGGCACCCTCGTGCACTACGACAAACTGCTGATCGTCACCGGCGCCGAACCCCGCCGGCTGGACGTGCCGGGCACGGACCTGGCCGGCGTCCACCATCTGCGCAGGCTCGCCCACGCCGAACGCCTCAAGGGCGTCCTGGCCGCCCTCGGCCGGGACAACGGACACCTCGTGATCGCGGGCGGCGGCTGGATCGGCCTGGAGATCGCGGCGGCGGCCCGTGAGTACGGCGCCGAGGTCACCGTCGTCGAGCCCGAGCCGACCCCGCTGCACGGCGTCCTCGGCCCCGAGCTGGGCAACGTCTTCGCCGAGCTGCACCGCGAGCACGGGGTCCGCTTCCGCTTCGGTGTCCGCCTCACGGAGATCGTCGGGCAGGACGGCATGGTCCTCGCCGCCCGCACCGACGACGGCGAGGAGCACCCGGCGCACGACGTCCTCGCGGCGATCGGCGCGGCCCCCCGCGTCTCCCTCGCGGAGGCCGCGGGCCTGGAGCTCGCCGACCGCGCGGACGGCGGCGGCATCGTGGTGGACGCCCGGCTGCGCACGTCCGACCCCGACATCTACGCGGCCGGTGACGTCGCCTCCTTCCCGCACCCCCTCTTCGGCCGGCTGCGTGTGGAGCACTGGGCCAACGCGCTGAACGCCGGACCGGTCGCCGCCCGCGCCATGCTCGGCAAGGACGTCACCTACGACCGTGTGCCCTACTTCTTCTCCGACCAGTACGACCTGGGGATGGAGTACAGCGGATGGGCGCCGCCGGGGTCGTACGACGAGGTGGTGATCCGGGGCGACGCGGGCAAGCGCGAGTTCATCGCGTTCTGGCTCAAGGAGGGCAGGCTGCTGGCCGGAATGAACGTGAACGTGTGGGATGTCACAGAGCCGATCCAGCGGCTGATCCGGTCCAGGGCCCAGGTGGACACGGAGGCGCTGGCCGATCCGCACGTCTCCCTCGAAAGCCTCGCCCCCTGAGCGGTCGTGACGCGGTCCGTCGCGGTACCCGCGCCGGAACGAGGCGCGGGGAACCGGGCGGCCGGCCACGCACGGCCCGCGCCTTCGGCCACGCACGGCACGCGCGATCGGCCACACACGGCCCGCGCCTTCGGCACCGCACGGCCCGCGCCTTCGGCACCGCGCGTCCGGCGAAGCGCTCGGGTGTCGGTGCGCCCCCGTAGAATCACCACGTGGCAGGACGGATCAACGACGAGGACGTGAAGGCGGTACGGGACGCGGTCCCGATCGACGCCGTCGTGTCCGAGTACCTCCAGCTGCGCAACGCGGGCGGCGGCAACCTCAAGGGACTCTGCCCGTTCCACGACGAGAAGTCGCCGTCCTTCCAGGTCAGCCCGAGCAAGGGACTCTTCCACTGCTTCGGCTGCCAGGAGGGTGGCGACACCATCACGTTCGTGATGAAGGTCGACCACCTCACCTTCTCCGAGTCGGTCGAGCGCCTGGCCGCCCAGGCCGGCATCACCCTGCGCTACGAGGAGGGCGGGTACAACCCCTCCCACCAGCGCGGCGAACGCATCCGCCTGGTCGAGGCCCACAAGGTCGCCGCCCAGTGGTACGCCGAGCAGCTCGCCACCAGCCCCGAGGCCGAGACCGGCCGGATCTTCCTCGCCGAGCGCGGGTTCGACCAGGCGGCCGCCGTCCACTTCGGCGTCGGCTACAGCCCCCAGGGCTGGGACCACCTCACCCGCTACCTGCGCGGCAAGGGCTTCACCGACAAGGAGCTGACCCTCTCCGGTCTCTCCCAGGAGGGCCGCCGCGGCCCCATCGACCGCTTCCGCGGCCGCCTGATGTGGCCGATCCGCGACATCGGCGGCGAGGTCGTCGGCTTCGGCGCCCGCAAGCTGTACGAGGCGGACAACGGCCCCAAGTACCTCAACACCCCCGACACGCCGATCTACCGGAAGTCCCAGGTCCTGTACGGCATCGACCTCGCGAAGAAGGACATCGCGAAGTCCAGCCGCGCGGTCGTCGTCGAGGGCTACACGGACGTCATGGCCTGCCACCTCGCCGGGGTCACCACCGCGATCGCCACCTGCGGCACGGCTTTCGGCGGCGACCACATCAAGATCCTCAGGCGCTTGCTGATGGACAACGGCAGCGCCCGCGTGATCTTCACCTTCGACGGTGACGCGGCCGGCCAGAAGGCGGCCCTGCGCGCCTTCGAGGACGACCAGAAGTTCGCCGCCGAGACGTACATCGCGATCGCGCCGGACAACATGGACCCGTGCGACCTGCGGCTGGCCAAGGGGGACGAGGCGGTCGCCGACCTGGTCGAGCCGCGCACCCCGCTCTTCGAGTTCGCGCTGCGCCAGATCGTCGTGCGCTACGACCTCGACACCCCCGCGGGCCGCGCCGCCGCCCTCGACGAGGCCGCCCCGATCGTCGCCCGCATCAAGAACAGCGGCGCCCAGCACGAGGTCGCCGTCCAGCTCGCCGGCATGCTCGGCATCCTGGACACCCAGTTCGTGGTCAAGCGGGTGGCCCAGCTGGCCCGTTGGGCCCGCGACCGCGGCGGCAAGGGCGCACCGGCACCGGCCCGTGGCGGCGCACAGCCCTACGACGCCGCCCCGCGCCCCGCCGGCGGCGGTCCCGCCCTCAACCTCCGCAACCCCGTCTACGCCACCGAGCGCGAGCTCCTCAAGCTCGCCCTCCAGCGCCCGGAGCTGGTCTCCCCGGCCTTCGACGCGTACGGCGTCGACGAGTTCACCGCCGCGGCCTACGCGGCCGTACGCCAGGCCGTCATGGAGGCGGGCGGCGCGGAGTACGGGACGCAGGACGGGCAGGAGTACCTGGTCCGGGTCCGTGAGGCCGCCCCCGACGACACCGTGCGCGCGATGGTGACGGAACTGGCGGTCGAGGCGATCATGCGCAGGACGGTCGACGAGAACTACGCGGGCGAGCAGCTCGTGACGGTGCGCCGCCGGGCCGTGGAGCGCCGTATCCGGGACATCCAGTCCAGCCTCACCCGCCTCGGTTCGCACGGCGACCCGGCCCAACTCGCCGCCGTACAGAACGAGCTGTGGATCCTCCAGCAGTACGACCAGGCGCTGCGGGAGCGGGGCGCGGCCGCGCTCTGACGCGGAATCGGCCGTCCCCCGTGCCCGGGGTTTGAGTCCCGCGCGAACGCGTACCCGTACGCCGAGATAACCGCGCGGTCACGGAGCGGACGCAAAAAGTCACCGCACGCCCCTCGTGGCGGCGATGTGTCGTACTCCACACTGGGTTCCGGTGCCTGAGTCCTCGGAGCGCGGCCGATCCGTCCCCGACGGGTCCCACACCCCCGCGGTTCCGCTCATCGCGTACGGGACGGACAGCGGCGAGGCCGCCCACTCCGTCCCCGAAGTACCGCTGCCGCACACCTCAGCAGCGATCATCCTGGAGGTCGCCCCCGTGCAGACCCAGACCCTGACCCAGACCGACGCAAGCACGCACCGCAGTAAGAACCGCGGCAAGAACGGCAGGACCGACGGCCGTACGGACAGTCGTACGGACGGCGGTACGAACGGCGCCACGGACGGCGGTACGGACGGCGGCGTGGACGGCGTGGAGCCGGACGCCGAGACCGACGTGCTGGTCGCCGTGCCCCCACAGGACCGTGCCGCGCACCATCCCGAAGCGGATCCGGAGATCTCGCCCGAGCCGGCGGAACCTCCCGAGGCGGCGGAGCCGTCCGCCGACGAGGCGGCGCGGGAGGAGGCCCCCGAACCCGTCGAACTCCCGCCCGCCCGCGCCGAGACCGGCAGCCCGTCCTCGGACCTGTTCCGCCAGTACCTGCGCGAGATCGGCCGCATCCCGCTGCTCACCGCCGCCGAGGAGGTCGACCTCGCCCGCCGCGTCGAGGCCGGACTGTTCGCCGAGGAGAAGCTCCTCAACACCCCCGACCTGGACAGCCAGTTGGCGCTGGACCTGGACCGGCTGGTCGTGCTGGGCCGGATGGCCAAGCGCCGTCTGATCGAGGCCAACCTCCGGCTCGTCGTCTCCGTCGCCAAGCGGTACGTCGGCCGCGGTCTGACCATGCTCGACCTGGTCCAGGAGGGAAACCTGGGCCTGATCAGGGCCGTCGAGAAGTTCGACTACGCCCGCGGCTACAAGTTCTCCACCTACGCCACCTGGTGGATCCGCCAGGCCATGTCCCGCGCCCTCGCCGACCAGGCCCGCACCATCCGCGTCCCGGTGCACGTCGTCGAACTGATCAACCGCGTGGTGCGCGTCCAGCGCCGCATGCTCCAGGAACGCGGCTACGAGCCCACTCCGGAAGAGGTCGCCGACCACCTCGACCTGGCCCCCGAGCGGGTCAGCGAGGTGCTGCGGCTGGCCCAGGAACCGGTCTCGCTGCACGCCCCCGTCGGCGAGGAGGACGACGTCGCCCTCGGCGACCTCATCGAGGACGGAGACGCGGCCTCACCGGTGGAGTCGGCGGCGTTCCTGCTGCTCAGGCAGCACCTGGAAGCGGTGCTCTCCACGCTCGGCGAACGCGAGCGGAAGGTCGTCCAGCTGCGCTACGGGCTCGCCGACGGCCGCCCGCGCACGCTGGAGGAGATAGGCCGCATCTTCGGGGTGACCCGGGAACGCATCCGCCAGATCGAGTCCAAGACGCTGAACAAGCTGCGCGACCACACCTTCGCGGACCAGCTGCGGGGCTACCTGGACTGAGGGCCGCCCACCTCGGGTGAGCGGCCCCCGGGGCCGTAGGTCGGCCTCCTCAGTCGACCTCGGCCACGGCCTCGGCGAACTGCGCCTGGTACAGCCGCGCGTACGCCCCGCCCGCCGCGAGCAGTTCGGCGTGCGCACCCTGCTCCACGATCGACCCGTCCTCCATCACCAGGATCGTGTCGGCGTCCCGGATCGTCGACAGCCGGTGCGCGATGACGAACGACGTCCGCCCGTGCGCCAGCTTCGCCATCGCCTTCTGGATCAGCACCTCCGTGCGGGTGTCGACGGAACTCGTCGCCTCGTCCAGCACCAGGATCACCGGGTCGGACAGGAACGCCCGCGCGATGGTGATGAGCTGCTTCTCACCGGCGCTGACCCCGCTGCCCTCGTCGTCGATCACGGTGTCGTAGCCGTCCGGCAGCGTCCGTACGAACCGGTCGGCGTGCGCGGCGCGCGCCGCCTCCTCGATCTCCCCGCGGGTGACCTCCCGCGCGGCGCCGTACGCGATGTTCTCGGCGATCGTGCCGCCGAACAGCCAGGTGTCCTGGAGCACCATGCCGATCCCCGCGCGCAGTTCGTCCCGCGACATCCGCGCGATGTCCACGCCGTCGAGGGTGATGCGCCCGCCGGTGACGTCGTAGAACCGCATGAGCAGGTTGACCAGCGTGGTCTTGCCCGCGCCGGTCGGGCCGACGATGGCGACCGTGTGCCCCGGCTCGACCTTGAGCGACAGGTCCTCGATGAGCGGCTTCTCGGGGTCGTAGCGGAACGACACGTGCTCCAGCGCGACCCGTCCGCGCAGTTCCTCGGGCCGGGCGCCGGGCATCGGGTCGGCCTCCTGCTCCTGCGCGTCGAGGAGTTCGAAGACCCGCTCCGCCGAGGCCACGCCCGACTGCACCAGGTTCGCCATCGACGCGACCTGCGTCAGCGGCATCGAGAACTGGCGCGAGTACTGGATGAAGGCCTGCACGTCACCGATCGACAGCGAGCCGGAGGCGACCCGCAGACCGCCGACGACGGCCACCAGCACGTAGTTGATGTTCGACACGAACATCATCAGCGGCTGCATCACCCCGCTGTTGAACTGCGCCCTGAAACCCGCCTCGTACAGCGCGTCGTTCTGCTCGGCGAACTGCTGCGCCGACTCCTCCTGCCGCCCGAACACCTTCACCAGCGTGTGCCCGGTGTACATCTCCTCGATGTGCGCGTTCAGTTTGCCGGTGGAGCGCCACTGCTGCACGAAGTGCGGCTGCGACCGCTTGCCCACCCGGGTCGCCACCACGAACGACAGCGGCACGGTGACCAGCGCGACCAGCGCCAGCAGCCACGACACCCAGAACATCACCGCCAGCACACCGATGATCGTCAGCAGCGAGTTGATGAGCTGGCCCATCGACTGCTGGAGCGTCTGCCCGATGTTGTCGATGTCGTTCGTGGCCCGGCTGAGCACCTCGCCGCGCTGACGCTGGTCGAAGTACGACAGCGGCAGCCGCGACAGCTTCGTCTGCACGTCCTCCCGCATCCGGAACATCGTCCGGTTGACCACCCGGTTCACCAGCCGCGTCGCGAACGCCATCAGCAGACCAGCGACGAGGAACGTGGTCAGCGCCAGCAGCAGCACGTTGCCGACGGCGTCGAAGTCGATGCCCCGGCCCGGCGTGAAGTCCGTGCTGCGGAGCATGTCGGCGACCGAGCCGTCACCCCGCTCGCGCATCGCCGTGAGCGCCTGCTCCTTGGAGACACCGGCCGGCATCCGCCGTCCGATGATCCCCGCGAAGACCAGGTCGGTGGCCTTGCCGAGGATCTTCGGCCCGATCACGTTCAGGCCCACGCTCAGCACCACGCACGACAGCAGCACGTAGATGGTGACCCGTTCGGGTTTGAAGTGGCCCAGCAGCCGTCTGCCCGACACCTTGAAGTCCAGCGAGCGGTTGTCCGGGCCGGTCCCGGCCATCATCCGCCCCATCGGCCCGGCCATCAGGCGGCCTCCGCTTCCGTCAGCTGGGAGAGCACGATCTCCCGGTAGGTCTCGTTGTCCGCCATCAGCTCGTGATGACGTCCGGTGCCCACGACCCGGCCCTCGTCGAGCACGACGATCCGGTCGGCGTCGCGGATGGTCGACACGCGCTGGGCGACGATGACGACGGTCGCCTCGGCGGTCTCGTCGGCCAGCGCCGCGCGAAGCGCCGCGTCGGTGGCGTAGTCGAGGGCGGAGAAGGAGTCGTCGAAGAGGTAGATCTCCGGCCGCTGCACGAGCGTGCGCGCGATGGCGAGCCGCTGTCGCTGACCGCCCGAGACGTTCGTACCGCCCTGCGCGATCGGCGCGTCGAGGCCGCCCTCCAGCCGGTCGACGAATTCCCTGGCCTGCGCCACCTCCAGCGCGTGCCACAGCTCCTCGTCCGTGGCGTCCGGATTGCCGTAGCGCAGGTTGGTCGCCACCGTGCCCGCGAACAGGTACGGCTTCTGCGGCACCAGCCCGACCGTCCGTGCCAGCAGCCGCGGTTCGAGGTCGCGGACCTCGGTCCCGTCGACGAGCACCTCGCCGTCGGTGGCGTCGAACAGCCGCGGTACGAGACCCAGCAGGGTCGACTTGCCGCTGCCGGTCGAGCCGATCACCGCGGTCGTCTCACCGGGGCGCGCCACCAGGTCGACGGCCTTGAGCACCGGCTCCTCGGCCCCCGGATAGCGGAAGCCCGCCCCGCGGATCTCCAGATGGCCGTGGCGGCGCAGCTCACGCACGGGCGTGACCGGCGGCACCACGCTGGAGGAGGTCTCCAGCACCTCCTGGATGCGCTCGGCGCACACCTCCGCGCGCGGCACCATCATGAACATGAAGGTGGCCATCATCACGGACATCACGATCTGCATGAGATAGGCGAGGAACGCGGTCAGGTCGCCGATCTGCATGCCGCCGCTGTCGATGCGGTGGGCGCCGAACCACACCACGGCGATCGACGACAGGTTCACGGTCGTCATGACCACCGGGAACATCAGTGCCAGCAGGTTGCCGGTGCCCAGGGCGAGGTCGGTGAGGTCGGTGTTCGCCTTCCGGAATCGCTCCTGCTCGTAGTCGTCGCGCACGAAGGCGCGGATGACCCGGTTGCCGGTGATCTGCTCGCGCAGCACCCGGTTCACGGTGTCCAGGCGCACCTGCATGGCCCGGAACAGCGGGCGCAGCCGGCGCACGATCAGCGTCACGCAGATGCCCAGCAGCGGGACGACCGCGACCAGCACCCCGGACAGCGGGACGTCCAGCCCGAGCGCCAGCACGATGCCGCCCACGCACATGATCGGCGCCGACACCAGCAGGGTGAACGTCATCAGGGCCAGCATCTGGACCTGCTGCACGTCGTTGGTCGTCCGGGTGATCAGCGAGGGAGCCCCGAAACGGCCCACCTCGCGGGCGGAGAACGACTGCACCCGGTCGAAGACGGCACCCCGCACGTCCCGGCCGAGAGCGGACGCCGTCCGGGCGCCGTAGTAGACCGCGCCGATGTTGCACACGACCTGGGCCAGCGAGATGCCGACCATCACGGCGCCGTAGCTGAGGATGTAGCCCGTGTCGCCGTCGACGACACCCTTGTCGATGATGTCCGCGTTCAGCGTGGGCAGGTAGAGGGTGGCGCAGGTCTGCAGGAACTGCAGCAGCACCAGGAGAGCGATGGGTTTTCTGTAGGGCCTGAGATAGGCCCGCAGAAGTCGTATGAGCACGCTACGTCTCTCGGAGTGGGCGGGAGGGGCGGACGGTTGCCCCTGGCCCCTATCGTCGGACACTCCACCGGTGTTACCTCAACCGATTAACCCGTCTTGACCCGACGGGTTCGCGCTCAGCCGCGGAACGCGCCCGGATGGGTCTGCTCCCGCACCGACACGTACTGCTGGCGTACCGCCTGTCCCACCGCCAGATCCTCGCCGGGCTCCAGGACCTGCGCGGCCGCGCCCTGCCAGGCGGGCGGGGTACGCGGGTCGAGGGCTCCCTGGGAGGCGCCGAGGGCCCAGGCGGCCTGCCGGGCGGCGCCGATCGCCGCGTAGTCGGCGGGCTGCGGCACCACGACCTGCGCGCCGAACAGCGCGGGCGCCGCGGTCTGGACGGCGGGCAGCTCGGCGGCCGCTCCCAGCAGGAACACCCGCCTCACCTCCACGCCCCGGCCGCGCAGCACGTCGAGCGCGTCCGCGAGCCCGCACAGCATGCCCTCGAACGCGGCCCGCGCCAGGTGCTCCGGCCGCATCGACTCGCGTCTGAGGCCCGCCAGGGTCCCGGCGGTGTGCGGCAGGTTCGGCGTCCGCTCGCCCTCCAGATACGGCAGCAGCACCAGACCGTGCGACCCCGGCGTCGACTTCATCGCCAGCTCGGACAGGGCCTCCAGATCGGCGAGGCCGAGCAGCTCGGCGGTGCCGCGCAGGGTGCGTACGGCGTTCAGGGTGGTGACGACCGGCAGGTGCATGCCGGTGGCGTCGGCCAGGGAGGTGATCATCCCGTTCTGGTCGACCAGCGCCTCGGGGTGGACGGCCATCACGGAACCGGACGCCCCCAGCGACACGACCGCGTCACCGAACCCGAGGCCGAGCCCGAAGGCGGCGGCCATGGTCTCGCCGGTACCGGCGGAGATCAGCAGCCCCTCCGGGGTCGTACCGGCCGCCTCGGACGGGCCGATCACGTCCGGCAGCAGCGCCTGGTGGCCGAGCGCCAGTTCGACCAGGTCGGGCCGGTAGGCGCCGCTCGCGGCCGACCAGTACCCGGTGCCCGAGGCCCCGCCCCGGTCGGTGGTCCGGCGCCCCGGACGCCCCAGCAGCTGCCACACCAGCCAGTCGTGGGCCTGGAGCAGGACGGCGGTGCGCCGGGCGTTGTCGGGCTCGTTACGGGCCAGCCAGCGAAGCTTGGTCACCGGCTGCGCCGCCTGCGGCACACAGCCCACCGCCTGCGCCCAGGCCTCGCGCCCGCCGAGGGCGTCCACCAGGTCGGCCGCGGCGACCTGGGCCCGCCGGTCGCCGCCGACCAGCGCGGGACGCACGGTGTTGCCCTGGCTGTCCAGCGGCACGATCGCGTTCTGCTGCGCGGAGACGCCGATGGCCTGCACGCCCTCCAGGAGGCCGCCGCCCGCGGCTTCGCCCAGGGACAGCAGCCAGGCCTGCGGATCGACGTCGGCCGGCCGCCCGCCGCCCTCGCCTGCCTCCAGCGGGTGCGGCGCATAGCCCTGCCTGAGCACGGCTCCCGTGTCCGCGTCGCAGACGACGATACGAGTGAAATCGGGCGCACTGTCCAACCCGGCGACTATCCCCATGCTCAAAATTCTGCCGCACCGGGAGAGGTGTCAGTGCCCGGTGAAGCCTCTGGGACGTTGCAGTTCGTCTGTCACCCGGCATCCGGCCCTGTGACCTGCGTTACGTATTGCTGGTGCCCCAGTCGTCCTCGCCCGGTCCGGCACCGTTGCGCGTCCGCAGCGAGCGCACCCGGTCCGAGACCGAGTCGGGCATCCGCTCGCCCACCTTCTCGCTCACCGCGTGGTACGCCTTGCCCGCGATCTGGCGCCCCTGCTGGGCGGCCGACTCCGCGGTGTTGCGCACGGCGGGGTTCTGCGCGATCTGGCGCGCGGACTTCTTCAGCTGTTCGTAGCGCTCGCGCCCGGCCCGCGTGCCCAGCACGTAACCCAGGACGATTCCGGCGACGAACGTGAGCCGGTAGCGCATGGCGACCGCCCTTCCCTTGCGTAGGTCTCTGGCGCGGCATCGAGCCGGGGAGTACCGATTGGCGGAGCACCCCCCTGCTTGCGCTAATGTATGTGTCGCAGCGAGCGTCCGCCCCCTGGCGAATACCCAGGGAGATGCGTTCGATGCAACGAGGCATTCCTCCGTAGCTCAATTGGCAGAGCAGCCGGCTGTTAACCGGCAGGTTACTGGTTCGAGTCCAGTCGGGGGAGCTCGGTCCTCCGTAGCTCAATTGGCAGAGCAGCCGGCTGTTAACCGGCAGGTTACTGGTTCGAGTCCAGTCGGGGGAGCATGCTGAACGAGGACCCTTAGGGGTCCTTTTTCATGTCCGGGGGAACCGCTCGGACGGCAGCACGGTCCTCATGGTCATACGAAGTCGACCATACGAAGCAGGAGATCGTATGAGCGGCTATGCTGCGGCAGACGGCGCGTACACATGTACGCGACACGCCGTACGGGGCGGTAGCTCAGCCGGTTAGAGCAGCGGACTCATAATCCGTCGGCCGTGGGTTCGAGTCCCACCCGCCCCACCATTCCCGGTCAGTGCAGGAACGTTTTCACCTGCGACAGTGTGTCAGCCCCCTTCGGACGGAGGGGGCTTCGTGCGTTTCCGGGGATCGGTGGCCGGGCCTTCGGCGGCACGAGGAGGCGACGGTCCCCGTACAACCCTCCGTTCTGGTCGCTCGTCAGATGGAGCGGCACAGCGGCCGCCAGCCGTTCGCGGTGCCGGGCGATCACACATCGTGTGCACGGGATCAACGGATCAGGGGCGGGACGCATGGCGCGGGAGAGACGTCGGCAAGGGTGGCGGAAGGCCAGGTCGGGGGCGGCCTCGGCCGTGACGGTCCTGGTGGTCGGGGCCGGGCTGGTGCCGTGGATGGAGGCGGGGCCCGCGGTCGCGGACACCGCGGTGATGCCGTCGGTCACCCTCAAGGGGGAGCCGGGGCTGCTGACGAAGCCGGCGGTGCCGATCAGCGCCGATGGTTCCGGCTTCCTGTCGATGGGGGAGAAGTTCACCTGGGAGCGGCCGGACGGTACGTTCGTGAACGGGCTGCCCACGCCGCTCCGCATCGGCGACATGTGGGGTGTCAACGGCCGCTTCGGTCTGGAGCAGGTCGGCACCACCCGCGGCTACCGGATCCGGAACTACGACACCGGCAAGGTCGTGCAGTTCGATCTGCCGGCCGGCGACAAGGCCACGACGGTGTTCGCCGAGAACCGCCTGCTGACGCTGCGGAACACACACGGCACGTGGACGCTGCACCTGCTCGAGATCCCGGCGGCGGGCGGCCCGCCGGTCGACCGGCCGGTGTCGGGCGTCCCGACCCCCCTGCCGGGAACCGTCGCCGACGCGCTGGTGGACTCCCGGGGAGCCGCCATCGACTTCGGGGGCCCGGACGGCTTCCACGCACTGCTGGACTTCGCGACCCGCCGCCTGACCGTCGTGCCCGACGACGGCACCTCAGCGACGTACTTGAATTCGCTCAGCGCCACGAAGGTTCTGTACTCGCCCAACACCGGCTTCGACCGCTACCTCGTCGACCGCGACCACCCGGACGCGCCCCGAACCCGCCTCCAGGCGGGCGACGGCGCCGATGTGTCGCTGCTGGGCGACTGGGCGGTGTACACCAAAGACGGCGACGTACTGGCCCAGCCCGCCGCCGGCGGCGCGGTCCGCACCCTGCTGCCGAACTCCCAGGGCCAGACCATCATGGGCGCGGACGGTGCCGTCTACGTCGTGGGCGGCTCGGGCACGGACGACTGGGCGGTCCGGCGCATCTCGCTGGGCGCCGACGGGACCCCGGTCGTCGGCGTGCTGGTGCCGCTGCCCCGGCAGACGGTGTACGAGGTCGGCGGTGTCGCGGTCGACCAGGGACAACTGCGGGTCGGCACGCTGCACGTGCCGTACGGCGTCTCGCGCGCGCTCACGTACCTCTCCGGCTCCTCCCTGTCGCTGACCGGGGGCACGCTGAACGCCACGCCGCCGCGCAATGTCGGCGACCGCGGCTATCAACCGGAGGACGGAGATCCCGCGAACGACTACCAGTGCACCGGCGAGTGCCTGCGACTGGTCGGCAACGGGGAAGGCGCCGTCGTCGGTAACCCCTATGAGTATGGCTACGACCCGGTGTTCGCGGCATCCGGCAGGTACAGCATCACGCGCCCCGACTCCAGGAGGCAGTTCGTCCTCGACGGATACACGAAGCTGTCCTCCTCCTCTCCCTGGTACGCCGCCTCCCTGTGGGGCAGTCAGCTGTGGCGCGCGGGCAGTAAGAGCGGCACCGTCGTCGCTCTGTCCCTGACATCGCCGTCACTGGAGCCACTCGGCTCCCCGGTGTCCGTGGGCGCACCTTGCACGCCCACGGAGATCCAGGTGGTGGGCCGGTGGATCTACTGGTCCTGCGGCCCCACCGGGAAGGCCGGCGTCTACGACCGCACCACGAAGCACGTGATCACAGTGCCGTCCGGCTACGCGGAACTGGCCGACGGCTACCTCGTCAGCCAGAACGCGGCCGGGACGAAGCTGCTGATCACCTACCTCCCCGGCGCGGTCCCGGCCGCCCGCGTGGGCACCAGTGAGCTGGGGCCGTTGAAGGACCAGGTGGGCGCCACCGCCGACCGGCGTGGACGGTTCTGGGGAGTGGACCGGTTCGGCGGCCCCGTCGCCTACCTCACCGACGCGGGGGACGTGACGGTCAAATGGCCGCAGGTCGCCACCTCTCCCCTCACTCTCATCTCCACCGACGGCCCCACCACCGCGGATCTGCGTGCGGACGGCAGTCAGTACACGGGGGTGTGGCACTTGTCGAAGCCGGCGGCGGGCTGGAAGCTGACGATCACCGCCCGCAACGGGAAGACCGTCCGTACCCTCGCCCACGGTCCGGTCTTCGGCAAGATCGCCGCGATCTGGGACGGTGCCGACGCCGACGGCAAGAAGGTCCCCTCGGGTATGTACCGCTGGACGCTCACCGCGCAGGCCGCCGACCACGCGGGCCAGACGGTGACCTCGACGGGTTCGCTGGCGGTGTGGTCGTCGGTCGTGCCGCGTCACGACTTCGGCAAGGACGGCATCGGTGACGTCGTCACGATGGACGGCGCCGGTCGGCTGGCGGTCCAGCCCGGTGACGGGCGCGGCGGGATCGACTCGGTGCACAAGGCGCTGGCGGGCGGCTGGCCGAAGGGCTCCTACCCGGTCCCCTTCGGCGATATGAACGACGACGGCCTGGCCGACCTGCTGATCCGCGACTCCTCCGGGGCGCTGACGCGTTACGACGGATCCGGAGGGCTGATCGCCCCGATGAACCCCCACGTCCCGATCGGCACCGGCTTCAACGCCTACAACGTGCTGACCTCCCCCGGCGACCTGACCGGCGACGGCCGCGCCGACCTGTTGGCACGCGATTCCGCGGGCGTCCTGTGGACCTTCCCCGGCACCGCGGACGGCAGCCTCGGCGCCCCCGTCAAGGGCGCCCCCAACCAGCAGATCTACCAGCGGCTGGTGGGCGCCGGCGACCTCGACGGCGACGGCATCGGCGATGTGGTCGCCAAGGACCGGGCGGGCGTCCTGTGGCGTCTCCTCGGCGACGGCAAGGGCGGTCTGAAGCCCCGTACCAAGCTCGCCTCGGGCTTCGCCTCGTACAACGCGCTCGCCGTTCCCGGCGACCTCACCGGCGACGGACGCCCCGACCTGGTCGCCCGCGACACCGCCGGCCGGCTGTGGCGGATGAGCGGCACGAGTACGGGCTCCTTCTCGGCGCGTACGCGGATCGCCACGAACTGGGGAAGCTATCTGTACCTGACCTGACCCCACTCGATCACCCTGCCGGGCCCGGCCGTTCGGCGGCACGTGACACCGAGGGGCCAGGACGCCGCATCCGGCGTCCTGGCCCCTCGGGGATCACTTCCTCGGTGTCACGTGCCGTCGCACGGTGGGGGGCGGCGTCATGTACCGCTTCGGGGGGCGGTCAACTGGGCCGTCAGCAGGTGGGAGTCGAGGAGCGAGACGTCGGCCAGGCGGTCGGCTCGCGTGTAGCCGGCCAGCATGCGCTTGGTCAGGACGAGGGCCTCGGGTGAGCGGCGTACGAGTGGCCTCGTCCAGCGGGCGACGGTGTCGTCCAGTTGGTCGAGGGGGGCGACCTTGTGCAGGACGCCGATCCGGTGGGCGGTCGAGGAGTCGAAGACGTCGCAGGTGAGCATGAGTTCACGGATGCTCGCCGCGCCGGCCTCCGAGATGAGACGGCCCATGGCTCCTCCCCAGGCGGGGGAGAGTCCGAGGCCGACCTCCGGCATCCGGAACCGGCAGGTGTCGGCGCCCGCCCGTAGGTCGCAGTAGGCGGCGAGCGCGAGACCGGCGCCTATGACGCTGCCGTGCAGCCGGGCGACGGTGACGACGTGGGTGGTCTCCAGGGCCTGGCACAGACGGTGGGCCTTGTCCGCGATGCGACGCAGCGCGGCCCCCGTCGGGTCGGAGGCGACGGCGTCCTGGTATTCCTGGCGGTCGGCTCCCAGGCAGAAGTCCCTGCCCAGGGACGACAGGACCAGGACGCGGATGTCGGGCTGCCCGTGGAGGCCGTCGAGCAGGGCGAGGAGGTCGTCGAGGACGGCGGTGCTCAGGGTGTCGTCCCGGGCGGCGGGGTTGAGCCGGACGTGCAGGACGGAGCCGGTCTGCTCGACGGCGAGGGTTTCGCGGACCGGCGCGGGGAACGTGAGGGGGGAGGGGGAGGGGTTCATGCGCGGGCGACATCCAGGTTCAGCAGGCGTCTGAACGCCACCCTGGGGGCCCATGCCGGGCGGCGCACCAGGGTGAGGCGGGGCAGGCGCGTGGTCAGTTGGCGGAGCAGGGTGTGGGCCTCGAGCCGGGCGAGGGGGGCGCCCAGGCAGTAGTGGATGCCTCCGCTGAAGGCGAGGTGGCCGGGCTTGCGGCGAGGGTCGAAGAGGTCGGGGTCCGCGTGTCTCTCCGGGTCGCGGTGGGCCGCTCCCACCATGAGGTGGACCATCTGGTCGGCGCCGACCTCGACGCCGTCGAGCAGACAGTCCCTGGCGGCCACTCGGCTGATCACATGGGTGGGCGGGTCGTAGCGCAGGCACTCCTCGACGAACGCCGGTACGAGGTCGGGGTCCTCGGCGACCATGTGCCACCGTGCCGGGTCCTCGACGAGCAGGAGGACCATGGTCGACAGGAGGGTGGAGGTGGTCTCCAGGGCCGCCAGCAGCACGAACAGGGCCAGGAAGTAGACCCCTTCGTCCGCCTTGTCCTGGTCCGGCTCCAGGGCGTCCCATCTGCGTATCCAGTCCGAGACGGGGTCGTCGCCGAGGCGGGTGCGCCGCTCCCGCACCAGTTCCAGGAAATAGGTCCGCAGTTCGGCCATGGCCGCGTCCGACTGGGCCAGCTGGCTCGCGGAGGGCAGTAGTTCCTGGGTGAAGACCTGGTCGTGGGTCAGTTCCCGCAGCCGCGGCCAGTCGGCGGCGGGCAGGCCGAGCCAGTCCCCGATGGTGGCGATCGGGAGTTCCTCGCTGACCAGGGCGGCGAAGTCCGCCTCCCCGGCGTCCAGATGGTCCCGCAGGGAGTCGAGGAGGCGCTCGACGATCCCGTCCACCCGCTGCCCCATGCGCTCGATCGTGCCGCGGTCGAAGGTGCCGGCCGCCCGGCGTACCCGGGTGTGCTCCGGCGGGTTGAGCGCGGGCAGGGTGCTGCTGATCTCACGGGAGGAGGGAGCGCTCCAACGGGTGCGCTCCCCCTGCCGCTGCCTCCAGTCCTTGTCCGGCTCCAGCCAGTCGCCGCTGCGCAGCACCCGGTCACAGGTGCTGAAACCGGTCACGAGCAGACCGCCCCAGGGTGCGGGGCTGACCCCGCCCTGCGACCGGAGCTCCGCGTAGAGGGGGAACGGGTCGGTCTGACCCTCGGGCTTCCGGAGACGGGAGAAGAGAGAGACGGTGGCGCGACGGTCGGACGACGGAGTCGTGACACTCAACCCCACGATGACGGCTCCTTTCTGAGCGACAGCCGCCATACGTACCCGTGGGGTGATTGAAGCATCCAATACCACTGTGTTCTCTTAGGGTTACCTACGTCACTCGCCTCTGGTCCAGGCCAGGAAGCGGCTGAACAGGCCGCCCTTGGGCTGGGACGCCGCGTGCGCCGGCCGGGACGCGGGAACCGCGGCCGGCTGGGGGACCGGTCCCGACGACTGCGTACCCAGGGGCGCCCCGGCGGCGGTGGACCGGGAGGCGGCGTCCGACAGCACCGTGCGCGGGGTGAACCGGATCGGAACGGTCACCAGCGTGCGGCTCCACGGGCTCGGCGCCCAGGCGAGCTCCTTGAACGGGACGCGCGTCTCGACGTCCGGCAGCCGGTTGACCAGGGACTCGACGGCGGTCGCGGCGATCATGAACGCCGGGTCCTTGGCCGGGCACGCGTGCGGTCCGGCGCCGAAGGCCAGGTGCGCCTTGGCGCTGAGCTGTTCGCGGTGCTCGGTCAGCTTGGGGTCGGTGTTGGCCGCCGCGAAGGAGATCAGCACCGGGTGGTTCGCCCGAAGGACCCGGCCGCCCAGCTCGACGTCGTGGGTGGGGTAGTGGGCCGCGTAGTTGGCGATCGGGGCGTAGTTCCACAGCGTCTGCACGACCGCGTCCTCGATCGGCAGGCCGGTCGGCCAGTCGCCGCTGAGGTACAGGGCGCTGCTGGTGCCGATGGCGGCGGTCAGGGGCGCGGTGCCGCCGGAGAGCAGCGTCACGAGCTGGTGCAGCACCTCCTCGTCGGTCAGCCGGGCCGAGTGCACCATCAGACGGGTGGTGAGGTCCTCGCCGGGCTGGCTGCGCTTGAGGGCGATCAGTTCGGCGAGGGCGCCGCCCAGGACCACGTCGGCGCCGGGGGTGCCTTCGAAGATGCCGCTGATCCCGACGATGACACGGTCACCGATCTCCGGCGGGCAGCCGAACAGGTCGCTGAAGACCAGCAGCGGCAGCGGCTGCGCGTAGGCGGCCATCAGCTCGGCCTGCCCCCGCGGCTCGGAGCTGAACCCGCTGATCAGGTAGTCGGCGGACTGCTGGGTCTTCCGGGCGAGCCGGCCCTCGTCGATGGTGGCGAGACTGTCGGTGACCGCCTGCCGCAGACGGGCGTGGGCAGCGCCGTCGCTGAACAGCGCGTTCGGGCGGTAGCCCATCATGGGCAGCGCCGGGCTGTCCTCGGGGACGCGGCCCGCGTTCAGGTCCGCCCAGCGGCGCGAGTCCCGCACGAACGAACCGGCGTTCTGGAGGATGTACAGGCCGGCGTCGTAGCTGGTGACCAGCTCGACCTCGACGCCGGGCGCGATGTCGACCGGGGCGCTCGGGCCCTTCGCGCGCAGGCGGGCGTAGTGGGCCTCCGGGTCGGAGCCGAACTCGGGCCCGAACAGCTGGGTGTTGCCGTGCGCGGGGCACCCCGCCGGTATCCCGGAGGGGTCGAATTGCTGCTGCATGCCTTGACTCCTAGCCAAGTGTGGTCATGAGGTGCTCGACGAGGGTGATGAGTGCCTGCCCCGAGGAGCCCCGGTCGCGGACGTCGCAGTGCACGATCGGCGTCCGGTCGGAGAGGTTGAGCGCCTCGCGCACTTCGTCGAGCGGGTAGGCCGGGGTGCCGTCGAAGTGGTTGACGCCGATGGCGTAGGTCAGGCCGAAGCGCTCGACCAGGTCGAGGATGGGGAAGCTCTCGTGCAGCCGCTCGGGATCCACCAGGACCAGTGCGCCCAACGCGCCCCGGGACAGGCCCTCCCACATCTCCTTGAAACGTTCCTGTCCGGGCGTTCCGAAGAGATAGAGGACCAGGGTGTCGCTGAGCGTCAGACGTCCGAAGTCCATCGCCACGGTCGTGGTCGTCTTGTTCGGGGTTCCCGAGAGGTCGTCGAAGCCCTCGCTGGCCTCGGTGATCTCCTCCTCGGTCTGCAGCGGTTTGATCTCCGAGATGCTGCCGATGCACGTGGTCTTGCCGACCCCGAAGTGCCCCACGATGAGAACCTTCACCGCTTGGGAGACGGCCGGATCAAGATGCTTCACTTACGCTCCCAGGTGGGTTCGCAGGCCGTCGAGTACGGCGACGAGCAGTTCGCGGTCGTGACGCTCGGCACGCTCCGGGGGGTTCCTCACGATGATGAGGTCCTTTTCCGCCATCTCCGCCAGCAGGATGCGCACGATGCCCAGCGGCAGGTGCGTATGGCCGGAGACCTCGGCCACGGACAGATAGCCGTCGGCTATCAGGTCCATGACGCGCCGGGCCTCCGGGGACAGGGTGCGGGCCGCGGCCGACGTGTCGGCGTGGGCGATCACCAGCGTGGTGTGCTCGAACTCGTGGTCCGCCGGCAGCCCACGTCCCTGGGTGATGACGAAGAGGGGGACTAACGCGGATGTCAGTTCCAGTTCGTCCGGTCCTTCATCGTGCATGGCCGGCCCTCCCTCCCTGCGGCACCCGCTGCGGGGTGACCGTGAGCACCACGTCCTTGAGGCGCGTGGTGAACTGCTCGATGTCACAGTCGTGTTCGGCCGCGGCGGCGAGGAACGCGTCACCGCCCGCGGAGATCAGGAAGATCCAGCCGTGCTGGAACTCGATCACCGTCTGCTGCCACTCGTCGGCCTCCTGGCCGCCGGCGAACTGCGAGGTCGCACGGCTGTAGGCGAGGATGCCCGTCATGGCCGCGGAGATCGTGTCCGCCAGGTCCTTGTCCATCCCCGAACTCGTGCCGCGGGGCAGGCCGTCGGCACCGAGCAGCACGGCGTGCCGGGCGCCGGGCACGGACGAGATCACCTCGTCCAGTTCGGGCAGGACGATTCCCTGACCGCCCGCCCCGGCCTGCTGCGCCGAGGGGCCGTCGCCGCTCTCGGCCGCCTCCCCGACGCTCACCCGGGGCCGGGAGGCGAGGTTTTCGCCGAGCCGCATGACCAGACGGTTCATACGGAACGACATCTGCTCCATGTCGACGTCGGGTTCGGCGGCGGCGGCCAGGTAGGCGCCCTGCCCCGCACCGATCAGGAACACCCAGCCGTGCGAGAACTCGATGATCGTCTGGTTCCACTGCCGGTCCCGCGCCGGTCCGGCGAAGTGGGCGGTGGCCCTGCTGAGCGACTGCATCCCGGCCATGGCGGCGGAGATCGTCCGCACGTCCGCCGGGCTCAGACCGTCCGTGGCCCCGCGGGGGAGGCCGTCGGCGGACAGCACCACTGCGTGCAAGGCCCGGGGGACGTTGTCGACGATGTCCTTGACCATCCACGACATGTCTGTGGTCATGCGTCTTCGGACCCTTCGGGCGACGGAGCGGTGAGGTCGCGGCCCGTGAGCGTGCCGCGCTGGAAAGCGCCCAGGCCGCCGCCGGACCCACGGGAAGTCCTTCTGGACGTCTGCGTCCCTCGCGGGGCGCTGTCGCCGGAGGGGACACTGGCGATGGGCGTCTGGCGCGCTCCGCGCTTGGGCAGGCCGTGCACCGTGCGCGTGCTGTTCTGATCGCGGCTCTCGACGCCCCTGATACTGACGGGCGCCTCCTCGGCCGGGGCCGGCGTCTCCTCCATGGTCCACAGCTCCTCTGGCAGCAGGACGACGGCCCGGACGCCGCCGTAGCGCGAGACTCCGGTGACATCCACCTTGAAGCCGTACTGACTCGCGATCAGACCGACCACGGGGAAACCGAACTTGGGCTGGGTGCCCAGCTGCGACAGCCGGGGGACGGAGTCCCCGGACAGCAGCACGGTCGCCTTCTGCCGGTCCTCGTCGTTCATGCCGACGCCGGCGTCGTCGATCACGATGCACAGGTTCTTCTGGACCCGCTGGAACGTCACCTCGATCGGTGCGTCCGCCTGGGAGAAGCTGGCGGCGTTGTCGAGCAGCTCCGCCACGGCGAGGGCGACCGGGGCGACCGCGGTCGCCTTCAGCGCGATGCCGCTCGGCTGCATGATCTCGACCCGGTTGAAGTTGCGGATCTGGCTCTGGGCGCTGCGTACGACGTCGTAGACGCTGGCGGGCTGGTTGCGGCGGCTGACGGGAGCGCCGCACATGACCGCGATGCCCTGGGCCTTACGGGCCATCTGGGCGTTGGCGTGGTTCACGTCCATCAGGTCGGCGAGGACGGTGTGCCCTCCGTACTTGCGCTGGATCTCGTCCAGCAGCACGGTCTGCTCGGCCGCGAGGCTCTGCAGGAAGCGGGCGGCGCCCTTGAGGACGTCCTTGGTGTTCGCCTCCGCCGACTGCTCGGCGTCCCGGATGACCCGGTCCTGCTCGCCCCGGACCCTCAGCAGCTCGCCCTGGGCCAGGTGCAGGTGTCCCTGGACGGCGCCGAGTTCCTGCCCCAGCGCGGCCTCGGACTGCCTCTTCTTCACCCCCAGAGCCCTGTTGCGGAGGACGAGCACCACAACCGCGGCGACGGCTATCGCCGTGACCGCAACCAGGCACCACATAAGCGCGTCTCGATTCATGGAAAACCTTTCCCGGCGCGTGGCATGCAGGCCTCCGCGGATACACCTCGCGAGGGTCCGCGACACTCCACGGGGGATTGCATAACCGTTGGTGCACGAGGAGTTGACCGATGCCGGGCCGCCGCCCGAGCGAAGTCGATCAAGGTCGCAGACGCGGGAATGCTATCACCGCGTCCAGGGCCTGGATCGAGGGGTCCCGGGGGTCCCTATCGGGCACAACGGGCCTTTGTGGCAAGCAAGTTGACGATGCGTCGGGCCGTCGTCACTGGCAGGTACGCCCTATGGTTGCAGGATAGCTCTGAGTAACCGGCGATGCCTGGGCAGGGCTTCGACCTCCAGGACATTTTCACACCCGGCCGCGCCCCGGCCCGTAGGTGAACCCCCCTGTTCACGGGCGGATGGCCCGCTGTTCACGCACGGATGCCCCGCCCTCGCCGGGGGGCGGGGACGGGGCGTCGGGTGTGCCGGTCGTGAGGGCTCAGCCGAGCTGCGTGACCTTCGGGACGTCACCTGTGGCGGACGCGTCGGCCGGGGGCAGCGCGGTGGGGTAGACACGGATGTCGCTCACGGACGCGTTGGCGAACTCCCCGTAGGCGCCGGAGGACAGTTTGCGGCCGATCTGGAGCGGGCCGGTAGCGTTCCAGGGGGTGTAGGTCCAGTCCCTGCTGCCGGCGAGCTTGCCGTTGACGTACAGGCGCAGTTCCTTGGCCGTGGCGTCGTAGACGCCGACCAGGTGGGTCCACTGGCCGCTGGTGGAACAGGGCGCCATGACGTTCAACGGATCCCTGTACGCGGCCGAGCACGAGGACGGCGGGGGCAACGCGCAGTGGATCAATGAAGTCAACGCGGCTCTGGGAAACCCGGACATCCACATCCTCGTGGACCTGGGCGCTCTGGACGAAGGTGAACTCAATCCTCAGGTTGTGTTCAGGAACGCGGTGGCGAAGGGGCGTGCTGCGAAGGGGGACGTGAAATCGGTGCGCGGTACGGCACCCTGGCGTTTATCAGTGACGGCCGTTCGAAGGTGAACGTGATCACCGGCAACGACGCTTACGCTCTCTCGTTCGTCCGGGACGGCTGGGGTTGGGCACACGGAGCCACGCAGGACAAGCGCCTGGTGGCCGAAGCGGCTCGGGCCTGGCTCGCCGGGACCCGGCTGGAGGAGATGGCCGCGCGCTGGCCCTTCGTGAATTACTCGGAGCTGCAACTGGCCTACGAGCGCGGCGACGAGCTGGAGACGCAATGGCGGATCGTTCGTCGTGACGGCGCGGAGCTCTACCGGGACGTGGTCGAACTGGCCGCGGAGAATCCGGTCGTCCGCGGATTCTTCCCGGGCGTGGGCCACAACCTTCTCTTCATGCGGCACGCCTTCACCCACGACATCGTGGCGTCCGTGGTGTTCCACCGGCCAGGAAAATTCCGGCTTCATGTTCCCGGTCACCCCGGGCCCCTGGCCGAGGGAGATCCGGCCACCGTGATCGCCGAGCTCGCGGACCTGCTCGACAGCCTGGAGGGCTGACGCCATGCCGTATCTGTTCATGGGGCTTCTCGGCGTGTACGCCGGTATCCGCGCACTCGCGCTGCGGCGTCGGCACTCGAGTACCGCGGCCGGGCCGTCCGCCTCGCTGATCCTGCGGCCGGCCGTGCTCGGCGTGCTCGCCGGGGTCGCCCTCGTGGGTGGGGTGTTTTTGTTGGCCGGTGGGGTTGTCGTTCTGGTCCAGGGCTGAGGCGGCAGGCGTCGAAGCCCCCCGTACCTCGTGAGGGCGGGGGGCTTCGGCGGATGGGGCCGGTGGTCAGTTCCGGTGCGGGTCCGGGTGGTAGGTCCCGCCGCAGTTGTTCACGTCGATGCGGACGACCTGGGGGTCGTGGTCGCTCGCCTGGTCGGCGAACTCCGCGTTGATGTGGACGACGTCGTAGCTGTAGTGCGTGACGGCGGGGCTGGTCAGGATGTGGTCGAGGGTCTGGCTGTTGCCGTCGTAGACGTAGCTGTAGCGCTCGGCGACCGGGAGGGTGTCGATGAGGTCCGTGAGGACGTCACCGTCGTCCGTCAGGGTCTTGACCGCGTCGGAGAACTCGTAGTCGTTGAGGTCGCCGAGGGCCACGATCCTGGCCCTGGGGTCGGCGGCGAGGAGGCTGTCGACGAAGGCGTTCTCCTCCGCGGCCTGGAGCTTGCGCTGGGTCTCCGAGGAGCGGGTGGGCTCCTGGAAGCGGCCGTGCAGCGGGTCGTCGCCGCCCTTGGAGTTGAAGTGGTTGGCGATCACGAAGACCGTCTTGTTCCGGAACCTGAACTCGCCCACCAGGGGCTTGCGGCTGTTGTCCCAGGCGCTGCTGGTGGGGTTGACGCGGCCCGGTGAGGCGGAGAGGTGGGCCTCGCGCGTCCGCCTGTCCTTGACCACGGAGACGGCGGTGGTCGAGGCGTCGCCGGTGGAGGCGCGGTCCACGAAGGAGACCCGCTTGGGGTTGAACAGGAAGACCTGACGGATGTTGCCGCCGGGCTCGCCGCCGTCCTTGCCGTCGACCGGGTCGATCGAGCGCCAGGAGTACTTCGGACCGCCCGCCGCCTTGATGGCCGCGGTGAACTTGGTCAGGGTCGCCTCCGCCGTGACGGTGCCGTCGTCGGTGGCGCCGTTGTCGTCCTGGATCTCCTCCAGCGTGATGATGTCGGGCGAGGAGAGGTTGGTGACGATGCCCCGGGCGAGGCGGGCGAACTTGTCGGCGCTGTCGGTCGGGTCGAGGTTCTCGACGTTGTAGGTGGCGAGGGCGAGCTCCTTGCCCTTCTGCTTGCGCGTCACCTCCGGCTTGAGGCCGTTGTCGACGGCCGTGCCGGTGGTGGCGGCGGAGGGGGCGAGCAGGTAGCCGCCGAAGGAGGCGTAGTCGACCGGGCCGGTGGTGGTGCCGGACAGCTCGTCGCCGACGTTGAGGGCCGGCGTGGAGCCGTCGGCCGCGACGATCTCGATACGGCCGGTGTTCTGCTGGTCGTAGGCGCCGTAGAGGGTGCCGCCGCGCCGGGTGGGGCGCTCGTGCGGCTTGGCGGTCACGAACATCTCGCCGTAGGAGTTGGTCGCGCCGACCACCCGGGCGTCGGTGACCGAGGCGCGCATGCCCTCGACGGACTCGTAGAAGTCCTGGGAGTACACGGCCGGCTGGAGCGGCAGGGCGTCGATGCTGCCGCCGGCCGCGGTCGGGGTGTACGTGGCCGGGACGGTGGAGTCGTTCAGGGCGACCGCGTCCGGCAGGGTGCCCCCCGTGGCGACGGTGGTGGAGACCGGGCTGCCCAGCTCGGTGACCGACTGGGTGCCGGTGCCCGGGTAGTACTCCGAGATCTTGCCGCTGACCAGGACCGAGTCGCCGACCGAGACGGTGGGGGCGGCGGAGCCGGTGTAGACGAACAGGCCCTCGCTGGTGGCGGGGTCGGCGTCCGGGCTCGGGTCCTGGATCCAGTAGCCCTTGCTGCCGGTGGTCCGCACGGCGGTGACGACGCCGGGGACGCCCACGACGCTCTGGCCCTTGAGGGGCGAGACGCGGGTGGTGCCCTGGATGTCGTGGATCCGGAACGCGCCGGGCGCGGTGGGGCCGCCCGGGCCGCCGCCGTCGCCGCCGCTCGCGGTCTCGCCCGCGCTGTTGGTCGCGGTGGGCGTACCGGCGGTGAAGTCGGCCGCGTTGTCGTCGGTGTCGGCGAGCGAGGCGGCCCGGGACACGGAGGCGGTGTTGCTCGCCGTCGGCGCGGCGGAGCCCTCGCGGACGACGGCGGTGCCGTAGCCGAGCAGGTCGACGACACGGGTGTCGCCGGTGCAGTCGGCGACCGTCTTGCAGGTCAGGGCCGTGGTGCCGTTGACCAGGGCCACGGTGCCGCTCGCGGCGGCCATGGCGATGCCGCCGCTCGCGTCGGCCTTCGGCAGCGCGGTGGTGCCGCCGGTGCCCGCGCTCTCGGAGACCAGGTAGCTGCCGCCCGGGGCGAGCGTGCCGGTGAGCGGGGTGACCTGCCACAGCGATCCCGCGGAGGCGGTGGCCGGGAGGTACTGGACGCTGTACCCGTCCAGCGGGTACGCGCTCGTCGAGCGGTTGGCCAGCTCCACGAAGTCGTTGGTGAGCGTGGCCCCGGAGTTGCCGCCGCCGCCGTACGCCTCCGATATCACGACAGTCGCCGACGGCGTGGCGAAGGCGGCGGGCAGCGGTGCCACGACGACGGCCGCCGTGGCGGTGGCGGCCACGAACGCGGCGCCGGCTACGCGCGTTGCGCTGGGTCTGTGAATCGGCACGAGGGTGACTCCTTCAACGTCCGCCGGGAGAAGGGCACATGGGGTGCCCTCACGACCGACTGGCCATAGGAACGACTGAGGTTACGCGCGTAGAAAAGGGCGGAACAAGAGGCGCGTCGTTAAATCTGCGGGTCCAGTTGCTGACGTTCCGTCTTGTTCCGTACGACGTATTCGTGCTCCGGGTGCATGGGAGGGGCCTGTGTGGGAACGATGTCGTTCACCGCGGTGAGGGTGGAGGGATCGGGTCCGGGGCATGGGTTCCGTACCGGATACGCAGCACGAGGAGGCGTCATGAATCGTCAGGCCCGGGTTCGTGTCCGTGTCAGCCGTCGGCCCGCCGCCCCGCGGGACGAACAGATCGACCGCAGGACGCCCTCGGGGCGGATCCTGCCCTACTGATCGCACCGGAGCGGGACGCGGGCGTGGTCCGGTTCACAAGGGGGACCGCCACGTCGTCGTCGTACCGGTGCCGCCGTCCCGTGTCGTGCCGTCGTCGTGGACCGTCAGGCGTACGCAGGCGCGGCCGTCCGGCAGGGTCGCCGTGGCGTCCACCGTGACCTCGACGCGGGTGACGGACGGACGGCGGGAGACCGCGGCCAGGGCGCGGCGCAGGGCGGTCAGCAGATGGCCGGCGACCCGGTCCGGGACGCGGCTGTCGACGGCGCCCGTGAAACGGACGGACGGCTGGAGGCCGAGCAGGGCGCCCGCGCCCGCCGTCTCGCGCAGTACCCGGCCGCGGAACGTGGTGGGGGCCTCGGCGGGCGGCTGCTGGAGGGCGAAGATCGCCGTACGGACCTCCTGGATCGTCGACTCCAGTTCGTCCACGGCCCGGCCCAGGATCTCGTCGACGTCCGTGCCGCCGCTCCGGCGCCGGGCGGCCTGGAGCATCATGCCGGTGGCGAACAGCCGTTGGACGACGAGGTCGTGCAGGTCGCGGGCGATACGGTCGCGGTCCTCGTAGACCGCCAGCCGTTCCCGGCCGTGCCGGGCGTGGCCGAGGACCAGGGCGAGGGCGGCCTGGGAGGCGAACTGCGTGGCCAGGAGCCGTTCCTCGGCGGTGTACGGGCGGTCACCGCGCAGCCGGGGGAGGGCGAGGGTGCCGACCAGCTGCCCGTCGGCCTGGAGCGGAAGCATCATCACGGGGCCGAACCGGTGCGGGACATGGGTCGACAGCCGCGGGTCGGCCGCCGCGTCGTCGGTGAACACCGCCTGACCGGACAGGAGTTGGCTCAGGACGGGGCTGCCCGGCTCGATGGTCGTGCCGACGGCGTCGTCCGGGTCGTCGAGCGTCGAGGCGGTCACGATCTCCATACCGCCCTCCTCGGTGGGCAGCAGGATGACGCCGGCGGCCGCGTCGGCGAGGACGCGGGCCCGGTCGGCGACCGTCATCAGCGCGTCCGCGGCCGTCCCACCGGTGAGCAGGGCCGTCGTCACGGCCGCCGCGCCCTCGATCCAGCGCTCGCGCCGGCGGGCGGTCTCGTACAGGCGGGCGTTGCCGATCGCGATGCCGGCCTGGGCGGCGAGCGCGCGCAGCAGCTGTTCGTCCTCGGCGGTGAACGGGCCGCCGCCGCGCTTGTCGGCGAGGCGCAGGCGTCCGAACATCTCGTCGCCGACCCGGATGGGCACGTCGAGGGTGCCGGACGCGCCGGGGCGGGCGGGCGGCCCCGCGGCGCACACCTGGTCGGGCCGGTCGGGCCCGTCGAGTCCGTTCGGGAGGTCGGGGAGGTCGGGGAGGTCGGGGAGGTCGGTCAGGTCGGACAGGTCGGGCCGGTCGAGCCCGTCCCGGTCCGCGTCCGTCGTGCCGACGGCCGCGTGGCGGGCGCCGGTCAGCTCGGCGGCGGCGTCCACGATGTGCTGGAGGGTGGCGCGCAGTTCGAGGTCGGTGCCGACGCTGAGTACGGCGTCCAGGAGGGGAGGCAGTCCCGGCGGCCGGGCGTCGGTCATACCGGTGCCGTGCCCTCGCTCAGGCGGCCAGCGGGTTCAGCGTCAGCGGCTCGACCCTGCCCTCCAGCATCGCGCCCAGGCCCTGTACGGCGCACACGTCGGGCCGGTCGGCGATGTTCACCGGCATGCCTGTGGCGTGCCGGAGCATCTGGTCGAGCCCGG
Organism: Streptomyces sp. NPDC002306; assembly: GCF_053593435.1. Classification (NCBI taxonomy): domain Bacteria; kingdom Bacillati; phylum Actinomycetota; class Actinomycetes; order Kitasatosporales; family Streptomycetaceae; genus Streptomyces; species Streptomyces sp. NPDC002306. The sequence continues at coordinate 87,797 of NZ_JBSFCK010000007.1, forward strand.
GGAGCAGCGCGGAGCCGCCGACCATCATGATCCCGCGGTCGACGAGGTCGGCCACCAGGTCGGGCGGGCAGTCCCGCAGCACCCGGCCGATGCCGTCGAGGACGGCGGTCAGCGGGGTCTCGATCGCGTCCCGTACGGCGGCGGTGTCGACCCGCACGGAACGGGCCAGGCCGGTGGCCACGTCCCGTCCGTGGATCTCGGTGGACGTGGGCCCGTGCGGGGAGGAGCCGTTGTTGTTCAGGGCGAGTTGGAGGGGCCGTACGGACTGGCTCGGCAGCATCAGCTCGTGCGCGTGGCGCAGGTGCTGGATGATCGCGTGGTCGACGGCCTCGCCGCCGACGGGGATCCGCTCGGCGGTCACGATCGAGCCGAGGGACAGCACTGCGACCTGGGTGGCGGCCGCGCCGCACACCATGATCATGGTGGCTTCCGGCCGTTCGACGGGCAGTCCGCAGCCGACGGCGGCGGCGATGAGCGTGTCGACGAGCTCGACCCGGCGTGAGCCGAGGCCGACCAGCGTCTCGATCGTCGCGCGCTGGGCCAGCGGGTCGGCGTCGTGCGGGGTGCAGGCGGCGGCGCGCAGCCGGGGCTTGCGGCGCAGACTGCGGCGGATCTTGTCGCCGAGCAGGTGCCGCAGCATGCGCTGTGCCATCTCGATGTCGACGACCGTACCGCCGGAGACCGGCCGTACGACGCGGATGTAGTGGGGGGTGCGGCCCGTCATCTGCTCGGCGAACTCACCGACCGCGATCAGCGCGCCGGTACGGGTGTTCACGGCGGCGGCGGACGGCTGGTCGACGACGAGCCCCGCCCCCTTCACGAACACCCGCGTCCTCGCCGCGCCCAGGTCGACGGCGAAGTGGCAGCGGCGCAGCTGCTCCAGACTGGCGGTCATGGCAGGTCCTCCCGAGGAGCAAGACCGTGCGGCCTGCCGGGTGGCGGGCCTCCCTCGATCGTGCGGCGGCGGGGCGGCGGGCGCCTTCTGGAGGGGGCCGGGCGGGGTGCGGCCGAACGGGGGGTTCGGGCTGGCGTCAGGGGGAGTGGGCCGTGTCGGTACGGCGGTGGGCGCGATGCCGGGCGGAGGGGATGCCGCCGGGTGCCGGGCGAAGGGGTGCCGGTCGGGTGTCGGGTGCCGGGCGGAGGGGATGCCGCCGGGTGCCGGGCGAAGGGGTGCCGGTCGGGTGTCGGGCGAAGGGGTGCCGGTCGGGTGTCGGGCGGAGGACGGAGGGGTGCCGCCGGGTGTCGGGTGATGGGTGCCGGGTGCGCCGGCCGGGGGTGCGGGAGACGGCGACGATACGGCGGCCCCCCGGAACACGGACCCGACCCCACCGGAGCCGCGTCCCGGTGACGGCTTCTTCGCGAACCGCAGGTGCCTCCCGCCGGCTCCACCGTCCACCGTCCGCCGGCGCCCGCCCCGAGATGCGCGGCTTCAGTGAACTCTCCTACTCCGTAAGGCGTTTGGAAGTGTTGCCCGGGAATCGGTGGGCGCGGGCGGACTGAGCCCGCCGGGTGGGCGGGGATTCGCTGGCGGGAACCCGCCAGGGCGCGTTTCCGCCCGTGCTGGTCAACTCCACGGCGCCACAGGCCCCCCGAGACTCTTCGCAGCACACGACGAGGAGAGGCGTGGATGACCAGAGGACCAGTCAGACGTGGGGTGACCCTCCTGTCGGCGGGGCTCGTGATCGCCCTGCTGCCGGCGGTGGACGCGGGCGCGCGGGACGGCGGACCGACCGGCACGACCCCGGCGCGCACCGCGGCGGCCGCCGGCACCGCCCGTACCGTCACGCTCGTCACCGGTGACAAGGTGACCGTGACCGACCTGGGCGACGGGAAGAGGACGATCACGGTCGAGCGGCCCGAGGGGGCCACCGGCGCCGTGCGGACCCGGACGACCAACGGCAGAACCAGCGTCGTACCGGACGAGGCCCTGCCGTATCTGCGGGCGGGCACCCTCGACGAGCGGCTGTTCGACGTCGGCGAGCTGATACGACAGGGGCTCGCCGACGACAAGGCCGACGAGCTGCCGCTGATCGTGACCTACGACAAGGGCGCGCGGGCCGTCACCCCGCGGGGCGCCGAGCGGACCCGGGCGCTGCCCAGCGTGCGCGGGGCGGCCGTCGAGGCGGACAAGGGCCGCGATTTCTGGCGGGCGTTCACCGCGCAGGACGGGGTGAAGGGCGTCTGGCTCGACGGCCGCGTCAGCGCCGACCTGGCCGAGAGCAACGCCCAGATCGGCACCCCGCGGGCCTGGGAGGCCGGGCTCACCGGCGAGGGCGTCACCGTCGCCGTCCTCGACACCGGTGTCGACCTGAGCCATCCCGATCTCGAGGACCGGGTCACGGCCACGAAGAGCTTCATCGAGGGCGAGGAGGTCGCCGACCGCAACGGGCACGGCACCCACGTCACCTCGACCGTCGGCGGCAGCGGCGCCGCCTCCGACGGCGGGGAACGGGGCGTCGCCCCCGGCGCGACCCTCGCCGTCGGCAAGGTGCTCAGCGACGAGGGTTCCGGCAGCGAGTCGCAGATCATCGCCGGCATGGAGTGGGCCGCGCGGGACGTGCACGCCAAGGTCGTCTCCATGAGCCTCGGTTCCACCGAGGCGAGCGACGGCACCGATCCGATGGCGCAGGCGGTGAACACCCTCTCCCAGGAGACCGGTGCCCTCTTCGTCATCGCCGCCGGCAACACCGGTGCCCCCTCCTCCGTCGGCTCGCCCGGCGCCGCCGACGCCGCCCTGACCATCGGGGCGGTCGACTCCGCGGACGAGGCCGCCTACTTCACCTCCGCCGGCCCCCGGCACGGCGACAACGCCCTCAAGCCCGACCTCTCGGCCCCCGGCGTCGACATCCTCGCCGCCCGCTCCCGGCTGGCCGGCGGCAGCGGCTTCTACACCTCCATGAGCGGTACGTCCATGGCGACGCCCCATGTCGCCGGAGTGGCCGCCCTGCTCGCCCAGGAGCACCCCGACTGGACCGGCGCCCGGCTCAAGGACGCGCTGATGTCCACGTCGAAGCAACTCGGCGCCTCCGCCTACGTGCTGGGGGCGGGCCGGGTCAGCGTGCCCGACGCCGTCGCCGCGCACCTCACCGCGACCGGCAGCGCCGACCTGGGCTTCCACGGCTGGCCGTACGCGGACGAGAAGCCGGTGACCAGGACCGTCACCTACACCAACTCCGGTGACGCGGACCTACGGCTCACCCTGGCGGTGCGGGGCGCCCCGGACGGGGTCGCCACCCTCGCCGACACCACCCTCACCGTGCCCGCGCACGGCACCGCCTCCACCACCGTGACCGGCGACGGCGCCGCGGCGGCGGTCGGCACCACCAGCGGGCAGATCGTGGCCTCCGCCGACGGCACGCCCCTCGCTCACACCGTGTTCGGGCTGGTCAAGGAGGAGGAGCGGTACACGCTCACCGTCCACGTCAAGGACCGCGACGGAGCCCCCACGGCCGCCGACCTCGCCGTCCAGCAACTCGTCGCGGGCGTCGACGCCTTCCCCGCGCAGGTCGACGACTCGGGCACCCTGAAGCTGCGCCTGAAGCCGGCCACGTACAGCCTGAGCTCCTTCCTCGACGTGCGCGGCAGCCACGGCGCCGACTCGCTCGGCCTCGGCTTCCTCGCCGCGCCCGAGATCACCCTCGACCGGGACCGCGAGATCACCCTCGACGGACGGAGGCTGCGGGAGGTCAGGGCCGAGGTGGACCGGCGGACCGAGACCCGGCAGCTGCTCATGGAGTACGACCGCAGCGCCGACGGGTCCGACCTGTTCGGCGCGGTCCAGGTGCCGGTGAAGTACGACAGCGTGTTCGCCGCGCCCACCAGGAAGGTCACGCGGGGCTCCTTCGAGTACCGGACCGTGTGGCGGCTCGGCAAGCCGCTGCTGGAGGTCAAGGGAGTCGGCGAGGCGGTCTTCCAGCCGGGCGCCACCCTCGTCGAGGGCCGGACCAGGCTCGCGCTGGCCGACGTCGGGGACGGTCCCCTCACCGGCGTCGCCGGCAAGGCGGTCCTCGCCCGTCTCACCGCCGGGTCCGACCCGGGAGCGCTCGCCCAGGCCGCCCAGGACGCCGGGGCCGAGGCGCTCTTCGTGACCGACGACGCGGCCGGACGCCTGAACGCCTGGTGGGGGGCGGACGACGGCAGTGACCGCCCGATCCCGATCGCCACCGTCAACGCCGCCGACGCGGCCCGGCTGCGCCATGCGGGCAAGGTCGACATGACCGGCACCCGCGACACGCCCTATGTGTACGACCTCTCGGAGGGCCACCCCGGCGCGATCCCGGACCACGACCTGACCTACGAGCCGAAGGGCCGTGAACTCGCCGCCGTGGACGTGAGGTTCCACGCCGCGCGGCCGGTGAGCGGCGGCGAGTACCGCTTCTCCCTCACCGACACCTTCTCCCTCGGCCTCGGCTTCTCGGAGCGGATCGACTACCCGGCCGAGCGCACCGACTACGTCTCCACCGGGCCCGGCCAGCGGTGGCACGAGTCGGTGACGGCCGCCGACGGCGCGCTGGAGCAACGCAGCGGGGTCCTCACCTACCGGGGCGGCTCCCGCCCGGACCTCGACTGGTTCAAGCCGGTCTGGCACCCCTGGCTCGGCACCGGACTCGGCTGGGGGCAGCAGCGCTCCGGCAACGTGGTCCAGTTCAACACCCCCGGCTGGGGCGACTCCGGGCCCGACCACACCGGCTTCGGCGACGTGTGGACCGGCGGGAGCGGGATGACCCAGTTCACCGAGGTCTACCTCGACGGCGAGCGGGTCGACCGGCGGCAGAGCTCCGGCGCCTATGTCTGGGACGCGCCCGCCGACGAGCACACCTACAAGGTCGTCACCGACACCACGCTCGACGCCGAGCGCTGGAAGCTCGCGACGAAGGGCCACGCCGAGTGGACCGTCCGGTCGGCGGCCACCCCCGAGGACCGCTGGACCTACCTGCCGCTGATCAACCTCTCCTTCGACGTCGACACCGACCTCGCGGGCACGGTCCGGGGCGGCGCCCGGCTGCCGGTGGAGATCGGGGCCCAGTACGTCGCGAACGCCACGGGCACCGGAACCCTCGGCGGCGGGACGCTCGAAGTCTCCTACGACGACGGCGGGACCTGGCGGCCGGTGCGGCTCACCGGATCCGGCCGGGCCGCCTGGCACGGGACGCTGAACGTGCCCCGTGACGCCGCGTACGTCTCCCTGCGGGCGACCGCGAGCGACGACCGGGGCGGCTCGGTGCGGCAGGAGATCATCCGGGCGGTGGGGGTGAGGCAGCGGTGAAGTAGCCCCACACCGAAAGCAGGTGGCGCCGCCTCCCGGCAAGGGAGACGGCGCCGCCGCGTGCCCCGGAGCGGACACGGCCGTGGGCCCGGACCGGTCTACTCCCCGGTCGCCACGGCTCTGATCACACCCAGTTCCACCAGGTCCTGCGGCCGGATGCGGAGCTGGTTCGCGGTCGCCTCGGCCTCCGTCGGGGGCCGCTTCAGGATGGCCGCCGCGAGTTCGGGGGCGATGACCGAGAAGTAACTGTCCGGCGCGGCCCAGGTGGTGCCGGGCGCGGCCAGGGCCAGGGCGCCGCCGGAGCCGCCCTCGCCGATCACCAGCGTGGTGACCGGGGTGCGGGCGGCGGCCACCGCGCCGAACAGCTCCGCGATCGCCGCGCCCGCTCCCTGCCGTTCCGCCTCGGCGTCGTTGGCCGCGCCCGGGGTGTCCACCAGGGTCAGGACCGGGATGCCGAGCCGGTCCGCGAGGCGGATCAGCCGGGCGGCGGTGCGGTAGCCGGCGGGACGCGTCGCCGTGCCCGTCTGCGCGGCGTAGGCGACGGTCCGCCCCTGGTGCTCGCCGAAGCCGCACAGCATGCCCGCGTCCGTGCCGCCGCAGCGGTCGCCGCTCAGGGCCACGCGGTGGGTGAAGTAGGCGTCCAGGTAGCTCTCGGCCCGGGGGCGGTGCGCGGCACGGGCCCGCCGTACCGCGTCCCAGCCGGTCGCCGGGAGGTCCGGGGAGCCGAGCGCCCGGGGCACGGGGGCCGCCTCCGCCGATGAACCCGTCAGCAGGCGCAGCCACCGCCCCAGCGTCCGGCGCAGCTCCGCCGGCCGGACGACCGCGTCCGCCGCGCCCGCCGCCACCTGCGCCTCCGCCGTGTACGCGGCCGGGTCGGCGTCCGGCGGCCGCACCCGGGAGCCCGCGAAGCCGACTTGGGCGCCGGGCAGCGCGAGGATCACGTCCGCGCCCGCGCCCAGCGTGGCCCAGCCGCCGCCGGTCGTCGGGTCCCGCAGCACGGCGATCTGCGCGAGACCCGCCTCGCGGGTGAGGACCGACTGCCGGGCCACGCGCTGGAGCTGGGTCAGCGCGAGCATGCCCTCCTGCATCCGGCTGCCGCCGGTGGCGACCAGCGGGACGACGGGGAGCCGGTGCTCGCGCGCGTACGTGTACGCCGCCTCCAGCCGGTCCCCGGTGCGCTCGCCGAGCGAACCGCCCAGGAAGCCGAACTCGAAGGCGATGAGCACGGCCCGGGTGCCCTCGACGCTCGCGGTGCCGCACACGACGGACTCCTCCTCGCCGGTGCGCCGCGCGGCGCGGGCCAGGGACGCGTCGTAGCCCCGCCAGCCGAGCGGGCCGTCGGGAGGCCGGGACTCCCCGGCCGGAGCGGGGAGTCCGGCGAAGTCGTCGGTGACGAGGGCTATGGTCCCGCGTGCGGTGCGGCCGTCGGTCATACCGGCAGCGCCCGCTTCATGATCTTCCCCATGTCGTTGCGGGGCAGCGCGTCGAGGTAGCGGACCGTGCGCGGGCGTTTGTGCGGGGCGAGCCGGGCGGCCACATGGTCGGCCAGCGCGTCGGCGTCGGGCGGGGAGCCGGGGTCCGCCGGGACGATCCAGGCCACGATCCGCTCGCCCAGATCCGCGTCGGGCTCCCCGGTGACGGCGGCCTCGCGCACTCCCGGATGCTCCAGCAGCGCGTTCTCGATCTCACCGGCCCCGATCTTGTACCCGCCGCTCTTGATCAGGTCGGTGGCCTTGCGGCCGACGATCCGGACGTAGCCGTCGGGGTCGCGCACGGCCATGTCGCCGGTGCGGAACCAGCCGTCGGCGGTGAAGGCGTCGGCCGTGGCGTCGGGCCGGTGGAGGTACTCGGTGAAGAGGTTCGGGCCGCGCACCTGGATCTCGCCCACGGTCTCGCCGTCGTACGCCGTGATCGGTGTCCCGTCCTCCTCGACGAGCCGCAGCTCCACGCCGGGCAACGGCACGCCGACGGTCCCGGCCCGGGCCTCCCCGTCGGCGCGCACGCTGGTGTTCATGAGCGTCTCGGTCATGCCGTACCGCTCGATCACCCGGCGGCCGGTCGCCGTCGTGATCCGGTCGTGGTCGTGCACGGGCAGCGCGGCGGAGCCGGACACCAGCAGCCGGGCTCCGGCGAGCGCCTCGGCCAGCGCGGGGTCGGCGGGCAGCGCCTCGGCGATCCGGTGGTACATCGTCGGCACTCCGAACAGCATGGTCGCGCCGTCGGTCAGCTCGCGGGCCACGCCCTGCGTGTCGAACCGGCCGAGATGCCGGACCGAGCCGCCCCGCCGCAGCGGGCCCAGGACGCCCAGCACGAGCCCGTGCACATGGAACAGGGGCAGCGCGTGCACCAGCACGTCGTCGCCGGTCCACTGCCAGGCGTCGGCGAGGGCGTCCAGGGTCGAGGCGATCGCGCGGCGCGGGAGGACGGCGCCCTTGGGCGGGCCGGTGGTGCCGGAGGTGTAGACGACCAGGGCGGGCGCCGAGTCGTCCGCGTCGTCGGCGACGGGCAGTACGCCGGCCTCGCGGACGTCGATGTCGACGCGCACCAAGTCGCCCATGGCGGGCGGGAGTTCGTCATCCGGGCCGGCCAGCACCAGGGCCGGCGCGCTGTCGGACAGGATGTGCCCGAGTTCCTTCTCTCCCGACCTGGGGTTCAGCGGCACGGCGGCCGCGCCGGCCAGCAGTACGCCCACCACGGCGACGGCCGTCTCCAGCGAGGGGGTCGCCCAGACGGCCACCCGGCCGGCCCCGCGGATCCGTTCGCCGACGGCGGCGGCGGCCGCCGAGAGTTCTGCGTACGTCAGGGACCGGTCGCCGAACCGCAGGGCGACTTGCTCACCCGGATCGCCCGTCAGGGCCGGAAAGAGGGAGGTCACGCGGTGCACTCCTGGTGGTGAGGGGACACGGCCGGAACAACACCTCCGTTCCTACACCAGCGCCGGTGCGATGCGCCGCCGCCGGAGGGTTGATACCGGTCACTCCGCCCACCGCTTGTCGCCCGCCGCCCTCGCCTTCCGCTACGCACCGCCCGCCGCCGCCCTCGGCTCCTCCTGCTCGCCGACCGCCGTCCGCTGCAACAGTCCCCAGGTGAACTCGGCGACCACCTCCCGTCGTACGCCCCGCGCGTCCGGGGCGGTGAAGGCCAGGCCCCAGCGGGTGGGGGCGGTTCCCTCCAGGGGCCGGGCGGGGGCGAAGGCGCGGGCCGCCTCGTCGACCGTGCAGGACCACGGGCGCAGGTCGTCCACGGTGCGAGGCTCGGCGGCCGGGGCGTCCGGCGCGCGCACCAGCCACTCGTTCCACACCGTCCGGTCCGGTCCGACGAGGATCTCGAAGCGCAGGTCGGGCCAGAGGGGGACCGGCCACCGCCAGGCCGCGCAGTCGAGGTCGCCGATCCTGCGGGCGGTGACGGACTCGGGCGGGCCGAGGACGGAGCGGTAGCGCGTGGCGGCGGAGCGGGACCTCGGGGAGCGGAGCATGGCCTGCCAACGCCTGTTGGCCTCCCGCATGTCGGCGAGGGAGGCGTCCAGCCGGCGGCGGGCGTCGTCCACCAGGCCGGGGTTGTGGTCGGCCATGCGGCGCAGCAGGACCAGCTGGAAGTCCTGGACGGTGAAGGGGCCGGCGGGGGGCTTCGAGGACGGCATGGCATCCATCGTCGCCCACCGTCCGCAGGACCATTGCCCGCGGAACCTCACTATGACTAGCCTGTGTTCGTTATCCCGGTCATCTGTTGAAATATCGAACATCAAGGGAGGGGCCGGTCGTGGGACGCCTTGTACCTGCCGTGACCCGAGCTCTCGACATTCTCGAGCTCTTCCTCGACGGGGACGGGACGCTCTCCGCCCCCGACATCGTGCGCCGGCTCCAGTTGCCGCGCACCACCGTGCACGAACTCGTCACCACCCTCGCCGCCCGCCAGTACATCGTGCCGGTGCCCGGTCAGCCCGGACGCTACCGGCTCGGCGTACGCCCGTACCAGCTCGGCAGCCGTTACGCCGAGCAGCTCGACCTCGCCGCCGAGGGCCAGCAGGTGGCCCGCTCGGTCGCCGAGACCTGCGACGAGACCGTGCACGTGGCGATCCTGGAGGGCACCGACGTCATCTACATCGCCAAGGTCGACTCCACGCACGCCGTGCGCATGGTGTCCGCCGCCGGCCGCCGGCTGCCCGCGCACTGCACCTCGGTCGGCAAGATGCTGCTGGCGTCGCTGCCCGAGCCGGAGCTCACCTCGCGCATCCCGGACGACGCCGACCTGATCGCGATGACCCCGAACAGCATCGTCTCGCCGGCCGCCCTGCGTGAGGCGCTGGCGGAGATCCGGCGGCGCGGCATCGCCGTGGAGAGCCGTGAGTCCAACCCGGACGTGAGCTGTGTGGCCGCCCCGGTCCACGACCGCACCGGGAAGGTGGTGGCCGCGCTGTCCATCTCCGTACCGATGATCCGCTGGAGCGACGAGCGCCGGGCCGAGCTGGAGCAGCTCGCCGCCAAGGGCGCCGTAGAGCTGTCGGAGCGCCTGGGCCACCGGAACGTGGCATGACGGCCTACGAGGTGGCGGTGCGGGCGCAGGCGACGCTCGGCGAGGGCCCGACGTGGGACGCGGCGGCCGGCCGGCTCGTCTGGCTGGACATCCTGGGCTCGCGGATCCACACGTACGACCCCGCCTCGGGCCGTCGCACGGTCCGTACGACGGAACAGCACGTGGGCGCGGCGAAGCTGCGCGCGGGCGGCGGTCTGGTCCTGAACCTGCGCGACGGGGTGGGGCTGCTCGACCCGGACGACACCTTCCGCTGGCTGCGCCACGACCCGGTGCCCGGCCGTCGCGCGAACGACGCGGCCGTCGCCCCCGACGGCTCCCTGTGGGCCGGCACGATGCGCTACGACGAGGCGCCGGGCGGCGGCACGCTCTCCCGGGTCACCGGTGACGGCGCGGCCGAGGTGGTCCTGGACGACGTGGCGGTGAGCAACGGCACGGGCTGGAGCCCCGACGGCCGCCTGATGTACTACATCGACTCCCCGACCCGCCGGATCGACGTCTTCGACCACGCCGACGGGCGGGTCGCGAACCGCCGTCCGTTCGCGGAGATCGAGGAGGGGGCCGGCTACCCCGACGGCCTCACGGTCGACGCCGACGGCTGTGTCTGGGTGGCCCTCTGGGACGGCGGCGCGGTCCGCCGCTACACCCCGTCCGGCACCCTCGACTGGGTGCTCACCCTGCCGACCCCCCGCACCACCGCCTGCGCCTTCGGCGGTCCGGACCTGACCGACCTGTACGTCACCACGGCCCGTACGGGCCTGTCGGCGCCGTCGTCGGCGGCGGGCTCCCTGCTGGTGGTGCCGGGCGCCGGGAAGGGACTGCCTCAGCCGCTCTTCGCCGGCTGAGCCCCGGTCAGCCCGCGGCCGCCACCAGCCGCCGTTCCTCCTCCGTCAACGGGGGCCCCGCCAGCGGCGGCAGCAGCGGTCCGCCCAGCACCGCGAGGAGGGCGGAGGGGCGCAGCAGCCGCGAGGGGCCCGCCTGGAGGCTCGTCACGTCCCACAGGGCCGCCGCCGCGCCGTAGGAACCGGTCGACGCCAGGGTCAGGCGGCGGGTGAAGCGGGTGAGCAGGCGGTCGGCGACGGTGGGCCGGGCGCCGTGGGTCCCCGGGTACCAGACGTCCTGGCCGACGGCCGCCGCCCAGGCCGCGTCGACCGGACGGGCGGCCCCGCGCTGCACCCGGCGGGCCAGGCCGGCGGCGGTGAGCCCGGTGCCCTCCAGTTCCCGGCGGAGCACCTGGGCGCCGAGTGCGGCCACCGCCATGCCCTGCCCGTAGGCCGGGTTGTACGTGGCCAGCGCGTCGCCGAGGACGATCAGACCCTCGGGCCAGTCGCGGACCTTCTCCAGGTAGCGCCGGTCGTTGCGGGTGCTGCGGCTGATCTGCACGTCGGTGAGCGGTTCGGCGCCGGTGATCAGCTTGCCGACGATGGGGTGGGGCAGCTCCAGCGCGTAGCGCACGAAGCCCTCCGGGTCGGCGGGCGGTTCGCCGCCGCGGGTGCCGCCGAGGCTGACCATCCAGCGGCGGCCCTCGATCGGCAGGATCATCCCGCTGCGGCCCGGCCGGGACACGTACGGGTCGGCCTGCACGATCGTCATGGGGAAGCGCTCCGCGCCCGCCGGGGTGCGGTAGACACGGGTGGCGTTGACCAGGCCCGTGTCGACGGTCCGCTCGCGGATGCCGGTCACGCCGAGCCCGCCCAGCCACCGCACCACCCGCGACCCGCGGCCACTTGCGTCGACGACGAGGTCGGCGGCGAGTTCCGTCTCGCCGAGGTCGCCGGCCTCGCCGGTGGAGACGCGGACGCCGGTCACCCGGCCCGCGTCGCCCAGCAGGTCCACGACCTGACCGCGGCGAACCTCGGCCCGGGTGTTCGCCAGTACCGCGACCCGCACCGACCAGTCCAGCAGCGCCCGGCTGCACGCGATCATCCGGGGTCCCTCGTGGCGCCAGCGCCGGAACCAGCCCTCGGGGGTCAGCGCCACCATGTCCCGGCCGGTGGCGAGTTCGTGGGCGCCCGCGGCGAGCAGCTGCTTGCGCATGCTCACGCCCGGCACGAGGTCCTCCATCGCGGCCATGCCGCCGGCCATGAGGACGTGCGCGTGACGGCCCTGCGGCAGGCCCTTGCGGTGGTCCGGGCCGGCAGGCAGCTCGTCGCGGTCCAGCACGATCACTTCGTCCGCGCTGGGGGACAGCGCGGCCGCGGCCAGCATGCCGGCCAGGCCGGCACCGATGACAACAGCTCTACGCGTCATGGGGCTCCTCGGGTTCGGTCGGGGGTCGTCGTCACCGTACCCACACGTATGGTTCCGACATGTGATGATCGCGTGAACTCCTGCGCCAGTTCCACCAGTTCCACCAGACCACTGGTCCCGGAGGCCGTCGTGGCGTGCAGCCGGTACCCGCTGGGTGTCTCCAGCGGCCGGCCCCGCGCGGCGGCCCGGCGTACGGCGTCGCAGAGCATGGCCGCCTCCGCCGTCAGCCGTGCCCCGTGCGGGGAGCGGCCCGCGCGCAGCGCACCGCCGAGGGCCCGCTCCCGGACCCGGTCGTCGAAATAGGGGGCCAGCGCCAGCAGCGCGTCGTGGATGGCGACCTCCCGCCACTGCAACCGCTCGCGCGGCAGCCGCCACCAAGTGCCGGGCGGCGGCGGGGCGGTGGACGCGAACCGCAGCGCCGACCACAGCGGCCCCAGCGTCCGCAGATCGCGCAGACTGTGCCAGTGCGCGGCGAGCGAGGGCAGCAGCCGGGGCAGCACGAACCCGACGGAACAGGTCAGCGCGCCGAGCGAGGCCATCGGCGGGGCGATGACGGTGGACAGGAAGTCGAGATCGTGACCCGTCCAACGCGCCACGACGGCCGTGTACTTCGTCAGCTGGAAGCCCACCACGTCCAGCATCGACCCGATGAGGATCAGCCGCAGCCCGGTGCGCAGCAGCCCGGTGACCTCGCGCCCCCACTTGACGCCCACCGCGCACAGCCCGATGGTCGCGACGCTGTGCCCGACCAGGTAGAGCACGATCATCTCGCGCATGAACGGGGTTCCGGCGTAGTAGGTGTCGAGGTCGGTGAGCCGTTCGGTGTGCGCGTCCGCCAGCGCGAACAGCACGACGATGGCGACGATCAGCGCCCCGTAGGCGGCGATGCCGAGCAGCACCATGCGCCGGATCCGTTCCCGGGACCCGCCCCGCCAGTTGATCAGCAGGATGAACAGGGAGCAGCTGTACGCGGAGAGCATGCCGTAGGTCAGCGGGGCGCCGAAGTTGGGCACGCCCGTGAGGTCGTTGACGGCGGCCAGGGTCAGCGGCGCCGAGCAGACGAGGACGAGCGCGCCGAGGGCGATGGCCGCGCAGGTGGACAAGGTCAGCGGGTTGCGCACGGTACGTACGCCGGCCCGGGGGCGGCGGAACAGCACCGCGCCGGACAGTGCGAGGACACCGGCGGCGACGTAGACCACGACACTCATGCGGTGCCCGTCGTGGTGGTACCGCTGCGGAGCCGGGCGGCCGCGACGAGCGGGGAGGACGCCAGGGCGTCGGCGATGCGCGCGAGCGCGTCCGGGCCGGGCGTCCGGTCCTCGATCCAGTCGGCCCCGTCGACGTCCGCGAGGGGCCTCTCCCGGTATCGCTCCTCCCGCGCGGCCACCGTGATGACGGCGGCCCAGGCGACGGCGTCGGCCTGGGCCGGGTCGCCGCCGGGGTCCGCGAGCGCGGCTTCGCGGGTACGGTCGAACAGGCCCCGGTCGAAGAACGCGTCCAGGTGGCTCAGCGCGTTGTGGATGCTGGTCCGGCGCCAGATCAGCAGGGTGGTGGGGGAGGACCAGCGGGGCCGGGGCAGCCGCAGCGCGCGGCGGCGGAGGACGTCGTCGAGTTCCCGCTCCAGCGGTCCCAGGCGGGTGTACGCCCGCCGGGAGTCGCGCCACTGCGTCAGCCGCGGCCCGACCAGCGGGATCAGGATGCCGGTGACCGTGACCAGCGCGCCCAGCCCGGCGGCGGCCGGCGAGACGGTCGTACCGAGCCCCGACCAGTCCTGTCCGCACCAGCGCGCGACGACCGCGGCGAGCTTGGTCACGCTGTACCCGGCGTTGCACAGCGTGCCGACGCCCAGCGTCACCAGGCCCGCGCGCAGCCAGCCGTGCACCTGACGGGCCCAGCCCAGCGACGACACGGTGGTCACGCTCACCGCGGCGAGATGCCCGGCCAGGTAGAGCACGATCATCTCGGCGATGAACGGCGTCGTCGCGTAGTAGGTGTCCAGGTCGGTACGGCGCTCCACGGGCGCGTCACCGAGCGCGAACATCGCCGCGATACCGACCAGGACGAAGGTGTACGCCACGATCCAGCGGCGGGCCGAGCGGTGCACCCGCGGGCCGCCCCGCCAGTAGACGATCAGGATCTGGGCGGCCGCGCTGTACGCCGTGATCGACGCGTACGTCAGCGGGGCGGCGAGGTTCGGGATGCCGCTGACACCGTTGATGGTGCCGACCGTCGGCGGGGCGCCGAGGAAGAAGCAGGCTCCGGCCAGGCCCAGCACGACACAGATGGTGCGCAGGTAGGGGTCGCGCCAGTGACGTATCAGGTCGGGGGCCTTGACCACCAGGGCCAGCCACAGCACCCCACAGCTCACATAGTTGATCAGGCCGCTCATCCTCGTGTCCCGCGGTAGTTGAGGGCGGCCCCGATGCGCCCGGAGAGGTTCTGGGCGCCGTTGCTGTCGGCGGCGTACACGGAGTCGGCCGGCGCCTCCAGCCAGGTGCGCAGCCGACGGCCCATGAGCATGCCGAACAGGTCGGCCTCCTGCTCGTCGGCGAGGCTGAAGTCGGTGCGCGCGGCGACGAGTCGGGGACCGTCACCGGCGGCGGGCTCGTCCGCGTGGCCCACGCCCTGCTGGTGCATGTGCCACACCTCGTGGCAGAAGATCACGATCTGGTGCCAGACGGCGGCCCGCTTGTCGATGACGACGTCGTCGTGGTGCGCGCCGTCCAGCCAGAGGCCGCTGGCGGTGTGCGGCGGGAAGACCCGCCGGTGGACGACGACCTCCCGGCCGCGCCACTGGCTGACCGACTCCACGAGTGCGTCGAAGAGTGCCTCGGGGTCCGCCGGGATCGGGATCCGGATGGGATCGATGAGCGTGCCGGCGAGCCGACGCATCTCCTTCTTCGTACGCACCGTTGAAATATGCCAAGACAGGCCCCGCTTCAGCTACCTCACCTCCGCCGCCGGTGCCGTCGCGAGAGCGCGCACCGCGTCGAGGTCGTGGGGGCTGCGCAGGGCCCGCGACACGGCCCCGATCTCCTGGAGCAGGTCGGTGGTGTCCGCGTGGCCGCCGGGATCCGTGTCCTGGGCGCGGGCGTCCCCGCCGGAGCGGCCCCGGCTCCCGTCGACGGCGTCCTGGATCGCGATCGCGGCGGCCAGCGCCTTGGCCCGCTCCGGCGGCAGCCCGCGGGCGACGGCGGCGGCGTACGACCGGGCGCGCAGGTTCTCGTCGATGTGCCGGGCCAGCGGCAGCAGTACGTCCCGGATGAAGGTCTCGCGGCGGGTCAGGCGCAGTTCGGCCGTGCCGCGCGGCAGCCGGGGCACGCGACCGCCGTGGACGGAGCGTGTCAGCAGGTACAGCGCCCGCAGTTCGTGGTGGGCGAGCCGGACCCGCCAGCGGTCGTGCAGATACTGGCCGACGTGCGGCAGGATGAAACCGACCGCGATCGCGATGGCCGACAGACAGGCCACGGGCGGTGCCACGCCGGTGCTCAGCCGGTCCAGGTCGTGACCGGTCCAACGGGCCACGACGGCGGCGAGTTTGGACACGTCGAAGATGAGGTTCAGGCCGTAGCCGACGCACAGGGACGTCAGTCCCGAGCGCAGCCAGGCGTCGAGCCCGTCGGTGCGCACCCAGTCCCACAGCAGCCGGGACGTGATCAGCACGGCCACGGCGTGCGCGAGCAGGTAGAGCAGGATCTCCTCGCGCATGAACGGCGTGTTGGCGTAGTAGGTGTCGAGGTCGGTGAGCCGCTCCACGGGCACGTCCGCGAGGGCGAACAGCACCCACAGCGCCACGATCACGCCCGAGTACACGCAGATCACCCACCGCATGGCGCGCCGGGTCTCGGCCGAGCGGTCGGACAGGCCGTTGCGCCAGGCGATGATCAGCAGCAGACAGGACCCGCAGAACGCGGTGAGCAGTGAGTACACCCAGGGCGCGGAGATGTTCGGCACGCCGGTGACGCGGTTGGTCCAGGCGATCGTCGACGGTGTGACGAACACGAACACCGAGCAGGCGAGCACCAGCAGACCGCCGACGGCCCGCAGCAGCGGGTCCCGCCACAGCCGGATGATCGTGGGCAGCTTGATCACCAGGGCCGCGGTCAGCACAGCGGTAGGGATCCAGAAGGAGATGGAGAAGCCGACGCCACCGTCCATCGTGCCCCCTTCCCCCACCTTCCCTCGCCGTCCGCCTGCGCAGCCGGTCCGAGGTTACGCGCCCGTGAGCGTCCCCGTCATGTCGTCCTCCGGCCGTTGTTCGACACCGAACTACCCTTGCCCTGGCCGGTGTCCGACGGTTCCGCACAGTTCCGCACGGTGGCGCGCTCCCTGGCCGCCGACGGCGGGGCGGCCGGTGCGCCGCACAATGGGGGGATGAGGATCTCGGCACGGGCGGACTACGCGGTACGGGCGGTCCTGGAGCTCGCCGTACGGCGGGGCGGGGAGCCGGTGAAGGCGGAGACCGTCGCCGCCGCGCAGGACATCCCGCACAAGTTCCTGGAGGGGATCCTCGGCGATCTGCGGCGCGGCGGGATCGTCGACAGCCGGCGCGGCGGGGGCGGCGGCTACCTGCTGGCCCGGGACGCCTCGGCGATCACGGTGGCGGACGTCATCCGCGCGGTGGACGGCCCGATCGTGTCGGTACGCGGCGAGCGCCCGACCGGCCTCTCCTACACCGGCACCGCACAGCCGCTGCTGCCCCTGTGGATCGCGCTGCGGGCCAATGTGCGCAGGGTCCTGGAGGGCGTCACGGTCGCCGACCTCGCGGCGGACGCCCTGCCCGAGCCGGTACGGCGGCTCGCGGCGGAGCCGGCCGCGTGGGAGAACCCGTAGCGCGCCGCGCTTCACGTGTCCCCGCTCGCACCCCGCACACCCGGTCCCGCGCGCTTTCGGACGGATTCCGATTGACCGGAAGACCCCACCCGTCGACGGCGTCCGGGCCGTCCCGGCCGGCCGGCCCACCGGCGGCCGTCCAGGACGCGGCGAGCACCGCCACGGCCGCAGGGCCCACGGCCGTGGCGGTTAAGGGGTTTCTACGCATCCGTCGGTCCCGGGGCGACGGAGAGCGCCCGGCCGCGGCGGAAGCCACACCTCCGGTCACGGTCGCGTCCCGCAAGGGCCTTCCGGTTGGCCGGAGTTCGGCCTGACCGCGCCGTCCGGGCGCGCCTACGATGCCACCGCTCCCGGCCTTCACAGCATGCTCATGGTTTCTCCACAGGCCGGGATTGCGCGTGCCACCCCCCACTGAACGATTGGGAGAACCATGTCTGTCGGACTCCTCCTGAGCGGAGCGGCCGCCGCCGCTCTGCTCAGCACTGCGCTCCCGGCGCAGGGCGCGTCCTCCGGGTTCGAGGACCCGCCCCCGGACAAGATCATCATCAAGGTCGCCACGGTGAACGGCTCCGGCTGTCCCCAGGGCACGACCGCCGTCGCCGTCTCCGAGGACAACACCGCCTTCACGGTGACCTACAGCGCCTATCTCGCCCAGGCCGGCGGCAACTCCGACCCCACGGCCTACCGCAAGAACTGCCAGCTCAACCTGGTGGTCCACGTCCCGTCCGGCTTCACGTACGCCATCGCCAGCGCCGACTACCGCGGTTACGCCGCGCTCCAGTCCGGCGCGAGCGCCACCCAGCGGGCCTCGTACTACTTCCAGGGCTCGTCGAACACGGCGTTCCGCAGCCACCCGTACAACGGCCCCTACGACGACAACTGGCAGGCCACCGACAGCACGGACTGGGCGCAGCTCGTCTGGGCGCCCTGCGGAGTCCAGCGCAACTTCAACATCAACACCGAACTGCGCGTGAACGCGGGCAGCTCCGCGCCCGGCAAGGTCAGCTTCATGACCATGGACTCGACCGACGGTGACATCAGCACCGTCTACCACCTGGCATGGAGGGAGTGCCCCGGCAACTGAGGCCGTCCCACCGGCTACCGGCCCCGCCGCCCGGCCACTACCTCGCGCTGTGCGTGAGGAAGTGCGTCCAGGCGGTGGGGCTCACCGCGAGCCGCGGACCGTCGGCGTTCTTGGAGTCACGGATGTGGATGGCCAGGGGGCAGGCGGCCACTTCGACGCAGTCGCCGGAGCCACCGCTGCTGTAGCTGGACTTGCGCCAGGCGAGGGCGACTTCCACGCAGTCGTCGCCGGATGCGCTGCTGTAGCTGCTCTTGAACCAAGCCAGTTCGGGCGTGTTCATAGATCCCCTCGCATCCGTCGCAGCAGGCTCAAGGAGTCCTGGATGGTGAGAGCCTGTGAACGCATCCTGGCATAGCGCGCCTGGAGGACGCTGACCACTTTTCGGTCGGTGATCAACTGGCCGCTCTCCTGGCCCTCGTTATAAGCGAACCACTGGTTCTCGGGCGTTTCCAGTAGGCGGATAGGTCCTTGGAGTCCAGCATGTGACTCCTGCACCAGGGGCATGACCTGGATCTCGACGTTGCGCAGTTCGGCGCACCCCAGCACGTGATCGACGAGCTGTCGCGTGACCGCCCGCCCGCCGGTACGGCGTAGGAACAGATGCTCTTCGAGGATGAAGCTGAACGTGGTGTTCGGCCGTTCCGTCAACAGCCTCTGTCGCTCGGTGCGGGCGGTCCAGCGCTCCTCGATCTGGGCGTCGCCAAGGGGCGGTAACTGCTCCGCCGCAAGGGCTCGTACGTACGCCTCCGTCTGCAACAAGCCCGGGATCATGCGGCATTCGTACGTGTACAACGTGATCGCCACGGCCTCCATCCGAGCCCACTGGCGAAACCAAGCCGCCAACCCCGGTTGGCGTGCCAGATGGGCCGCCGCCCTGCGTAGCGCGCCCGTGTTGCCCAGGACCTCCTCCGACCGTTCGGTGAACGCCGGGTCCGGCATGCGCCTGCCCAGTTCCACCGACGCCACCGTGTGCTTGGAGAACCGCACCAGTTCCGCGAACTCCTCCCTGCTGTACCCCGCGTGCTCGCGCAACGCCTGGACCACCGCCCCGAACGTCCGCAGACTGTCCGAGGACTCCGGCTCGCCCGCCGACCCGTCCGTCGTCATCGGTCACCTCCCGCGCTCATGGTCACGTTGGGTGACGGGTACTGTCCACCCCGTCCTCACGTACGCTGCACCGGCGTACGCGGTGTCAGCCTGGAGAAACGGCCGCCGGGGGCGCCAGATTGGGGGGCATGACCCAGCAAAGACCCGTCACCGTACGTGTGTTCACCCAACGCCTCAGCGCCACCCCGCGAGGTGCCCGCCTCGCCCGGCGGCTCGCCGTGAACCAGTTGCACGCCTGGGGCGTCCCGCACGGCACGGACGTGTCCGACGCCGTCGCCGTGATCGTCGCCGAGCTGGCGGCGAACGCGGTGACGCACGGGCGGGTGCCGGGCCGCGACTTCGAGCTGCGGCTCTCGCTCGGCGCGGAGTGCGTACGGGTGGAGGTGACGGACACCCGTGGCGATCCCCGCCCGCCGGGACCGGCGGACGTACGGCCCGCCCCGCCGCTCGCGGACTCGGGGCGCGGGCTCGTCCTGGTGTCGGCGCTCGCGGCCCGGTGGGAGGTGGTGGACCGGGAGCCGCCGCCGGGGAAGACCGTACGGGCCGAGGTGGACCTGCCGGGCCGGCTCGCCCCGGTCCGGGCGCGCGGGCCGGTGCGGGGCACCTGGGAGGAAGGCGTCAGCCCGTCTGGCCCATGCCCGCCGCGTTCGGCCAGCTCTGGGCGCTCGGCCAGCCCGTCGCCGGGGCCGGGGTGAGGCCGTTCGTGCCCCTGACCTGGGCCGCGGTGAGGCCGCCGCGGGCCGGGACACCGGGCGGGGTCGGGCCGGTCATCGGCGCGGGGACCGGAGCCGGAGCCGGCACCGGCATCTGGGCGGCGGCCGGGATCTGCGCGGGGAACTGGGCCGGGACCGGCGCCATCATCGGCTGCGGGATCTGCTGCGGGATCTGGGGCGGCACCTGCTGGGGAATCTGCTGGGGAATCTGCTGCGGGATCTGCGGCGCGACCTGCTGGGGAACCTGCTGCGGAGCCGCCTGTGCCACCGCGGGCATGGGCATGCCCGAGCCCATGGACTGGCCGCCCTGCGGCGCGGCCGGCATGCCGACGGCCATGGCCTGGGCGGCGAGGCCCGGGATACCCGCTCCGTTCGTCGCGCTGACCAGGCGGTCCACGGCCGCCGTGCCCGAGCTGTAGTTGATGCCGGTGGCAGGCTCGGGCACGGCGGCTCCCCTCCTGGTCCCGTAGAGCACCTGTTCCAGGCCGGACACCAGGCGACGCACGTCGACCTGGGGGCGCACCACGAGACGCAGGAAGCGGCTGGACGAACCGACCTTGTTGCCGCACTCGCGGACCAGGATCCGGTGCTCGGTCAGCATCCGGTCCCGGACCACCGTGCCCTCGGCGCCGACGGGAAGGCGCACGAAGAGGAAGTTGCCCTGGGAGGGGTAGACGGTCAGGCCGGGCAGCGCGGCGAGCTGGCCGGCCATGTCCAGACGGTCACGGCGGACCTGATGGAGGCTCTGCGCGTACTCGGCGCCGTGCTCCTTGAGCATGAACACCACGTGCTCGGCGAACGCGTTGAGGTTCCACTTGGGCAGCATGGAGCGGACCCGGCCGGCCAGCGACGGGTTGGCGACCAGGTAGCCGAAGCGGATGCCGTGCAGGCCGAAGTTCTTGCCGAGGCTGCGCAGCACGATGACGTTCGGACGCAGCATCGCCTCCTGCACGACGCTCGGCTCCGCCTCCGCGTCCGCGAACTCCAGGAACGACTCGTCGATGACGACCAGGTCGAGGTCGGCCATCGCGTCCATGAACTGGACCAGCGCCTGCTTGTGCAGGAAGCCGCCGTCGGGGTTGTTCGGGTTGCAGATGACGGCGACCCGGGTGCCACGCTTGCGGATGAACTCGGCGTACTGCGCGAGGTCCAGGGCGAAGCCGCTGGACTCCTGGAGCGGGAACATGTCGACGCGCTTGCCGGTCTCCATCGGCTGGTCGGTCCAGCGGCCGAAGGTGGGGACGGGGATGGCGAGGGACTCGCGGACCAGCAGGTGGTCGATCCAGGTGATGAGCTCGGTGGAGCCGTTGCCCATCGCCACGCACTGGGGCGGAAGCTGGAGCAGGTTGCACAGCTCGCCGGTGATCGTGTCGGCGCCGCTCGGGTAGTACGTGATGATGTCGCGCAGCCGGGAGGCCATCTCGTCGAACATCGCCGGGGTGGGGAAATAGGGGTTGCAGGGGATACAGAAGTCCACGGGGCCCGATCCGTCGCCCTCCCGCGTCAGCGCCGCCATCGACGGGCTGTGTGCCGCTGTGCTGCGGAACAACGAGGTGACGTTGTCGGCCATGGAACCTCCATATGGGGCGGGCCCGGCGGGGACGACCGGGCCCGTCGTCATTGGGTGGCCCGCGCGGGGGAGCACGGGCCGCCCTTACATACGGAGGTGCGCGAGGCGCTGTTCAACTCTTGTGAAAGAAGTGTGACTTCTTGGGTTTTGGACTTACGCGTCGAACGTGTGGACGGTAGAGGTCCGGTATGTCTGGCCGGGGCGCAGCACCGTCGAGGGGAACGACGGCTTGTTCGGCGAGTCCGGGAAGTGCTGCGTCTCCAGGCAGAGGGCGTCCCCCTGGCGGTAGATGCGGCCGCCGCCCCCGACGAGCGTTCCGTCGAGGAAGTTGCCCGAGTAGAACTGGAGACCGGGTTCGGTCGTCGCGATCTTCAGGGAGCGGCCCGAGGACGGGTCCCGCAGGGCCGCGACGTGCACGGGCCTCGCGGTGACGCCCTTGTCGAGGACCCAGTTGTGGTCGATGCCCTTGCCGTACAGCAGTTGCTGGTTCGCGACCCGGATGTCCTCGCCGACCGCCTTGGTGCGGCGGAAGTCGAACGGGGTGCCCGCGACCTTGGCCAGCTCGCCCGTGGGGATCAGCCCCGAGTCGACCGGCGTGTAGCGGGCGGCGGCGATGGACAGCTCGTGGTCGTAGACCGAGCCGCTGCCCTCGCCGGCGAGGTTCCAGTACACATGGCTGGTGAGGTTGACGACGGTGGCCTTGTCGGTGGTCGCCTCGTAGTCGACGCGCCAGTCGCCGGACCGGGTGAGGGTGTAGGTGACCTTCACACGGAGCGTGCCGGGGTAGCCCATCTCGCCGTCGATGCTGACGTAGTGCAGGTGCAGGCCGACGTCGGAGCCCTTGGTGAAGGGCTCGACGTCCCAGACGCGCTTGTCGAAGCCCTGGGTGCCGCCGTGCAGGCTGTTCACGCCGTCGTTGACGCTGACCTGGTGGGCCGTGCCGTCGAGGGTGAACCGCCCCTTGCCGATGCGGTTGCCGTAACGGCCGATCAGGGCGCCGAAGTACGGGCTCTTGGCGACGTAGTCCTCGATGGTGGCGAAGCCGAGGGAGACGTTGCGGTACCGGCCGTGGCGGTCCGGGATCTCCAGGGCGTTGACGATGCCGCCGTAGGACAGCACCTTCAGCCGGGTGCCGCCGTTCTCCAGCGACCAGCGGTGGACCTTGGTTCCGTCGGTGAGGGTGCCGAAGAGCTCCCGCACCGGCCTCCTGGCGCCCGAGGCGTGGGCGGTACCCATGGCGGCGGCGGTGAGACCCGCTGCCGCCGCTCCCGCGATGACCGTACGTCTGCTCATGTCCATGTGCGGCTCCTGCAGATGGAGGGCCCCACCACCGGGTGGGGCCCGGCTGAGTTACGAACCGGACTTGCGCTTGTTCCACACGTCGAACCCGACCGCGGCCAGCAGGGCCAGGCCCTTGATGACCTGTTGCCAGTCGGTGCCGACGCTGAGGAGGTTCATGCCGTTGTTCAGCACGCCGAGGACCAGACCACCGATGATCGCGCCGAGGACGGTGCCCACACCGCCGCTCATGGACGCGCCACCGATGAACGAGGAGGCGATCGCCTCGAGTTCGAAGTTCAGGCCGGCCTTCGGAGAGGACGCGTTCAGGCGGGCGGCGACCACCAGACCCGCCAGGGCCGCGAGCATGCCCATGTTCAGGAAGACGTAGAAGGTGACCTTCTTGTCCTTGACGCCCGACAGTTTCGCCGCCGGGAGGTTGCCGCCGATCGCGTAGATGTGACGGCCGAAGACGGCGTTGCGCATGACGTAGCCGTAGCCGACCACCAGCACGCCGAGGATCAGCAGCACGATCGGGGCGCCCTTGTAGCTGGCGAGCAGCATCGTGACGGTGAGCACCGCCGCGACCAGCGCGACCAGCTTCAGCAGGAACAGCCTGGCCGGCAGCACGTCCAGCGAGAACTCCTGCTGGCGCCTGCGGTCGCGGACCTCCTGGAGGACCACGAAGACGATCACCGCGAGGCCCAGCAGCAGCGTGATGTTGTGGTAGTTGGTGTGCGGGCCGGCCTCGGGGAGGAAGCCGTTGCCCATCTTCTGCAGACCGTCCGGGAACGGGCCGAGGGTCTGGCCCTTGAGCAGGATCTCCGTGAGCCCGCGGAAGAGCAGCATCCCGGCGAGGGTGACGATGAACGACGGTATGCCGAGATAGGCGATCAGGAAGCCCTGCAAGGAGCCCGCCACCGCGCCCACCAGCAGACACAGCACCAGGGCGGCGGGCCACGGCACGCCGTTCTGCACGGTCAGCACCGCCGCGAACGCGCCCACGAACGCGGTCAGCGAACCGACCGACAGATCGATGTGGCCCGCGATGATCACCAGCATCATGCCGATCGCGAGGATCAGGATGTAGCTGTTCTGGAGGACCAGGTTGGAGACGTTGCGCGGCAGCAGAAGGTCGCCGTCGGTCCACACGGCGAAGAGCACGACGATCAGGCCGAGGGCGATCAGCATGCCGTACTGGCGCATGTTCCGGCGCAGGCCGTCGAGCATCAGCCGCAGCAGGTTCTCCCCGGTGCCGCCGCCACCGCTCCTTCCCGGCGGCGCCTCGGCCGGGACGTTGGTCACATCGGTGCTCATCGCGTTACCTCTTTGTCCTTCGTCATCTGACGCATCAGCACTTCCTGCGTGGCCTCGGCCCGCGAGAACTCGCCGGTGAGCCGCCCCGCGGCCATGGTGTAGATGCGGTCGCACATGCCGAGCAGTTCGGGCAGCTCGGAGGAGATGAAGATGATCGCCTTGCCCTCGGCGGCCAGCTTGTCGATGACCGTGTAGATCTCGAACTTGGCGCCCACGTCGATCCCGCGGGTCGGCTCGTCCAGGATCAGCACATCGGGACCCGCGAAGATCCACTTGCTGAGGACGACCTTCTGCTGGTTGCCGCCGGACAGCTTGCCCACCGGCTCGAACACGGTCGGGGCCTTGATGTTCATCGACGTGCGGTAGCGCTCGGCGACCTGGCGCTCCTCGTGCTCGTCCACCACGCCCCGCTGGGCGACCTTGGTGAGGGCGGTCAGCGAGATGTTGCGGTTGATGGTGTCGATGAGGTTGAGGCCGTAGTGCTTGCGGTCCTCCGTGACGTACGCGACGCCGTGCCGGACCGCCTGCGCGACGGTCTTCGTACGGATCTCCGTGCCGTCCTTGAGGACCGTGCCGCCCGCGTACCTGCCGTAGGACCGCCCGAAGACGCTCATCGCCAGTTCGGTGCGGCCGGCGCCCATCAGACCGGCGATGCCGACGATCTCCCCGCGCCGCACCTGCACCGACACGTCGTCGACCACCTTGCGCTGCTGGTCGATCGGGTGGTGCACGGTCCAGCCGCGGATCTCCAGGGCCGGCGCCGCGCCCTCCCGCGCCTCGTGCGGGGTGCGTTCGGGGAAGCGGTGGTCGAGATCGCGGCCGACCATGCCGCTGATGATCCGGTCCTCGGTGGTCTCCGGCGCCTTCACGTCGAGCGTCTCGATGGACCGCCCGTCGCGCAGGATCGTCACCGAGTCGGCGACCCGGCGGATCTCGTTGAGCTTGTGGGAGATGATGATCGAGGTGATGCCCTGGTTCTTCAGCTCCAGGATGAGGTCCAGGAGCTTGCCGCTGTCCTCGTCGTTCAGCGCCGCGGTCGGCTCGTCGAGGATGAGCAGCTTCACCTTCTTCGACAGCGCCTTCGCGATCTCCACCAGTTGCTGCTTGCCCACGCCGATGTCGGCGACCCGGGTCTCCGGGTGGTCGCCGAGACCGACCCGGCGCAGCAGTTCGGTGGCGTGCCGCAGGGTCTGGTTCCAGTCGATGAGCCCGCCCTTGGCGTGCTCGTTGCCGAGGAAGATGTTCTCCGCGAGGGAGAGGAACGGCACCAGCGCCAGCTCCTGGTGGATGATCACGATGCCGTGCTGCTCGCTCGCCCGGATGTCCCTGAAGCGGCAGACGTCACCCTCGAAGAGGATCTCGCCCTCGTACGTGCCGTGCGGGTGGACGCCGGAGAGGACCTTCATCAGGGTCGACTTGCCGGCGCCGTTCTCCCCGCAGATGGCGTGGACCTCGCCCTGGCGGACGGTCAGCGTGACGTCCGACAGCGCCTTGACGCCGGGAAAGGTCTTGACGATCGAGCGCATTTCCAGGACGGGTCCCGCCATGGTCGTGCCTTCCAATCAGTGAGAGATCAGTGGGACCGGCGGTTACTTGAGCTCGTTCGCCGTGTAGTAGCCGCCGTCCACCAGGACCTGCTGGTAGTTGGACTTGTCGACGCTCACCGGCTGGAGCAGGTAGGCGGGCACGACCTTCGAGCCGTTGTCGTAGGTCTTGGTGTCGTTGGTCTCCGGCTTCTTGTCGTTGAGGACCGCGTCGACCATGTTCGAGGCGACCTTGGCCAGTTCACGGAGGTCCTTGTAGACGGTCTGCGTCTGATCGCCCGCGATGATCGACTTCACCGAGGCCAGTTCGGCGTCCTGGCCCGTGAGGACCGGCAGCGGCTTGCTCTTGGAGCCGTAGTCGTCCGACTTCAGCGCCGACAGGATGCCGATCGAGATCCCGTCGTACGGCGAGAGGACCGCGTCGACCTTCTGGCTCTTGTACGACTTGGTGAGGATGTCGTCCATGCGCTTCTGCGCGGTGGCGCCGTCCCAGCGCAGGGTGGTGACCTGGGTGAGGCCGGTCTGGCCGGACTGGACGACGAGCTTCTTGCTGTCGATGTACGGCTGGAGCACGCTCATCGCGCCGTTGAAGAAGTACTTGGTGTTGTTGTCGTCGTTGGAGCCGGCGAACAGCTCGATGTTGAACGGGCCCTTGCCGCTCGCCAGACCGAGCTTGTCGACGATGTAGCCGGCCTGGAGCTCACCGACCTTGGTGTTGTCGAAGGACGCGTAGTAGTCGACGTTCTTCGTGCCGAGGATCAGCCGGTCGTAGGCGATGACCGGGATGTGCGCGTCCGCGGCCTGCTGGAGCACGTTGTTCAGCGACTTGTTGTCGATGGCCGCCACGATCAGCGCCTTGACGCCCTGCGTGATCAGGTTCTCGATCTGCGAGACCTGCTGGTCGGGGTCGTCCTCGCCGAAGACCAGCTTGGTCTTGTAGCCCTTGGCCTCCAGGTCCTTGACGACGTTGTCGCCGTCGGCGATCCAGCGCTCGGACGACTTGGTCGGCATCGCGATGCCGATGGTCCCGCCCTTGCCGCTGTCCTTGTCCTCCTTGCTGCCGCCGTCACTGCTCTGGCCGCAGGCGGAGAGGGTGAGGGCGAGGGAGGCGGCTGCGGCCGTGGCGGCGAGGGCGGCTCTGCGATTGCGCATGGTGATCAGTCCTTGTTCTTCTCGTCGTTGAGAGGGGTCACACGGGAGGGGTCACACGGGGAGGTGTCACGCCTGGAGGGCGTCGACGGGAAAGCGGTGGAGCGTTCCGGGCAGCCGGGAGCCGAGCGGCGCCATGTCGCCGTCCGCGCCGTGCCGGGCGAGCAGGTCCAGGGCGAGCCGGCCGCGCCGTACCCGCTCCCGGGCGGTGTCCAGGGTCACGTCCCGCAGATGGGTGCCCCACGGGTAGATGCCGGGCGCCTTGGACAGACCGAACTTCAGGTAGAGCGGTGCGCCGCGCCGGATCAGCTCGGCGACCTCGTACATCCGCACATAGCCGCCGAGGTCGTCGGGGGCCTCGATGTACATGTCCATCGGGGCGGCCGACGTCCGCCGGATCTCGGTGAGGTGATCGAGCGTCAGGTCGCTGGGCACGTTGACCGAGTCGGCGCCCAGCCCCTCGAACACCGCGTACGCGGCCGGGTTGACCGGGCCGATGAGCGCGGACACCTTCAGCGTGGTGTCCGCCGGGAGGATGCCGGCCAGACGGGCCCGGTGCAGCGTCCACAGCACGCCCTCGTCGGCGACCAGGAGGCACTTGACGCCCAGTTCGGTGGCGCGGACGGCGTCCTCGACGCAGCCGGCGACCGCGTCGTGGCCGCGGGCACGCGTCCCCCCGCCGCGCGAGTCGGTACGGACCGAGCCGCCGATGTCCCAGGTGCCGCGCGGGCCGGTGAACAGGCAGAGCTCGATGTCCCGCTCGGCGGTCGCGTCGGCCATCTCGGTGATCTCGGCGTCGGTCAGCATCCACACACCGCTGCCCTGGCTGATCCGGTGGATCGGCACGTCCAGGCGCGAGGCTTCCTTCAGGACGACGGCCAGCGCCTCGGGACCCTCGCACGAGGGGATCTCGGTGCGCCAGCGGCCCCCGCCCGGAAAACTGTGGGGCGAGGCGTCGGCGGGGTCGAGGGCGGGCGCGCCCAGGCCGAGCGCGGCGAGCGCCTGCTCGCCGGGTCGACGGGCTGCCGGGGCGGAAGCGTCGGTCACAGCTGTCCTTCTTGTTCGGTATTTCGGACGTGGTTCGCGGCTCTGGGTACGGAAAGGCCGGGGTGTACGCCGGTACGGGAGCGGTCAGTTCGCCCCCGTACCGGCCTACGGCTAGGGGCGGAGCAGGACCTTGCCGACCTTCGGGTCGCCGGAACCCACCAGTTCGATCGCCGCGGAGAACTCGGCCAGCGGCAGCTCGTGCGTGACCAGCGGCAGCGGATCGAGCAGCCCGGCCGCGAAGACCCGCACCGTGTGCGCCCAGGCGTCCGGCGGCGCGCCGAAGACCGTGTGCACCTCCAACTGCCGTACGACCAGGTCGGTCGGGTCGAGGCCGTCCGCGCCCGGCGCCGGGATCCCCGTCAGGACCAGCCGTCCGCCGCGCCGGAGCAGGGCGGCGGCGGTGCGCGCGGCGGACGCCGAACCGGCCGTCTCGATCACCACGTCGAAGTCGTCGGGCAGCTCCTGGTCCTTCGTGCGGAAGTCGGTGGCCCCGAACCGCCGGGAGAGCGCCGCCCGGTCGTCACGGGTGCCGACGACGAGCAGCTCGGCCGGGGACCCCGCCGTCAGGAACTGCACGGCGAACATGCCCAGCGTCCCGGTGCCGACCACCGCGACCCGCTCGCCCGGCCGCGCGTTCGCCTTGAGCGCGGCGGCCGCGACACAGGCGGCCGGCTCCAGCAGGGCGGCGGCGGTCAGGTCGGCGTCGTCCGGCAGGGCGTGCAGCAGCCGGGCCGGCAGGGTGAGGGTGGTGGCCATGGCCCCCGGCTGGGTGAAGCCGGTCTCCTCGTACCCGTCGGTGCACAGCGTCGTCTCGCCCGCGTGACAGCGGTCGCAGACCTGGCAGTTGCGAAAGCCCTCGCCCACCACCTTCCGGCCGACCAGCGACCCGGGCACCCCGGCGCCGACCGCCTCCACCGTCCCCGACCACTCGTGGCCGGGAGTGAGCGGGTAGCGGACGTAGCCCTCGGGCCGGTTGCCCTGGTACAGCTCGCGGTCGCTGCCGCAGATCCCCGTGGCGTGCACGCGCACCAGGGCCTCCCCGGCCGCCGGCCGGCGCGGCTCGTGCGCGACGATCCGGTGCTCGCCGGGCCCCTCGACGACGACGGCGGCGCTCACTGCCCGCCGCCCTTCGGCTTGCGCTGCTCCCAGCCCTCGGCCCACAGGTCGAACCGGGCCTGCTGCTGCGGGAACTCGGCGGCGGCGTCGACGTCGAGCTCGACGCCGAGCCCCGGCGCGTCGGAGAGGTGGAAGTACCCGTCGACGACCTGCGGGGCACCCTTGACGACCTTCTTGATGTCCGCGTCCGCGAAGTCGTTGAAGTGCTCCAGGATCTTGAAGTTCGGCGAGGTGAAGCCGACCTGGAGGGAGGCCGCTGTCAGCACCGGGCCGCCGACGTTGTGCGGGGCGACCAGCACGTAGTGGGCCTCGGCGGTCGCGGCCAGCTTCCGGGTCTCCCAGATGCCGCCCAGGTGGCCGACGTCCGGCTGGATGATGTCGACGGCCTGGCTCTCGAACAGCTCCCGGAACTCGATCCGGTCGTGGATGCGCTCACCGGTGGCGACCGGGATGTCGACCTTGGCCGCGACCTTCTCCAGCGCCTTGAGGTTCTCCGGCGGCACCGGCTCCTCCAGCCACGCGGGCTTGAACGGCGCGAGCTCGCGGGCCAGCCGGATGGCGGTGGCGGGGGAGAAGCGGCCGTGCATCTCCAGCATCAGCTCGGCGTCCGGGCCGATGGCGTCCCGCACCGCCTCGATGAGGGAGACGGCGTACAGGCTCTGCTGATGGTCCAGCTCGAAGTGCCCGGTGCCGAAGGGGTCGATCTTCAGCGCCCGGTACCCGCGCTCCATGACCGTCCGGGCGGCCTTGTGGTACGCCTCCGGGGTGCGCTCCGTCGTGTACCAGCCGTTGGCGTACGCCTTGACCTTGTCGGTCACCTTGCCGCCGAGCAACTGCCAGACCGGCACGCCCAGCGCCTTGCCCTTGATGTCCCAGCAGGCCATCTCGACGACGGCGATACCGGACATCACGATCTCGCCCGCGCGCCCGTAGTCGCCGTACTTCATCCGGCGCATCAGGTCCTCGACAGCGAACGGGTCCGAGCCGAGAATGTGGTTGGCCTCGGCCTCGCGCAGGTAGCCGATCAGCGCGTCGGTGTGGCCCAGCATCCGGGTCTCGCCGACTCCGGTGATGCCCTCGTCGGTGTGCACCTGGACGTAGGTCAGGTTGCGCCACGGCGTCCCGACCACGTGTGTGCTGATTCCGGTGATGCGCACGGCGGTTGCCCCTCGCTGCTTCGTCGGACCGGTTGGCTGGCGTTCCGGCGTGTTCGATATTTCGGCACACGTTCGAAATGCTGGCGTGACAGTAAGGACGGGGCGGTGGGGGTGTCAATGGGTCGGACAGATAACGGTTTCGACAGTTTCGCAGTCCGGTTTCGGGGCGATGTCGGGCACTTCGCGCGACCTCGGGTGCTTCGCGCAACTTCCCACGCCGTTAAACATGGTCTCCCACATAATTTTCACAGCAACCCCTAGTGGCGTTACCCGAAGGGAACTTAGTCTTCCGGCGTCATGGACTACTGCGACCCGTGCCGACGGCACCTCAACGGCGCCCTCGCGTGCCCGGGGTGCGGCACACCTGCCGAACAGCTCCGCGAGCACGCGGAAGAGACCGACCCCGGTGCGTCGTCCTACCCGGACGCGCGCGGCGAGGGGGGCGGCGATCCCGAGCCCGCCGAACCCGGAGGCCGCGCCGCGCGACGCCGGGAACGGGGGCGTGGCGGCCGAAGACGGGGGCGGGAGGACGCCGAGCACCTCGACGAGCCGGCGGCGGACGACTTCGAGCGCCCCGGTGACGACTCCGAGACCGACGGCCTTCCCGAGGCTGACCGTCTCCCCGCGACCGACGGTCTCCCCGAGACCGACGACGACTTCGCCGAACCCGACGACGAGCCCGTCACCAGCCGGCGTGACCGCAAGGCGGCCGCTCACCGTCGGCGCCGCCGGCGCACCGTACTGGTCGTCGCCGGATTCGTCCTGGCGGCCGGTGCGCTGAGCCTCGCCGAGCTGGGAGTCGACGCCCCCGGCTTCTCCTCCGACAAGTCGGCGGCGAGCGGCGACGCGTCGGCGGAGGGCTCCGCCTCGGGTGAGGCGCACGCGACCGAGACGGCCGCCCCTCTCGACGACGCGACGGGAACCACGTCGCCCTCGGCCTCCGCGGACCCCTCGGCCTCCGCGTCGGTGTCCGAGTCCCCGTCGGACGACGCGTCGAAGGACGCCGAGGAGACCCCCGAGGGCAATCAGTCCCCGGCCACCACTCCGACGGCCTCCACGCAGGCCCCGGCGACGACTCCCGGGCCGACGACGACCCCGTCGGCGGACCCCACGTCCGCGGACCCCACCCCCACCCCGACGCCCTCCGAGACGTGCAACCGATTCCTGTGGTGGTGCACCTGAGTTCCGGCTGAGCCACGGCCGGCCGCATGCCGGATGCCGGATGCACCGGGAATCCGAGGGAACCGCGCCGGCTTCCCGTCGGCCGCCCGTGCCGCTCTATGGGGCCCGCCGCCCACGTGCCGGCCGCTCCTGCCGCGCCTCGCGGGACCTTCCCCGAAGCGCCGGCCGCCCCTGCCGGGCCTCACGGGACCGGCCGCCCGAGCGGTCCGGCGCCCGGTGCGCTACGGCCGGTCGGCCGCCGGGTCCGCGCCCAGCATCCGGCGCAGCAGACC
Organism: Streptomyces sp. NPDC002306; assembly: GCF_053593435.1. Taxonomy (NCBI): domain Bacteria; kingdom Bacillati; phylum Actinomycetota; class Actinomycetes; order Kitasatosporales; family Streptomycetaceae; genus Streptomyces; species Streptomyces sp. NPDC002306. The sequence continues at coordinate 119,212 of NZ_JBSFCK010000007.1, forward strand.
CCGCATGACCACCCGTTCCTCCTCGCTCAGCCCGGCGAGCGGTTCCCGGGCGAAGCGCAGGGACTCACGGAGGCTGCGCGCGGTCTGTTCGCCCTCCGCCGTCGCCGCCGCCAGTTTCACGCGCCGGTCGGCCGGGTCCGGGCGACGCTCGACCAGGCCGCGGGACTCCAGGCGGTCCACGATGCCCGTCACGTTCGACGGCTCGCACTTCAGCTTCTGGGCCAGCTTGCGCATGGGCAGCGGCTCCAGGGAGAGCAGGCTCAGCAGCCGGGCCTGGGCGCCGGTCAGCGAGTGCTCCCCGGCGGCCGCCTCGTAGTCCTCGTAGAACCGCGCCACGACCTCGCCGATCAGCTCGACGACTTCCATGGTCAGGGCGTCCGGACGGCGCGTCCGCGGTGGGGTGGGCATGACTTCAGGGTACCCCTTTACTTGACATCCTGAAATATTCAGGAGCATGGTTGTTTCAGGTACTGAAGTATTTGAAGCATGCGAGGAAGGCCCAGGTCCATGTCCGACACCCCCACGCTCCCCGCCACCAGCCGTGAATGGCAGCTGCTCAGCCGTCCGGTCGGCTGGCCGAAGCCCGAGGACTTCGCCCTGGTCGAGGCGGAGATCCGGCAGCCCGGCCCCGGTGAGGTCCTCGTACGCAACCAGTACCTCTCCGTCGACCCGTACATGCGCGGCCGGATGAGTGCCGCCAAGTCCTACGTCGCCCCCTTCGAGCTGGGCAAGGCCATGCAGGGCGGCGCCGTCGGCGAGGTCGTCGCCTCCGCCGCCGACGGCATCGCCCCCGGTGACCACGTGCTGCACTTCGGCGGCTGGCGTGAGTACGCCACGGTCGACGCCAAGCAGGCCGTGAAGGTCGACCCGCAGGCCGCGCCCCTGTCGACCTACCTGGGCGCGCTCGGCATGACCGGGCTCACCGCCTACGCTGGTCTGCTGCGCGTCGCCGGATTCAAGGAGGGCGACTCCGTCTTCGTGTCGGGCGCCGCCGGTGCCGTCGGCAGCCAGGTGGGCCAGATCGCCAAGCTCAAGGGCGCCTCCCGGGTCATCGGCTCCGCCGGATCCGATGAGAAGGTCAAGCTCCTGGTCGAGGAGTACGGCTTCGACGCCGCCTTCAACTACAAGAACGGGCCGGTCGGCGAGCAGCTGCGGGCGGCCGCCCCGGACGGCGTCGACGTGTACTTCGACAACGTGGGCGGCGACCACCTGGAGGCGGCCGTCGGGTCCCTCAACCGCGGTGGGCGGATCGCGGTCTGCGGCATGATCTCGGTCTACAACAGCACCGAGCCGGTCCCCGGCCCGAAGAACCTGGCTCGGCTGATCCAGACCCGCGGCCGCATCGAGGGCTTCCTGGTCGGCGACCACTACGACCTCCAGCCCGAGTTCGTCCAGGAGGTCGGCGCCTGGGTCCGCTCCGGCGAGCTCAAGTACGCCGAGACGGTCGTCGAGGGCATCGAGAACAACCTCGAGGCGTTCCTCGGGGTACTGCGCGGCGACAACACCGGGAAGATGATCGTCAAGCTCTGAATCCGGCCGGTCGCCGACCGGCCGTCGCCGACCGGCCGTCGCTTCCGGCGGCCTCCTCCCGCCGGTCCCGTCTCCGCGGCCTCCTTCTCGTCCCCGCGGCCCCTTCTCGCGACTTTCCGTTGTGCGGTAACTTCTTTCCGAAACCGCCGGGATCGTGGGCGCGAGTCGCGGCGGACCGAGGAGGAAGACCATGCCCAGCGCTGCCATCCGACCCGCTGAGGTCCTGTACACCGCCGTCGCCACCGCCGAGAACGGCCGGGACGGGCGTGTGGCCACCGACGACGGCAGGCTCGACGTCGTCGTCAACCCGCCGAAGGAGATGGGCGGCAGCGGCTCCGGGACCAACCCGGAGCAGCTGTTCGCGGCCGGCTACAGCGCCTGCTTCCAGGGCGCGCTCGGCGTCGTCGCCCGCAAGGAGGGCGCCGACGTCACCGGCTCGACCGTCACCGCGAAGGTCGGCATCGGCCGCAACGCGGACGGGTTCGGCATCATCGTCGAGATCTCGGCGGACATCCCGAACGCCGACCCTGCCGCCGCCCGGTCGCTGATCGAGAAGGCGCACGAGGTCTGCCCGTACTCGAAGGCGACCCGCGGGAACATCACCGTGACGCTCGCCTGACGGCGGGCCTCCCGCGCCGAAGGCCGCACCCCGGACCGGGGTGCGGCCTTCGGCGCGGGTCCGTGCTCAGGCGCGCAGCGCCGCCCGGTGCGCGGCCGCCGCCAGCCGGTCGTTCTCCGGCGCGGCCCCGCCCGGGAAGGCGTTGCGGCGCCGCGTGTAGCCGTAGGCCAGCCCGCTGCGCGGGTCCGCGAAGGCCTGGCTGCCGCCCGCCCCGCTGTGCCCGAACGCGCCCGCGCCCAGGAACGGGTGCCAGGTGTCCGCGGTGGCCTGGAACCCCAGCCCGTACGACTTGTGGGCGCGGGCCACCAGGTCGTACCCCACGGAGTGGATCTGGCCGAACTCCGCCGCCGTGTCCTCCTTCAGCAGCGGCGCCTTCCCGTCGATCTCGCTGATCGCCGCCGCGTACATCCCGGCCAGCCCGCGCGCCGAGGCGACCCCGCCGACCGAGGCCGGGCCCTTGGCGCGGATCACGAGCTCGTTCGGCAGCAGGGCGAGGTCGGCCGGCTGCGCCGTGTGGGTGTTGAAGGCGACCGACGCCAGCGTGTGCGGCCCCCGGGGCAGCGCGTCGAGCAGTGCCCGCTGCCCGGCGGTCGGGACCATCGGCTGCGTGTCGCGCCGGCGCGGCTCGTGGGCGGCGGGCAGGCCCAGGAAGAAGTCCAGCCCGTACGGGACGCGTACCCGCTCCTCGTACACCTCCTGGAGCGTACGGCCGGTGGCCCGCCGTACGACCTCGCCCGAGAGGGCGCCGATGACCAGCGCGTGGTAGCCGAAGGCCGTGCCCGGCCGCCAGAACGGCCGCTGATCGGCGAGCCGTTCGGCGATCAGCCGGTCGTCGGCGAGCTCGGCGAGGCTGAAGCCGGTGTCCGTGCCGACCAGGCCGGCCCGGTGCGCGAGCAGGTCCCGCAGGGTCAGCGATCCCTTGCCCTCGGAACCGAACTCCGGCCAGTAGTAGGTGACTTTCCGGTCCAGTTCGAGGGTGCCCTCCTGCACGAGGAGCGCCACGACGAGATGGGCGGCCCCCTTGGTCGAGGAGTACACGCCGAAGAGGGAGTCGGCGTCGGCGCCGGCCCACAGGTCGACGACCCGCCGTCCATGCACGTACGCGGTCAACTGCCCCTCGTAGTCAGCTCGTTCCTCGGCCACGAACGCCGTGAACTCCTCCCGCACCGCCTCGAAACCGTCCGCGACGGTGCCGTGGATCTCCTGCGTCATCCGCTCTCCTCAACTTCAGCCGCTGCGTGCGCGTGCGCCATGGTGATCAATGCCCGTCCGAGCTGGGGGAACTCCCCTTTCGGGTGGTCTCGGAAGAGCGGCTCGGTACCGAACAGGACAGCGTGCGGGCCGCTCACGACCGAGGCCTGGCCGGCCGCCGCGGCGGGCCCGCCCGACCCGTCCGCCGACGGCCGCCAGTGGCCGGAGACGAGCGGGTCGCCGGGGGCGTACGACTGCTCCACCCGTACGCCGGGCCCGAGGCCGGTGAACCACACGGGCGCGTAGACGAAGGCGTGGTCGGGCGCGCTCGCGGTGAGCGGGCCCGAGTTCACCACCCGCACCACGCCGTTGGCGTCCCCGTCGCCCTCGACGGGCCGGGCCGCGAGCAGCCCGGCGCCGACAGCGAGCGCCGCCCCCGCCGCCCCGCGTCCGACGAGTCCGTGCCCGGCCAGGAAGGCGTCCAGGGCGGTGCGGGCGGCCGGGGTGAGCTCGCCGTGGTCCAGCCCCGTCGACACGAACAGCACGTCCGCCGCCGACCAGTCGAAGCCCGCGTCGAGGACGTCCGCCGAGACGGGTACGACCTCGAAGTCCATCTCGCGCAGGGCGAGGAGCTCGCCGGCGGTGACGGCCGCGGCGACCCGGACGCGGTGCAGCGGGGCCGTGCCGGTCAGGGTCGTCGCGTCGAAGGCGACGTCGTACGTCCGTGCCGCCTGCGCGGCGAGGGCGCGGGCCGACCCCGGCACGATCGCGCTGCCGTCCGCGGCCCGCCGTACGGCGACCCCCTGCCGCAGGAGCGAGTTGAGCGCGGCGATCCCGCCCGGGTCGTCCAGGCGCAGCCGCAGGGCGCCACGCGGGGCGACGAACCCGACAGGCGCGGCGGCCGCGACCGGACGGCCCGGCATGCCGCCCGCGGCGTCGGCCGGCACCGGGAGGACCGTGGCGCCCCACAGCCGGCCCAGGCTCCAGCCCGAGATGTCGTACATCACCGACACCCGGCCGCTGATGTCCCGCCCGTCGGCCAGCAGCACGTTCGCCAGGCCCCGCTTGGGCTGGCGCATGTCGACGACGTACGAACCCGCCGCGTACGTCCGGCCGCCGAGCCGGAAGGCGTCGGTGGCGCGGGTGACCCGGACGTCGTTGGCGATCAGGTGGTCGACGAGACGGGCGGCGGCCGTGGCCGAGCGCTGCGCCCCGCCGCCCGCCGGGATGACGTAGGCGCGCGGGAAGACGGTCGTGGAGACGTCCTCGGGCCCGATGCCGGGTACTCCCGGCACGGTCGCCGCCGACACCGCGACCTGCGCGGCGCCGGTCGCGCCCCGCCGGAACACCTCGATCTGGTCGGCGACGAGGGAGGCGCGGTGCGCCCGCACGAAGTCCAGCGTCGCGCGGATCGCCGCGCCCGCGACCTCGACGTTGATGGCGGACCGGCGCCGCAGCTCGCTCTCCGGCAGGCTGGTGTAGGCCGAGCCGTCGACCGTCATGGGGATCTCGACGGTGTGCGCGGCGACCGCGCCGTGGAAGGCCGCGTACTGCGGGGTGAAGACCGGGGGCCAGTCGTCCCAGCCCTCCCGCTGGTCGCGGAACGGGATCCGGGCACGCTGTACGCCGTCCTTCGCCGGGGTGTAGCGGAGCCCGTCGACGGCCGCTTCCATGCCGAGGGCGTTGGCGTAGGTGTTCTTCAGGAACAGGTCGTACTCGTAGTTCTCGCCGTGCGGCGGGGTCGTCGGCTCGATGAGGGTGCCGTTGACGTAGCCGTGCAGGTCGAGCATGACGGCCGGCTGCTTGTCGATCGCGATCTGCCGCATCGCCCGCACCTCGGGCTGCGAGGCGGTGACGAAGTCGCGGTTGAGGTCGAAACCGTTGGCGTTCCCCCGGGTGCCGGCGATACGGCCGTCCGGGTTCGCGGTGATGTTGAAGTAGAGGCGGGTGTGGGCGAGGAGGTCCGCGGTCCCGGCGTCGTCGGCGGTGGCCAGCCGTTCGATGAGCTTCAGGGAGGCGTCGGTCCCCTCCCACTCGTCGCCGTGGATGTTGTTGTCGACGAAGACGGGGGTCTTGTAGTCCGACCTGATCTCGGCCGATCCGGCGGCGCTGCCGGGCGCGTTCTCGATCAGCTCGCGCATCCGCTTCTGGGTCCCGGTCCGGCGGACGCTCTCCGGGCCGGTGACGGTCACCAGGTAGAGCCGGTGGCCGCCCGCCGAGCGCCCGGTGACCTCGACGCTCACCCGGTCGCCGAGGGCCTGGAGGGCGTTCAGCTTCGGGGCGATGGCGTGGTACGGCGTGAGACCGAGCCGCAGCGACTTGTCGGCCGGGTTCGCCGGGTCGGGGGAGAGGACCTGCTGCCGGGGGTAGCCGCGGGAGTCGTCGGCGGCGGACAGGTCGGTGACGGGAGCGGTGAGGGCCCGCCGGGCGGCGCTCGCCGGGAACCGGGCGCCGCCGCTCCGGTCCGGTCCGGCGCCCTCCCGGGTGACGGGGTCGGGCTCGGCGCCGGTCGCGGGGTGAGGGGTGAGCAGGAGTGAGCTCGCCGAGGCGAGGGCGAGGGCGGCGATCGGAACGGTTCTCGCAGGGGCGGTTCTCGTGGTGCGCACGCGTACCTCCTCCGGGCTTCCTGAGATCGGTACGGCGAGGTGTACCCGTTCGACTCAACAGCACCAGGGAGGGGTTGGTGTCACCGATGCCCCGGATGGCGTACGTCCGGCGCCCGAAGGGGGCATGCGGAACACATCGGGTGAGCATGAGGCGAGGACAGCCCATGGCGACGATGCCTTCGCTCCCCAGCCGGGGACGAGATGCTGCGGATGGCGCGCGGCACGACCGAGCCCACCGGCAACTTCTCGACACGGCAGGGAACATCACCCAGATCGCGCCGAACACGTCGGATCCCGGCGACGGTTCGGGCGGCGAGCCGCTACGGGTGCTGCGCCGGACCACGGCCGAGCTCGCGGGCCGGTGCGTCCCCCAGGCGGAGGCCTTCCACCGGATCGTCGACACCCTCACCCGGCGGCTCGGCACGAGCGGGGCGCCGCCGGCCGTCCACCCGGTGAGCGAACCCGTCCGGGCACCGCTCCGGGTGCCGGCCGCGGTGTCGCCGGCGGCGGAGCCGGGGGTCGTCGTGGCGGTCACCCCGGTGTGAGAGGCGCGCGGAGCCGGAGCCGAGGGGACCCGGTGCCGGGTCCGGGGAGAACCGGGGCACGCAGAGAGCGGGCGTGGCGGAAGGTGGCGGGAATTCACCCGATAGAGTTCGGCCATGCGTGATCTCGGGGTCGGTTTCAGCTATCTCCTGAAGGGCCAGCGCTGGGTGGCGCGGCACGGGAAGCAGTACGGCTTCGGCCTGCTGCCCGGCCTGGTCACCCTCGTCCTGTACGCGGCGGCGCTGGTGTGCCTGGCACTGTGGGGCGAGGACTTCGTCTCCTGGTCGACCCCGTTCGCGGACGACTGGTCGAGCCCCTGGCAGGGCCTGTTCCGCGGCTTCCTCACGGCCGTGCTGTTCGCCCTGGGCCTCCTCCTGGCGGTCATCACCTTCACCGCGGTCACGCTCCTGGTCGGCCAGCCCTTCTACGAGAACCTCTCCGAGAAGGTCGACCGGGACGTCTCGCCCGACGGCACCGCGCCCGAGTCGGGCCGGCCGCTCTGGCACGAGCTGTGGATCTCGGGGCGCGACAGCCTGCGCATCGTCGTCCGCGCCCTGGGCTGGGGCATCCTGCTCTTCGCCCTCGGCTTCCTGCCCGTCGTCGGCCAGACGGTCGTCCCGGTGATCGGCTTCTTCGTCACCGGCTTCTTCCTCACCGAGGAACTCGTCGCCGTCGCCCTTCAGCGCCGCGGTGTCGACCTGCGTGCGCGCCTCGCCCTGCTCCGCTCCCGCAAGAACCTGGTCTGGGGTTTCGGCACCCCGCTGGGCCTGGCCTTCCTGGTCCCGTTCGTCGCGGTGTTCCTGATGCCGGGCGCGGTCGCGGGCGCGACCCTCCTCGCCCGCGACCTGCGGGGCGAGGAGATCGCCGACGGTAAGGCCCGTGAAGAAGAGGCGGACGAGGAGAGCGTCACCGGGTGACCGGGGTGGCGTCGGCCGCCACCGCGAGGATCGCGCGCACCTGCGCCACGATGTCCAGCCGGTTGCGCACGAACTCGGCGTCCGTGACCGTCCCGGTCGCCGGATCCGTGTTCCCCGTCCCGAACTGGAGCACCGGCGTGTGCACATGCCCGCCCGGCAGCGCGTCGTGCAGACCCAGCCGGTCCCGCAGCAGCGTCACGCGGTAGGCGATCTCGTTGGAGAGGTAGTCGCCGCCGCCCCCGGCGCGGGCCGTCGACCCGGGGCTCGGCCCGTCCGGCCGTACCACGGGGGCGGTGCCGCCCGCCGGGATCTCGGTCACGCTCGTGTGGTCGTACACCGGGAAGCGCCCGGTGTCCGCCGCGACGATCGCCGCGTACGGCAGGGTCGTGGTCGTCCACTGCGGCTGCGAGGCCGGGTCGGTGACGGGGACGGTCTCGGTGCGCGAGACGTTCTCGTTGTCCGGGAAGCCGCCCCGCCAGGCCCCGTTGGTCCGTTCCACGTCGAAGCGCCCCACCCGGCCCTGGCTCACGGTCGTGAACAGGTCGACCCGCGGCAGGTACGGCCGCAGCGCCCGCTCCACCGTGCGGTCGGCGAAGTCCTGCCAGCGCACCGGGAACACGGCGGCCTCGACGCGGGCAAGGCCCCGGGCCGTCTCGATCACCGTGCCGTCGAGGGCGAGCGCGCCGGCCCCCGACGGGTTGGAGATCCGGATGTCCCGGTCCAGCGTGAACGGGTCGAAGCCGGTGACGAGGATCCGCCGGACCCCCTCCCGGCCCGCGTGCGGGTGCCCGGGAAAGCGGATGTCGGTCTGGCCGCGCGAGGTCCGCTCCAACGCGTCCAGCAGCGCCGCGCGTTGCCGGACGCTCACACCGAACTCCGGTTTCCACAGCCGTACTTCCCGGGTCATGCCCAGCCGCGCCCAGTACAGCGGCCGGTCGTCGTCCCGGCTCAGGTCACCGCCCGCGGGGCCCCGCCCCTGTACCCGGTCCACGGCGCGCCGCCACAGCGCCGAACCCTGCGCCGACACGATCCGGCGGGCCTGCGCGTAGGAGTGCGCGGCCGCCAGCCGCCGGGTGAACCCGGGTGCCACGGCGTCGAATCCGGACCGGCGGAGGATCTCCTGGGGGACGGCCCCGGCGAGCCGCTGCTCCTCGACGGTCGGTGCGGGCGCCGCGCCGACGGCGGCCGCGGGGAGCGGGACGGAGAGTCCGGCGAGCAGGGTCAGCCCGAGCAGGCCGATCCGTACACGTAGAGAGGCCAAGGGAGTTCAGGTCCTTCCGTCGCTGTGGGGAGCGTGCAGGGCGGGACGACGGAAGTATCGCGTGACCACGGTGGCGCACGCCATGGTGCGCGGCCCGGGCGGGCGGGGGAGCGGTCAGTTCTCGCCGAGCAGCGCCAGGAAGTCCCGGAACGCGCCGGGCATGTCCACCGCCTCCGGGTCCAGCAGCCACTGGTACTGGAGGCCGTCCATCACCGCGACCAGCAGCGGAGCGGTCCGCTCCGGGGTGAGGCCGTTCGGCAGCCGGTCGCCGTACTCGGTGCGCAGCACCGCCGCCATGCTCGCGCGCACCCGCTGGTAGCGCTCGGTGAAGTACTCGCGCGCCGGATGCCCCTCGGTGACGCTCTCGCCCAGCAGCGCGGAGAAGGTCTGGATGATGGCGGGCCGCATCGCGTTGTACTCGACCAGCGAGGCGAGCAGGTCGATGCGCCACCGGCTGTCGGGCACGGCGTCCCACTGGTCCCGCTCCTTGAGCACGGCGACCAGCAGTGCCTCCTTCGTCGGGAAGTGGTGCAGCAGGCCCTGCTGGGTCAGGCCCACCCGCTCCGCCACCGCGGCCAGGCTCGCGCCCCGGTAGCCGCGCTCGGCGATCACCTCCAGGGCCGCCCGGACGATCTCGGCGCGCCGCTCCTCGCTCCTGATCCTGGCGTTCATGACGTCACCGTAAGCCATGCGACTCCGGCGAATGTAACAGCGATATCACGAAACCTACCGCATTACAGGTAGCCGGTGCACGATGGGGGACACCCTGTACGGACTCGATGAGGAGGCACTGCCATGGCGGGAACCCCGGGACCCGGAACCGGCGCCCACCCCACCCCGGCCGACGCGGCCCGTGAGGCGGTCGTCGAGGCCGCCCTCGGCAAGCTCGCTCCCGACGCCAAGGCCCGACTGCTGGCCGGCCAGGACATGTGGTCCCTGCCCGCCCTGCCGGAGATCGGCCTGAAGTCCCTGGTGATGTCCGACGGCCCGATCGGCGTCCGGGGCGTGCGCTGGACCGCCGACGACCCGTCCGTCGCCCTGCCGTCCCCGACCGCCCTCGCCGCCACCTGGGACCCGGAACTCGCCCGCCGCGCCGGCGTGCTCCTCGCCCAGGAGGCCCGCCGCAAGGGGGTCCACGTCCTGCTCGCCCCCACGGTCAACCTGCACCGCTCCCCGCTCGGCGGCCGCCACTTCGAGGCCTACAGCGAGGACCCGTACCTGACCGGGCGGATCGGCACGGGTTATGTGGACGGCGTCCAGTCCGGCGGAGTCGGCACCACCGTCAAGCACTTCGTCGCCAACGATGCCGAGACCGACCGCTTCACCGTGAACAACCTGGTCGGCGAACGCGCCCTGCGCGAGCTCTACCTGGCCCCCTTCGAGGCCATCGTCGAGAACGCCCACCCCTGGGGCATCATGACCGCCTACAACACGGTCAACGGCACGACGATGACCGAGCACCACCACCTCGTGGGCGAGGTCCTGCGCGGCGAATGGGGCTTCGACGGCTTCAACGTCTCCGACTGGACGGCCGCCCGCGACACCGTCGCGGCTATCGCCGGCGGCCTCGACGTCGCCATGCCCGGCCCGCAGACGGTGTACGGCGACGCCCTCGCCCGGGCCGTGCGCGACGGCACGGTCGACGAGAGCGCGGTCGACGCGGCGGTACGGAACGTGCTGCGGCTCGCCGCCCGCGTCGGGGCCCTGGCGGGCGCCGAACCCGCCGTCACCGAACTGCCGCCGCCGGTCGACGGCGAGGCCCTCGCCCGCGAGATCGCCCGCCGCGCCTTCGTCCTCGTACGCAACGAGAACGACGCGCTGCCCCTGAAGCCGGGCGGCACGGTCGCGCTGATCGGCGCCGCCGCCCGCGACGCCCGCGTCCTCGGCGGCGGGTCCGCCACCGTCTTCCCGGCCCGGATCGTCTCGCCCCTCGACGGCCTCACCGCCGCCCTCCCCGACGGCAGCCTCAGCTACGCCGTCGGCGCCGACCCGGCCACCGAACTCGCCATCGCCGACAAGGGCTTCGTACTGCGCGCGATCTGCCGCGACGCCGGCGGCGCCGTCCTCGGCACCCGCTCCGCGCCGAGCGGCCAGATCCAGTGGATGGGGTCGGACCTCCCCGAGGGCGTCACCCACGACACGCTCCACAGCATCGAGCTGACCGGCACCTTCACCCCGCGCGACAGCGGCCCGCACGTCTTCGGCATCAAGGGCACCGGCGCCTACACGCTCACCGTCGGCGCCACCACGTACTTCGACGACATCCAGCCCCCCGCCGAGGACGGCGACCACTTCGAGGCCGTCTTCGGCTCCCCGACCGCCCACGCCGAGGTCGAACTGACCGCGGGGGAACCCGTCGAGATCTCCCTCACCTACGTCTTCGCGCTCCCCGAGGGCATCCCGCTCAAAGCCGTCGCCTTCGCCCTCGCCCACCAGGCACCCCAGCGCCCCGCCGACGAACTGATCGCCGAGGCCGTCGAGGCCGCGCGGGCCGCCGACACCGCCGTCGTCGTGGTCGCCACCACCGAGCGCGTCGAGTCCGAGGGCTTCGACCGCAAGGACCTGCGCCTGCCCGGCCACCAGGACGACCTGGTGCGCGCGGTCGCCGCCGCCAACCCCCACACCGTCGTGGTCGTCAACTCCGGCTCCCCGGTCGAGCTGCCCTGGCGCGACGACGTCGCCGCGGTCCTGCTCAGCTGGTTCCCGGGCCAGGAGGGCGGCGCCGCCCTCGCCGACGTGCTCACCGGCGCGCACGAGCCCGGCGGCCGGCTGCCCACGACCTGGGGCTCGCTCGCCGACGCGCCGGTCACCCAGGTCGCCCCGGCGGACGGCGAGCTGCCCTACACCGAGGGCGTGTTCATCGGCTACCGCGCCTGGGACAGGGCCGGCCGCACCCCGTCGTACCCCTTCGGCCACGGCCTCGGCTACACCGAATGGACGTACGAGTCGATCGAGGTCGACGGCACCACCGCGACGGCCCGCGTCCGCAACTCCGGCGAGCGCCACGGACGCGAGGTCGTGCAGCTGTACCTGGCGCCGGGCGAGCCCGACGCGGCCCGGCCCGCCCGCTGGCTGGCCGGTTTCGCCGGCGTCGAGGCCGCACCGGGCGAGACCGTCGAGGTCACGGTCGAGCTGCCACGCCGCGCCTTCGAGATGTGGGACGAGAAGGCGGCCGCGTGGACCTTTGTGAAGGGTTCGTACGAACTTCGCCTCGGCCGCTCGATCGCCGACCGCGGACTCACCACGACGATTAACGTCTGACCAGGGCCTGCGCGCCCCCAGAGCAGCCCCGGTCCGGTGACCTGACCTCCGGACCGGGGCTCAGCTCTCTCCCGGCCCCGCGCGCCGGACCGGTCAGCGGGTGGAGAACGCGTACACCGTCGCCGACCGGAACACCGCGCCCGGCCGCAACTGCGTGGTCGGGAAGTGCGGACGGTTCGGCGAGTCCGGGAAGTGCTGCGTCTCCAGCGCGATCCCGTCGCCGGGCGCGAACGGCTCGTCGAGGTGCTCCGCCGTGTACACCTGGATGCCCGGCTCGGTCGTCGCCACCGTCAGCACCCGCCCGGACGCCGGGTCGTGCAGCTCGGCGACCTCCTCGGGAGCCCGCGTGACGCCCTTGTCGAGCACGAAGTTGTGGTCGTAGCCGGAGCCCACCTTGCGGGCGGCCCGGAAGTCGAAGCGGGTGCCCGTCACGTCCTCCAGCGCGCCGGTCGGGATCAGGTCCGCGTCGACCGGCGTGTAGCGCGAGGCGGCCAGCCGCAGCTCGTGGCCGCCGGCGCCGCCGGCCCCGCCCAGGTCGAAATAGCTGTGGTTGGTGAGGTTGACGACCGTCGGCGCGTCCGTCGTCGCCTCGTACGCGATCCGCAGCGCCCCGGCCGCGTCCAGCGTGTACGTCGCCGAGACCTCCAGCCGGCCGGGGAAACCCTCCTCGCCGTGCGGGCTGACCCGGTGCAGGCGCAGCCCGTGCTCGACCGGCGTCACGTCCCACACCCGCTTGTCGAAACCGCGCTCACCGCCGTGCAGCGAGTTCGGCGGGGTGTTGGGGACCAACGCGTAGGTGAGCTCCCCGAGCGGGAAACGGCCGCCCGCGATCCGGTTGGCGTACCGGCCGATCAGCGCGCCGAAGTACGGTCCCGTGTGGGTCAGGTAGCCGTCCAGGCCGGCGAACCCCAGCACCACGTTCCCGGACCGGCCGTCGCGGTCGGGAACCTCCAGCGACTGCACGATCCCGCCGTACGACAGGATCCGGACCCGCACGCCGGCCCGCTCCAGGGTCCACCGGTGAACCGCGGTGCCGTCGGGAAGTGTGCCGAAAAGTTCACTCATGGGGGAAACCCTAGGTCACGGCTCCCGCGCGGTGACGGCGCGGTAGGCGATCTCCGCGAGCCGCGCCTGACCGTCCGTACTCGGATGGAACCAGTCCCAGTGGCTCAACTGATCCGTGCCGAAGCGGTAGTCGAACACCGCGTCCCCGTCGAAGCGGCACCGCCGGTCCTTCGCGCACACCTCCTTCAGCACCTGGTTGTACGCCTCCACCCGGTCCTGCACCGTGTCGCGCCGCGTCGTGGCCGCCGTGTCCAGGGCGTCCGCGTCCCCCAGCATCGACGGGCAGATCCCCAGTTTCCACACCTGCTTGCCCAGCGGGTTGCCGCGCCCCTGCGACCACAGCCGCTTCAGGTTCGGCACGCTCGACACGTACACCTGCGTCTTCGGCAGTTCCGCGCGCAGGGTGCGCAGCGACTTCTCGAAGTCCGCCCGGAAGCCGGCGACGGGCGTCATGTCCGCGGTCGAGGACCGGCAGGCGTCGTTGGCCCCCACCATCACCGTCACCAGCTGCGGCCGCCGCGCCGCCGCCCGTCCGACCTGCGCGGGCAGGTCGGCCATCCGGGCGCCCGTCACCGCGTAGTTCCAGCTGTGCTCGGCCGCGTCCGTCCGGCCCAGCAGCCGCACCGCGAGACTGTTGACCTCCGCCGAGCTGCCCGTCGCCCAGGACACCTCCGGGCAGTCCGACAGGATCGCGCAGGCGTCGAAACCGCGGGTGATCGAGTCGCCGACCGCCGCGACCGAGTCCGGGCTGCGGTCCCAGAGCGGAGTGGGCGACGGCTTCGCCCCGGACTGCGGGCCCCCCGGGCCCGGTGAGTCGCCGATCACGTCACACCCGGCGGCCCCCAGAACGGCCGCCGCCACGACGGCGACGACGGCTCGCGCACGGCGGCTTCGCTTCCGCATCCCCTGCTGATCCCCTCGGTCGTCCGGCAGGCCTTCCCCCTCCATGACAACGTCTGAGGGTTCCCGCCCCGCCCCGGTGCAACGGCACACCCCGTACAAGCGTCCCCCTGGGTGAATGGCGGGCGTTTCCGGGCACTGGGACCGACGGTACGTCACACTCCTTGCGCCGCCGCACGGTAGCCTCGCCATCAAGGTGGCCACGCGTCACTGTGCATGGCCCCAGTAGCAAGATGTCCCGCTCTGCCCGGAGGTCCCGGTGACGACACGTGGAGTTCTGTACGTGCACTCCGCGCCGCGCGCGCTGTGCCCGCATGTCGAGTGGGCCGTCGCCGGGGTGCTCGGCACGCGCGTGAACCTCGACTGGATCCGGCAGCCCGCCGCGCCCGGTACCTGGCGCTCGGAGTTCTCCTGGCGGGGCGAGGTCGGCACCGCCTCCAAGCTCGCCTCCGCGCTGCGCGGCTGGCACCTGCTGCGCTTCGAGGTCACCGCCGAGCCCTGCCCCACCGCCGAGGGCGAGCGCTACAGCTGCACCCCCGACCTCGGCATCTACCACGCCGTCACCGGCATGCACGGCGACATCCTCATCCCCGAGGACCGGCTGCGCGCCGCCCTCCAGCGCTCGCAGCGCGGCGAGACCGACCTGGAGGCCGAACTCGCCAAGCTGCTGGGCAAGCCCTGGGACGACGAACTGGAGCCGTTCCGCTACGCGGGCGAGGGCGCCCCGGTGCGCTGGCTGCACCAGGTGGTCTGACCCCGCCCGGCGTCCCACCGACCACGCGGACCGCCTGCGGTGCGCCACGCCTGTCGTGCGCCACACCTGTCATGCGGGCCGCCTGTCGTGCGGCTCACGCACCGCGCGGCACGTCTGTGGCTCGGCTCCTCATCGCCCCGGGTCACGCATCGCGCGGCCCACACCGCGTCGGTTCACACATCGCGCCGTCCACACCGCCCCGGCTCACGTGCCGTCCCGCCGACACCGCCCCGGCTCACGTGCCGTCCCGCCGACACCGCCAGGGCTCACCCACCGCGCGCCGCACGGCGACCTTCTGCCCGATCGCGGGAACCCGCCCCTGACGGGCTTCCGGCGCGGCGCCGGGAGATCCGGGCCCGGTGTCGTCAGCGGGCCCGGAACGCACCGCGGCCCGCCTCCCAGCGCCGGAGCGAGGAGACGGGCCGCCGGGATGTCCGGCGCGGAAGGGGCGCTCAGACCGTGCGGAAGGCCAGCACCACGTTGTGGCCGCCGAAGCCGAACGAGTCGTTCAGCGCCGCGATCCGGCCGTCGACGGGCAGCTTGCGCGCCTCGCCGCGGACGACGTCGGCGTTGGCCTCCGCCTCCGGGTCGAGGTTCTCCACGTTGATGGTCGGCGGGGCGATCCGGTGGTACAGGGCGAGGACGGTCGCGACCGACTCGACACCGCCCGCGCCACCGAGCAGGTGGCCGGTCATCGACTTGGTCGCGGAGACCGCCATGTGGTCGGCGTCGTCGCCGAAGACCTTGCGCAGCGCCTTCAGTTCGGCGATGTCACCGGCCGGGGTGGAGGTGGCGTGCGCGTTGACGTGCACGATCTCCGCCGGGTCCAGGTCGGTGCTGTCCAGCAGGTGCTGGAGCGCGTGCGAGATGCCGCGGCCCTCCGGCTCCGGCTGCACGATGTCGTGGCCGTCGGCGGAGATGCCCTGGCCGACCGCCTCCGCGTAGACGCGGGCGCCGCGCTTGGCGGCGTGCTCGGCGGACTCCAGGACGATCACGCCGGCGCCCTCACCGAGGACGAAGCCGTCGCGGGCGACGTCGTAGGGACGCGAGGCACCCTGCGGGTCGTCGTTGTTCTTGGACATCGCCATCATGTTGCCGAACGCGGCGATGGGCAGCGGGTGGATCGCCGCCTCCGTGCCACCGGCGACGACGACGTCGGCACGCCCGGTACGGATCATCTCGATGGCGTAGCCGATGGCCTCGGCACCCGACGCGCAGGCGGAGACCGGCGTGTGCACACCCGCGCGGGCGCCCACGAGCAGACCCACGTTGGCGGACGGGCCGTTCGGCATCAGCATGGGGACGGTGTGCGGGGAGACGCGGCGGACGCCCTTCTCCTTGAGCACGTCGTACTGGTCCAGCAGGGTCGTCACACCGCCGATGCCGGAGGCGATGACGGTGCCGAGCCGGTCGGGGTCGACCGAGCCGTCCTCACCCGCACGCGCGGTGAAGCCGGCGTCGGCCCAGGCCTCCTGGGCCGCGATCAGGGCGAACTGGGCGGAACGGTCGAGACGGCGGGCCTGCGGCCGCGGGATGACCTCGCTCGGCTCCACGGCGACCGGGGCCGCGATACGGACGGCCTGGTCGGCCGCCCACTCCTGCTCCAGGGGCTTGACACCGGAACGACCGGCGATCAGGCCTTCCCAGGTAGAGGCTGCGTCGCCACCCAGCGGTGTAGTTGCGCCGATACCGGTGACGACCACGGTGCGATTGGTCGGGCTCACGGGAATTCTTTCTCCAACGGATACGAGGAGGACCTTCCCCGCTGACGCGGGGAACGGCGCCACCGCCGGGTGGCGGGGCTTGCAGCGTCCTGGCCTAGCGGATGGCTCAGGCCTGGTGCTTGAGGATGTAGTCGGTCGCGTCGCCGACGGTCTTGAGGTTCTTGACGTCCTCGTCCGGGATCTTGACGTCGAAGCGCTCTTCGGCGGCGACGACGACCTCGACCATGGACAGCGAGTCGACGTCCAGGTCGTCGGTGAAGGACTTGTCCAGCTGGACGTCCTCAACCGGGATCCCGGCGATCTCGTTCACGATCTCCGCGAGACCGGCGACGATCTCTTCCTGAGTGGCGGCCATGTCGGCGCTCCTTCGTAGTGTTCCAGAGGGTGGGGCGCCCACCGCGTGCGCGGCGGGTGTTGCGTTTCCCGTACCGGACGCATGATCCGGCACGGAGTGCCTAGGGGAGGGTAACGACCGTCGCGGCGTACACGAGACCCGCCCCGAAGCCGATGACGAGCGCGGTGTCGCCGCTCTTCGCCTCGCCGGTCGCCAGAAGCCGCTCCATCGCGAGCGGGATCGAGGCGGCCGAGGTGTTGCCGGTGGTGCGCACGTCACGGGCGACGGTGACCGTCTCCGGCAGCTTGAGTGTCTTCACCATCGAGTCGATGATCCGCTCGTTCGCCTGGTGCGGGATGAAGACGTCCAGTTCGTCCGAGGTGATGCCGGCCGCTTCCAGCGCCTGCTGGGCCACCTTGGCCATCTCGAACACGGCCCAGCGGAACACCGCCTGGCCTTCCTGGGTGATCGCGGGGAACTTCTCGACCTCACCGTCGCGGTAGTCCGTCCACGGCACGGTCTGCTTGATGGTCTCCGACTTGTCGCCCTCCGAGCCCCAGACCGTCGGGCCGATGGCCGGCTCCTGGGAGGGGCCCACGACGACCGCGCCCGCGCCGTCGCCGAACAGGAAGGCCGTGGCCCGGTCCTCCAGGTCGGTCAGGTCGGACAGCCGCTCGACGCCGATGACGAGGACGTACTCCGCGGAACCCTCGACGATCATGCCCTTGGCGAGGGTCAGGCCGTAACCGAAGCCCGCGCAGCCGGCCGAGATGTCGAAGGCGGCGGCCTTGTCGGTGCCGAGCTTGTACGCGATCTCGGTGGCGACGGCCGGGGTCTGCTTGAAGTGCGACACGGTGGAGACGACCACGGCGCCGATCTGCGAGGCGGTGATCCCGGCGTCGGCGATCGCCTTGCCGGACGCCTCCAGGGACATCGCGGCGACGCTCTCCTCGTCGTTCGCCCAGTGCCGCGTCTCGATGCCCGAGCGCGAGCGGATCCACTCGTCGGACGAGTCGATCGTCTCGAGGATCACCTCGTTCGGCACGACCCGGGTGGGCCGGTAACCGCCCACGCCGAGGATGCGCGCGTACGGGGCGCCCTTGCTGGGCTTGATCTTCGGCATGATCGGTCGGCTCCTTATGGCGTCAGGCACGCGCGTGCTCGGCGATGAGCTCGCGAGCCGCGTCGAGGTCGTCGGGGGTCTTCAGGGCCAGCGTCCTGACGCCGGGCAGCGCACGCTTGGCGAGACCGGTCAGCGTGCCACCGGGGCACACCTCGATCAGCGCCGTCACGCCGAGCTCCTTGAAGGTCTCCATGCACAGGTCCCAGCGGACCGGGTTGGCGACCTGGCCGACCAGCCGGGCGACGACCTCGTCACCGGTGGCGACGGTCCGCCCGTCCTTGTTGGAGACGTAGGTGACCGCGGGGTCGGCCGGCACGAGCTGCTCGGCGGCCGCGGCCAGCTTCTGGACCGCCGGGCCCATGTGGTGCGTGTGGAAGGCGCCGGCCACCTTCAGCGCGACGACCCGGCGCACACCCTCGGGCTTGTCCGCCTCCAGCTCGGCGAGCTGCTCCAGCGTGCCCGCGGCCACGATCTGGCCCGCGCCGTTGACGTTGGCCGGGGTCAGGCCCAGCTTCTCCAGGTGCGGCAGGGTCACCTCGGGGTCGCCGCCGAGCAGCGCCGACATCCCGGTCTCGGTGATCGCGGCGGCCTCGGCCATGGCCAGACCGCGCTTGCGCACGAGGGACAGCGCGGCGGAGTCGTCGAGGACGCCCGCGAAGGCGGCGGCGGTGATCTCGCCGACGCTGTGGCCCGCGACCGCGCCGGGCGCGAGATCGGCGATGTCACCGAGTGCCGAGGCGGACAGCAGTCCGGCCGCGACGAGGAGCGGCTGCGCGACAGCCGTGTCCCGGATCGCGTCCGCGTCGGCCTGCGTGCCGTGGTGGACGAGATCGAGCCCGATGGCGTCCGACCACGCGGCGAGGCGGTCGGCGGCACCGGGCAGTTCGAGCCAGGGAGTCAGGAAGCCGGGCGTCTGAGCGCCCTGGCCGGGAGCGACGAGTACGAGCACTCTCACACTCTCTCTTGGGGACGGCCACGGCCGCCCGTGGGGACAGGGACGAAGAACAGAGGGGGGTTTTGTGGGCCCCCGACAAAAAGCTAGGTCTGGAGATCTCCATCGGCCAGACGCCCCAGGATGAGCGCGATCCGCAATGTGAAGGCGGATCGTACATCGGAGGGCGACCAGCCGGTGACGTCTGTCACACGTCGAAGCCGGTAGCGCACGGTATTGGGGTGAACGAACAGCATCCGGGCGGCGCCTTCCAGACTGCTCGCCTGTTCCAGATAGACGCTGAGCGTCTCCAGCAGCGCGGAGCCGGCCTCCTCCAGCGGTCTGTAGATCTCCTCCACCAACTGCTCGCGCGCACCAGGATCACCGGCGATCGCGCGCTCCGGCAGCAGATCGTCCGCCAGTACCGGGCGCGGGGCGTCCTGCCAGGCGGAACACGCCTTCAGTCCCGCCGCGGCGGCCTGCGCGGACCGGGTCCCGGCCAGCAGATCCGGTACGACGGGACCGGCCACGACCGGCCCCTGCGCGAACGGCCCGATCAGCGACCTGGCCACCGCCAGGGGGTTGTCGCTGCCGCCCGCGATCACCACGAGCCGGCTGCCCAGCACCCCCGTGAGCACCTGGAGCTTGGCGTGCCGGGCGGCCCGCCGGATGGCCTCCACGGTCAGTTCCGAGTCACCGTCGGGTGCCGTCCCCAACACGACGCACACATGGTCGGGCGCGCTCCACCCGAGCGCCGCGGCCCGGCTCACCGCGCCCTCGTCGGCCTCCCCGCTGAGTACGGCGTTGACGACGAGCGACTCCAGCCGCGCGTCCCAGGCACCGCGTGCCTCGGCGGCCTGCGCGTAGACCTGGGCGGTGGCGAAGGCGATCTCGCGGGCGTAGACGAGCAGGGCCTCGCGCAGCACGCTCTCGTCGCCCGGGGCGGCGACCTCGTCGATCGCGCTCTCCATGACCTCGATGGTGGTGCGCACCATCTCGACGGTCTGCCGCAGGGTGATGGCCCTGGTCAGCTCGCGCGGCGCGGTGCCGAACACATCGGTGGAGATGGCCTGCGGGGCGTCGGGGTGCCGGAACCACTCGGTGAAGGCGGCGATACCCGCCTGCGCGACGAGTCCGATCCAGGAACGGTTCTCCGGGGGCATCGCCCGGTACCAGGGCAGCGTCTCGTCCATCCGCGCGATGGCATGGACGGCGAGAGTCCCGGCGGACTTCTCCAGCCGCTTCAGGGTCGCGGCGTGCTGGTGGAGGTCGCGCGCTGCGATTCTGGGCTTGCTGGCTTCGGGTTCGGGCACGGGACAAGACTGCCTTATCGGGACGCGCGCGTGCGTCGCCGGGTCGACGGTCCGTCCTCGGCGGGTCCCGCGCGGGTCTACGGTGGTGGGCGTGATGGACGTACGGCGCGCCGGTGAGCGCTATCGCGGAGGGGACCCGGAGGCCGGGATCGACTCCCGGCACGCCTTCTCCTTCGGCCCGCACTACGACCCCGACAACCTCCGGTTCGGCGCGGTGATCGCCTGCAACGAGGAGCGTCTCGTCCCGGGCGCCGGCTTCGACGAACATCCGCACAGCCACACGGAGATCGTGACGTGGGTGGCCGAGGGCGAGCTGACCCACCGCGACTCCGCGGGCCACGAGACGGTGGTCCGCCCCGGGGACGTGCAGCGGCTGAGCGCGGCGGCCGGCGTCCGGCACGTGGAGCGCAACGACGCCGGGACACCCCTGACCTTCGTCCAGATGTGGCTGGCCCCGCGCGACCCCGGCGGCGAGCCCTCCTACGAGATCGTCCGGGGCATCGCCGACTCCACCCCCTACGCCGTCCCGCGGGCGGGCGCGATGCTGCACGTACGGCGCCTGGGCGCCGGGGAGCGGACGGCCGTACCGGACGCGTCCTATGTGTACGTCCATGTCGTGCGCGGCGAAGTGTGTCTGGACGGCGTGGAGTTGGCGGTGGGCGACGCGGCGCGGATCACGGACGCGAAGGATCTGGAGGCGGTGGGGACGACGGGCGCGGAGCTGCTGTTCTGGGAGATGACGGCGGTCTGACGCGGACCCGCTGCCTTCCGAGAGACGGGAGACGGTGGCGGTCCGACGCGGCCTCCGCCGCCTTCCGCTCCGCTCACACCAGGCTGTCGAGTTCGCGGGTGAGGCGGGCGCCCTCGCGGGTCATGATCTCCGGGTCGCGCAGGGCGTTGGAGAGCAGGGACATCCCCTGGTAGGCGCCGACGAGCGCCAGGGCGTGGCCCTCGGGGTCGGGCACGCCGAGCCGGCGGTACTGCTCCTCGACCCAGGTCAGCAGCTTGCGTATGACCAGCCCCGCGCTGACGTCGAGGCCGCCCTCGGCCCGCTTGTCGAGCTCGGTGGCGAGGGTGCCCGTGGGGCAGCCGTAACGGGCCGCGACCTCACGGCCGTCGACCCAGGCGCCGATGAGCTCCTTGAGGCGTTCGCGCGGGTCGGGGAGCTGGTCGAGCCGGTCGGTGAGGGTCTTGAGATGGCTCGCGTGCTCCGAGAGGGCGGCCTCGATCAGCTCGTCCTTGGTCTTGAAGTAGTAGTACACGTTGCCCGTCGGTACCTCGGCGGCGCGGGCGATGTCGGCGATGGTCGTCCGTTCCACGCCCTGCTCGTGCAGGACCCGGGCCGCGGCGGCCGTCAGCTGCCGCCGCTTGCCGCCCGCTCGCGTCCGGGGGCGCGGGGAATCCGTTGAGTCAGTCACCCGACTGACTATAGACAGATGGCCATGGTCCCGTGCTAGCGTCGTACTCGACGGACTTAGTCAGCCGACTGACTAAGAAATGGGCACGTGCTGATGGACGAGTGGGGGAGACCGACATGTTCGTGGTGACGGGTGCGAGCGGGAACGTAGGGCGGGCGCTGGTGGGGCTGCTCACCGAGGCCGGTGTGCCGGTGACGGCGGTGGCCCGGCACATCACGGCCGCCGACGTGCCGCCCGGAGTGCGGGCGGTGGCCGCCGACCTGGCCGAGCCGGCCGGGCTGCGGACCGCGTTCGAGGGCGCCGAGGCACTGTTCCTGCTGGTGGCGGGCGAGGACCCGGACGGAGTCCTGGACGCGGCGAAGACCGCTGGGATCCGCAGGGTGGTGCTGCTGTCCTCCCAGGGGGTGGGGACCCGCCCGCAGGCGTACGGGCACCCGGCCCGGTTCGAGCGGGCCGTGCGGGGGTCCGGGCTCGAGTGGACGGTCCTGAGATCGGGCGGGATGGCCACCAACGCCTTCGCCTGGGCCGAGTCGATCCGCGCCCGGCGCGAGGCCGCGGCGCCGTTCGGTGACGTCGGCCTGCCCTTCGTCGACCCCGACGACGTGGCCGCGGTCGCCGCCGCCGCGCTGCGCCAGGACACCCACCTCGGAGCCACCTACACCCTGACCGGCCCCGCGCCGACCACCCCGCGCGAGCGGGCGGCGGCGATCGCGGCCGCGCTGGGCGAACCGGTGCGCTTCACCGAACAGACCCGGGCGCAGGCGCACGAGCTGATGGCACGGTTCATGCCGCTGCCGGTGGTCGAGGGCACTCTGGCCATCCTGGGCGAGCCGACCGACGCCGAGCGGCGGCCCGGCCCCGATGCCGCCCGCGTCCTGGGCCGGGCCCCGGGCACCTTCGCCGCCTGGGCGGAGCGCAACGCCGAGGCCTTCCGCTGACGGTGCCCGAGTTCATCGTGACCGTGCCGTCCGCCGCACACCGGAGGACGGACCCGCGCTGATCGGCTCGGCGGCGGCGGCCCGGGCGGCCCGGCGCGGCCTGCGCGCCGGGTGCGGCCCGGGGTCTCAGCCGGCGAGTTCCGCCAGCACCGCGTCGGTGAAGGGCGGCCAGGCCTCGGCGGCCCACGGGCCGAAGGGGCGGTCGGCCAGGGCGACGCACCCCGCCCCCGCCACCGGGTCGATCCACAGGAAGGTCCCCGACTGACCGAAGTGCCCGAACGTCCGCGGCGAGGACGAAGCCCCCGTCCAGTGCGGGGACTTCCCGTCCCGGATCTCGAAGCCCAGGCCCCAGTCGTTCGGGTTCTGGTGCCCGTAGCCCGGCAGGACGCCCTTCGTACCCGGGTACTGCACGGTCATCGCCTCGGCGACCGTGCGCGGATCGAGCAGCCGCGGCGCCTGCAGCTCCGCGGCGAACCGCAGCAGGTCCGTGACCGTGGAGATCCCGTCCTTCGCCGGGGAGCCGTCGAGGCTCGTGTCGGTCATGCCGAGCGGCTCGAGCACCGCCTGCCGCAGATAGTCGGCGAAGGGGATGCCGGTCGTCCTGGCGAGGTGGTCCCCGAGCTGTTCGAAGCCCGCGTTGGAGTACAGCCGCCGCTGCCCGGGCGGCGACATCACCCGGTGCTCGTCGAAGGCCAGCCCCGAGGTGTGGGCGAGCAGATGGCGGACCGTCGCACCGGGCGGACCGGCCGGCTCGTCGAACTCGACCGCCCCTTCCTCGTACGCGACGAGCGCGGCGTACGCGGCGAGCGGCTTGGTGACCGAGGCCAGCGGGAAGCGCCGTCCGGCCGGTCCATGGGTCCCCAGGACCGTGCCGTCGGCCCGTACGACACCCGCCGCGGCGGTGGGGACCGACCAGTTCTCGATCAACGCCAAGCTCTTCAAGGACATGACGCCGAGCCTAAGCGGCTCACAGTCTCAGCTCCATCAAGGGGTCCGGCTTGGGCTGGAAGCCGAGGGCGGCGTACAGCGGCTCGGCCTGCGCCGACGCGGTGAGGTGGACCTGGGCCGCGCCGCGCGAGCGGAACCAGTCCAGCAGCCCGTCCATGCAGGCCCGCGCGTATCCGCGGCGACGCGCGTCCGGGTCGGTGGCCACACTGAAGACGAAGCCGACGATCCCCTCGGGGTTGCCCGGCCGGCCGATCCGGTACTCGATCGTCCCGACCACCAGCGCCGCCAGCGCCCCCGGCCGCTCCGGATGGTCCACGACGAACGCGGCGAAGTCCCCGTCGGGCTCGGACAGCCTGGCCAGCAGCGTCGGCAGGGACCGCGTGTGCCACTCGGTCGGACCGTCCGAGGGCGTCATCGAATCGATCATCACCTGGCGAAGGCGCAGCACTTCCGGCGCGTCCTCGGGTGCCGCACGGCGTACGAGACTCATGGGCCGCACGTTAACCGTCCCGATCACGCCACGTCCTGCCGATTTCTCACCGGTTCCGCTTGCTTGGAGTGCACTCCAAGGCCATAGCGTGGAGGGCATGACGGTGATGCAGACCACGCCCGCGGCCACCGAGCAAGCCCCCACCCCCGCAGACATCTGCTCGGCACCGCCCCGCCGGCATCCGCGCCCCGACGGCCAGGACAGCTACACGATCAGCGAGGTCGTCGCGATCACCGGCCTCACCGCGCACACCCTGCGCTGGTACGAGCGGATCGGCCTGATGTCCCACATCGACCGTTCGCACACCGGCCAGCGCCGTTACAGCAACCGCGACCTGGACTGGCTCGACCTGGTCGGCAAGCTGCGGCTGACCGGCATGCCGGTCGCCGACATGGTCCGGTACGCGGAGCTGGTGCGCGAGGGCGAGAACACCTACGAAGAGCGGCGTGACCTGCTGGAGGCGACCCGCCGGGACGTCCAGGCCAGGATCGCGGAGCTCCACGACACCCTCGCCGTGCTCGACCGGAAGATCACCTTCTATTCGGACGCCGGGCGCGTCTACGAGGCGGAACGCGCGGGCTGAAGGCACGGGCCTGAGGCACGGGCTGAGGTGGCGGCCTGAGGCGGGCGGGCTGAGGCGGGCGGGCCGCTACAACTCCGCCAGGAGTTCGGCCTTCTTCACCGAGAACTCCTCGTCCGTCACCAGTCCCGCCCGGTGCAGCTCTCCGAGGTGCCGGATCCGCTCGGCGATGTCGGCGGGATCGCGGCGCGGGGCCGGTACGGGCACCACTCCCGCGGGCCCGCCGGCCCGCACCGCGGCCAGCACGGCCGCGGCGAACGGCAGCGACTCGTGCACCGGCCCGTAGCCCAGCCCGAACACCACCGCCGCCGGATCCTGGTCGGCCGGCGCCGACTGCGGCTGGGCCGCGTCCCGCCGCAGCAGCCGTAGATGTCCCTCGAAGACCTCGGGGGAGCGCCACTCGACCCCGGCGAGCGCGGTGACCGGGAAGCTCTGGTCGCCGGCCTTCCACTTCGTCGACGACGCGCCCGTCCAGAACCAGCGGAAGGACACCGTCCGGCCGTCGAAGGACGCCTTCGCGTCGTACGCCTTGAACTGCCGGGGCGCCTCGGGCGCGGGCACCAGATGGCGTTCGGCCGGGCCGGACTCGGTGAGCAGGGCGCGCAGTTCGTCTGCGTAGTACTCGGCGAGCGTCTCGCGCTCGGCCGGCAGGACGAGGCGGTAGGGGTCGGCCCCCTCCTTGAGCTGACCGGCGGCCGCCTCCATCAGCGGGTCGGCGCCCGGCCTGGGCTCGGCGCGCAGAACGACCGTGCCGCGCTTGCCGGGAGTGAGTGTCACCGCCTCGATCGCCGCGAGCGGGACGCGCCTCTCACCCAGCGCCTGAAAGAGCTTGGGTGTGCGAATGCCCCGTTCGTAGCGGATGAGCACGGAGTCGGACTCGAACTCCCAGGCGGCATGAAATCCGGCCAGTACATCACCCATGCGGCTCATCGTATGCGGCACGCGCTCCTCCGTCGCCTCCCCGGGCGGACCGCAGTTCCTGCGCTTCTACGCGCGTTCCGCCGCCGCCTCGCCGGGCAGACCCGCCCGGCACCCGTCATCTTCGTGTGCGCACTCGACCGCCTGGTACGCGCCCGCGCCGATGTCGGCCAGGTTGCGCAGGCTGTCCGTGCCCGGCTCGAAATAGCCGCTGTGGCCCTTCGCGTCCCGCGCCGACAGCACCCGCGCGCCGAACGCGGCGGACACCGGGTCGGCGCCGTGCCCGAACCCCCCGACCTCCAGGTACGGCACGTCCTGCACCCAGTCGTCGGGGTCGCGCATCGCCCACACCCGGGCGGAGGTGTCCAGGTGGGCGGCGTTCGTCACGCGCATGCCGGGGCTGGCGGCCACGGCTATGTCGACCACCCGGCGCGGCATGCCGTGCGCGGCGATCCCGCAGAGCACCGAGCCGTAGCTGTGGCAGAACACGGAGACCGGCGCGCCGCCGGGCAGCGCGCGCAGCAGCGCGTTGAGCCGGACGGCGCCGTCCTCGGCGCGCATCGCGGTGGCCGAGTCGATGCCGAGTCCGGCGGGGGCCGTGTAGTCGGCCCAGGCGATCACGGCCGTACGGGTCGAGGGCTCGGCCGCGCGCTCGGCGGCGTAGAGGGCCTTGGCCATGCCGACGGGCGCCGTGTACTTGCGGTTCGTGCGCTGGAAGGTGAGCAGGTCGGTGTCGACGCCGGGGACGACGACCGAGACCCGGTCGGCCTCGGTGAGGTCGCCGAGCACCTCGGCGACCCGGCCGGAGCCCGCCGGGTCGAAGGCGAGGATCTGCCGGCCACCGCTCATCATCGAATCGAAGCGGTGCATGCGGCGCCCGGCTTCCTGCTGCCCCGCCGGGCTCAGCCGCTTGTCGTGCATGCGTTCGCTCTCGACCGCGCGGGCCTGGCCGAGCGCGACGCGGTTGGCGCGGTAGCGGAGCTTGACCGGGGCGCCGTTCATGTTGCCGACCGCGAGCGGGTAGCGGGTCGCGAGCCGGTTGCGCTCCTGCGCGGTGAGCGAGGCGAAGAACCGGGAGAGGCGGGCCGGGGCCGCGTGCGGGTCCGGGAGCCGGTGGCCGGCGACGCTGCCGCGCTCCCAAGCCGTCAGTGAGACCTGGAGCGCCGACGTCTCCTCGTGCTGACGCAGTGCCGTCCAGCCGGTGGTCGCCAGCATCACGAACACGACGGCCAGTGCGAGCAGTGCGCGCCAGACGTTGAGCTGCGGGGAGGAGTCGAAGGAAGTCACTGGGAGGACACACTAGGAGAACGGGAGGGTCTCGCGGTAACCGAGTGATCGGGATCACGTTTCGGCCCGCGTGACGTTGACCTCAGACGATGACGTCAGGGGGTGCGCCAGTGGCCGGTGAGCGCGGGCCCCACCTGATCGAGGTAGCGGGCGGTCAGCTCCCGGATGGCCGCCGGGCTGAAGTCCTCGCCCGTGCTCCACTGCCGTTCCGTCACCCGGATCACCGCGCCGAACACGGCCACCGCGAGGCGCGGGCGCGGATCGGTCTCCAGGTCGAGGCCCTCGCGCTCGGCGAGCACGCGCGCGATCTTCTCCTCCGTCTCCGCCGAGCGGCGCAGATGGGCGGCGAGCAGCGCGGGCGTCGACTCGATCGTCCGGTACATCCGTACGTACAGCTCGACCGGGACGACGGCCGCGATCGCCTCGCTGAGCCGGTCCCAGCCGTCCAGCACGGCCTTGCGCATGGCCTCCATCGGGGCCTCGTGCGGCGGCCGCGCGCCCACCGACGCGACGAAGTGCGCCTCCGCCATCTCCTGGACGGCGAACGCGGCCTCCTCCTTGCCGGCGAAGTAGCGGAAGAAGGTGCGCTGCGAGACCTCGACGGCCTCGGTGATGTCGTCGACGGTGGTCCGCTCGTACCCGCGCGTGGTGAACAGTTCGAGAGCCGCCAGCAGCAGCGCGTCCCGGGTACGCCGCTTCTTGCGCTCGCGCAGTCCCGGCTGTGACGCCGTGTCCATCGGGTCTCTCCCATCTGTTCGGTACGAGGCGTGACAGTTACCGACTTGTGAACTCGTTTGTCAATTGTCAGCGGCTGTCACTAACTTTGGCCGCATGACTAGTCAGACCACCATCGACACGACGGGGCCGGGGGACAAGGCGCCCGCCGCCACCCCGCCCGGACCGGCTCCGGCGGCCTCCGGACTGCGCGGGCACCCGTGGTTCACGCTCATAACCGTCGCCGTCGGCGTCATGATGGTGGCCCTCGACGGCACCATCGTGGCCATCGCCAACCCGGCGATCCAGAAGGACCTCGGCGCCACCTTCGCCCAGGTCCAGTGGATCACCAACGGCTACTTCCTCGCCCTCGCGGTCTCCCTGATCACCGCGGGCAAGCTCGGTGACCGCTTCGGCCACCGCCAGACCTTCCTCATCGGCGTGGTCGGCTTCGCCGCCGCCTCGGGCGCGATCGGCCTGTCCGACAGCATCGCGTTCGTCGTCACCTTCCGCGTCTTCCAGGGGCTGTTCGGCGCGCTGCTGATGCCGGCCGCGCTCGGCCTGCTGCGGGCCACGTTCCCGGCCGAGAAGCTCAACATGGCCATCGGCATCTGGGGCATGGTCATCGGTGCCTCCACCGCGGGCGGCCCGATCCTCGGCGGTGTGCTCGTCGAGCACGTGAACTGGCAGTCGGTGTTCTTCATCAACGTGCCGGTCGGCGTCCTGGCCCTGGTGCTGGGCGGCCTGATCCTGCTCGACCACCGGGCCGAGAACGCCCCGCGCTCCTTCGACGTCCTGGGCATCGCGCTGCTCTCCGGTGCGATGTTCTGCCTGGTCTGGGCGCTGATCAAGGCTCCGGCGTGGGGCTGGGGCGCCGGGCAGACCTGGGCCTTCGTGGTCGGGTCCCTCGCCCTCTTCGCGGCGTTCGCCTACTGGGAGACGAGGGTCAAGGAGCCGCTCATCCCGCTGGGGCTGTTCCGCTCGGTGGCGCTGTCGGCGGGCGTGATCCTGATGGTCCTGATGGCCATCGCCTTCATGGGCGGCCTGTTCTTCGTGACGTTCTACCTCCAGAACGTCCACGGCATGAGCCCGATCGACGCCGGTCTGCACCTGCTGCCGCTCACCGGCATGATGATCGTCGGTTCGCCGCTGGCCGGCCTGCTGATCACCAAGCTCGGCCCGCGCATCCCGCTGGCCGGCGGCATGGCGTCCGTCGCGATCGCCATGTACGGCATGTCCACGCTGGAGACGGACACCGGCAGCGGCATCATGTCGCTCTGGTTCGCCCTGCTGGGCCTCGGCCTCGCGCCGGTCATGGTCGGTGCCACGGAGGTCATCGTCGGCAACGCCCCGATGGAGCTCTCCGGTGTGGCCGGCGGTCTCCAGCAGGCGGCGATGCAGATCGGCGGCAGCCTCGGCACCGCCGTGCTCGGCGCGGTGATGGCGTCCAAGGTGGACAGTGACCTCCCCGGCAACTGGAAGGCCGCGGGCCTGCCGCCGCTCACCCCCGCCCAGCTCGACCAGGCCTCCGAGGCGGTCCAGGTGGGCGTGGCACCGGTGGCCAAGGGCACTCCGGAGGCGATCGTCGCGAAGATCACGGATGTCGCGCACGACACCTTCATCTCCGGCATGAGCCTGGCGTCGCTCGTCGCCGCCGTCGTGGCGGTGGTGGCGGTCTTCGTCGCCTTCCTCACCAAGCGGGGCGAGAACGCGGAGGCGGGCGCGGGAGCGGCCCACATCTGACGTCATTCTGACGGGGTTTCACAGAAAATTCCCCTATCAGGGTGACAGAGCTAAAGATTCCTGTTCTCCGGTACGCGCCGCAGGTCACAGTGGGTCAAGCCCTCCGGTACGGAATGTTCCACCGGCACGTTCCGTACGGCGGGGAGGGCGGCCCGGGCCGCGGCGCGCTACCGGAGGGGGGCAGCGCGCCCAGGCCCGTGGGCCGAAGAGCCGGGTCCCCAGGGCCCGATGAGCGGGCCGGAGCGTCCGACGGGCGGGGGCCCGAGGGACCCGATGACTTGAGGCCCATATCGGGGGTACCCGCACCTATGAACCCCGATGCACATCCAACTCTTCCCGGGGTTCTGGGAGTTGATGATGGCGGGCTTCGGACAGGGAACACGCGGGTACCCCCGCTCACGTGGCCGGATGAGGTCACGGACCGGGCCGGATCGCGCGACGCTCGGAATCATCGGAGTCATCTGCGCGGTCGCCGGATTCTTCGTGCTGGGGATCGTCCTCGGCCCCGCGGCGATCGTCTGCGGCTGGCTCGCCATGGGCCGCACCTGGGCGGGCACCCGCTCGGTCCCGGCCCTGATCGCCGTCGTACTGGGCGCGATAGACACGCTCCTGGCGATCCTGTGGCTGGCGTAGCTCATGCAGTTCATGCCGCTCGTGCAGCCGTGCAGCCGTAGGGGCACGGACGCGGGCAGGCGTGCCGCCGGGCGGCACGGGCGGGCGCGACGGCATCCCGCGAGCGCGGGGTGAGCGCGCCCGCCCGCCCCCGGTGCGGCGCCGGGCCGGCGGGTCAGTGCGGCTGTTCCCCCACCAGGGGCTGACGCGCGGCCCCCGTACGCGACAGCGTCGCGACCTCCTCGCGCAGAGCCCTGACCTCCTCCGTCAGCCGCTCGATCGCCTCCGTCTGCCGGCGCTCCTCCACGTCGTCCTTCTCGAACCGCGCGATGAACCACGCGGCGATGTTCGCGGTCACGACACCCAGCAGGGCGATGCCCGACAGCATCAGCCCCACGGCCAGCACCCGTCCCATGCCGGTGGTCGGCGCGTGGTCCCCGTACCCGACGGTCGTCATCGTCGTGAAGGACCACCACACGGCGTCACCCAGCGTGCGGATGTTCCCGTTCGGTGAGTCCCGCTCCACCGACAGCACGGCCAGCGACCCGAACATCAGCAGCCCGACGACCGCCCCGCCGACATACGTCGTCAGCCGGATCTGCGAGGCCATCCGTGCCCGCCGCCCCACCAGCATCAGTGTCGCCACCAGACGCAACAGCCGTAGCGGCTGGAGGATCGGCAGCACCACCGCGAACAGGTCCAGCCAGTGCGAGCGGACGAACTCCCGGCGACGCGGGGCCATCGCGAACCGCACCAGGTAGTCGGCGGCGAACGACCCCCACACCACCCATTCGGTCACCGTGCACGCGGCCGTCAGCGAGTGCCCGGCCGAACTGTCCACGATCGGCACGGCATAGGCGACGGTGAACACCACGGCGAGCGCCAGCAGTGGCCGCTGGGTGAGCTGTTCCCAGCGGGCTTGCGCCGATTGTTCCTGCATGACCGCATCGTAGGGAACGCGTGGAGGGCGGCGGGACCGACAGGTCCCGCCGCCCTCCACCTGGTCAGGCGCGTGGTGTCACGCGTCGCCGCCGGCCGCGCCCGGATGCGCCGCCGCGACGTCGAGCAGCTGGTACCGGTCGATGGCCTGCTTCAGCACCGACCGGTCGACCTTGCCCTCGCGCGCCAGCTCGGTCAGCACCGCGACCACGATCGACTGCGCGTCGATGTGGAAGAACCGGCGTGCCGCGCCGCGCGTGTCGGCGAACCCGAACCCGTCGGCGCCCAGCGACTGGTACGTCCCCGGCACCCACCGGGCGATCTGGTCCGGAACCGAACGCATCCAGTCGGAGACCGCCACGACCGGACCCTCGGCCCCGCTCAGCCGCTGCGTCACGTACGGCACCCGCTGCTCCTCCTCCGGGTGCAGCAGGTTGTGCCGCTCGACGTCCACCGCCTCGCGCCGCAGCTCGTTCCAGGAGGTCGCCGACCACACGTCGGCGCGTACGTTCCACTCCTCGGCCAGGATCCGCTGCGCCTCGACGGCCCACGGCACGGCCACGCCCGACGCGATGATCTGCGCCGGGACCGTGCCCGCCGAGCCGGCGGCGATGCGGTGGAGGCCCTTGAGGATGCCCTCCACGTCGACGTCCGCGGGTTCGGCCGGGTGCTGGATCGGCTCGTTGTAGACGGTGAGGTAGTAGAAGACGTCCTCGCTGTCCGGGCCGTACATCCGGCGCAGGCCGTCCTGCACGATGTGCGCGATCTCGTACCCGTACGCCGGGTCGTAGGCGACACAGCCGGGGTTCGTCGAGGCGAGCAGCTGGGAGTGGCCGTCCGCGTGCTGAAGGCCCTCGCCGGTCAGGGTCGTCCGTCCGGCGGTCGCACCCAGGACGAAACCGCGCGCGAGCTGGTCGGCCATCTGCCAGAACTGGTCACCGGTGCGCTGGAAACCGAACATCGAGTAGAAGACGTAGACCGGGATGAGCGGCTCGCCGTGCGTGGCGTAGGCCGAGCCGGCCGCGATCAGCGAGGCCGTGCAGCCCGCCTCGGAGATGCCGTCGTGCAGCATCTGCCCGGTGGGCGACTCCTTGTAGGCCAGCAGCAGGTCGCGGTCCACGGACTCGTACTGCTGCCCCAGCGGGTTGTAGATCTTCGCGCTCGGGAAGAACGAGTCCATGCCGAACGTGCGGTACTCGTCCGGCGCGATCAGCACGAACCGCCTGCCGATCTCCTTGTCCCGCATGAGGTCCTTCAGCAACCGGACGAACGCCATGGTCGTGGCGATCGACTGCTGCCCGGAGCCCTTCTTCACGGTCGCGTACGTCTTGTCGTCCGGCAGGGCCAGCGGCTGGGAGCGCACGACGCGCGTCGGGACGTACCCGCCGAGCCCCTTGCGCCGGTCGTGCATGTACTGGAGTTCCTCGGAGTCGCGGCCCGGGTGGTAGTACGGCGGCGCGCCGGACTCCAGCTCCTGGTCGGAGATCGGCAGGTGCAGCCGGTCCCGGAAGCCCTTGAGGTCGGCGACCGTCAGTTTCTTCATCTGGTGCGTGGCGTTGCGGCCCTCGAAGTTCGGGCCCAGCGTCCAGCCCTTGATGGTCTTGGCCAGGATGACCGTGGGCTGGCCGCTGTGCTCGACGGCGGCCTTGAAGGCGGCGTAGATCTTGCGGTGGTCGTGGCCGCCGCGGCCCAGGTGCAGGATCTGGTCGTCGGTCATGTTCTGGACCATCGAGCGCAGCCGGTGGTCGTCGCCGAAGAAGTGGTCGCGGATGTACCCGCCGGACTCGGTGGCGTACGTCTGGAACTGGCCGTCCGGGGTCGTGTTCATCTTGTTGACGAGGATGCCGTCGCGGTCCTGGGCGAGCAGCGGGTCCCACGTCCGGTCCCAGATCAGCTTGATCACGTTCCAGCCGGCGCCCCGGAAGACCGACTCCAGCTCCTGGATGATCTTGCCGTTGCCGCGCACCGGCCCGTCGAGCCGCTGGAGGTTGCAGTTGACGACGAAGGTCAGGTTGTCCAAGCCCTCGCGCGCGGCGATGCTCAGCTGGCCCAGCGACTCCGGCTCGTCCATCTCGCCGTCGCCGAGGAACGCCCACACGTGCGACCGGGAGGTGTCGGCGATGCCGCGCGCGTGCATGTAGCGGTTCATCCGGGCCTGGTAGATCGCGCCGATCGGGCCGAGGCCCATCGACACGGTCGGGAACTCCCAGAACCCGGGCATCAGCCGCGGGTGCGGATACGAGGACAGTCCGTACGGGGTCTTGGACTTCTCCTGGCGGAATCCGTCCAGGTGCTGGTCGCTGAGGCGGTCCAGCAGGTAGGCGCGCGCGTAGATGCCCGGGGAGGCGTGACCCTGGAAGAAGACCTGGTCGCCGCCGTCGCCCTCGTCCTTGCCGCGGAAGAAGTGGTTGAAGCCCACGTCGTACAGCGAGGCGGAGGAGGCGAAGGTGGCGATGTGGCCGCCGACGCCGATGCCGGGCCGCTGGGCGCGGGAGACCATCACGGCCGCGTTCCAGCGGGTCGCGTTGAGGATCCGGCGCTCGATCTCCTCGTTGCCCGGGAAGAAGGGCTCGGCCCTGGTCGGGATGGTGTTGACGTAGTCCGTGCTGCGCATCTCCGGCACGGCCACGCGCTTCTCGCGGGCCCGCTCGATCAGCCGGAGCATGAGGTACCGGGCACGCTCCCGGCCGCGCTCGTCGATGGCCGCGTCCAGGGAGTCGAGCCACTCCTGGGTTTCTTCGGGATCGAAGTCAGGAACCTGACTCGGAAGGCCGCCAATGATGATCGGGTTTCGATCGGATCCGGAAGCCACGCTGTTCCTTACTTGTCAGAGGGCTGTTTTTGCTGTTCTTTCCCGGGTTCTCGGTAGTCCTGCACCGTTCCCCATCGTGTACCTCGGGGCGGCAATCGTCATCTCTACTCAGAGGTAACCCGGATCTGCGTCAGCTCTTCCGGATTCCCAAACGGGCAAAGGGGGCACAAGGGTGTGGTGTGGGTCACTCCCGGCCGCGACGGCGTGCCTGGAGTTGGGGCGACACGGCCCGGATCGTCACCGTTTCGGCGGTCTGAACCGCCGGGTACTTGCGCGATCCGTCCCGCCCGTGTGGA
This sequence comes from Streptomyces sp. NPDC002306, assembly GCF_053593435.1. Lineage (NCBI taxonomy): Bacteria > Bacillati > Actinomycetota > Actinomycetes > Kitasatosporales > Streptomycetaceae > Streptomyces > Streptomyces sp. NPDC002306. Next base: position 152,979 of record NZ_JBSFCK010000007.1, read on the forward strand.
CTACGGCCAATGCTTCGCGCACGCGCGTGGCTGAGATATTCACCAAGACATGATCAGGAGGCAACCCGTGAGCGCGACCGCGGACCACGCGGAGGAGCGGACGAACCCTGCCGTCAGGCTGGGGTTCCAGCCCGAGCAGGTGGTCCAGGAGATCGGCTACGACGACGACGTAGACCAGGAACTCCGCGAGGCCATTGAAGAAGTAGTCGGCAGCGACCTGGTGGACGAGGACTACGACGACGTAGCCGATGCCGTGGTGCTGTGGTTCCGCGACGAGGACGGCGACCTGACCGATGTCCTGGTGGATGCCACCACGTACATCGAAGAGGGCGGTGCGATCCTGCTTCTCACGCCGAAGACCGGACGTGATGGCTACGTGGAGCCGAGCGACATCTCGGAAGCCGCGACGACGGCGGGGCTGTCGGCCTCCAAGAGCGTCAGCGTGGGCAAGGACTGGATCGGCAGCCGGCTGCTGACCCCGAAGGCGGCCAAGACCAACAAGAAGTAAGCCCACGGTCCCACCCCCCGGACGGGCTGACGGTCAAGGTCAGCCCGTCCGTATCTCCGTCGTGCGTACTGCGTAGGGTGGTCCTCGCGCCGCCGGTGTTCGCGGCGCTCTCACCCGAGCAGCCCACCGGAAGGGAAGCACGACGATGGCGATCCAGGTCGGCGACCAGGCCCCCGACTTCGAGCTCAAGGACAACCACGGCGCGACCGTGCGGCTCTCCGACTTCCGCGGCGAGAAGAACGTGGTCCTGCTCTTCTACCCCTTCGCCTTCACCGGTGTCTGCACCGGTGAGCTGTGCGAGCTGCGTGACAACCTGCCGCAGTTCTCGGACCGCGGCACCGAGCTGCTCGCGGTCTCCAACGACTCCATCCACACCCTGCGCGTCTTCGCCGAGCAGGAGGGCCTGGAGTACCCGCTGCTCTCCGACTTCTGGCCGCACGGCGAGGTCTCGCGCGCCTACGGGGTCTTCGCCGAGGACAAGGGCTGCGCGGTGCGCGGCACCTTCGTCATCGACAAGACGGGCGTCGTCCGCTGGACCGTCGTCAACGGCCTGCCGGACGCGCGCGACCTGAACGAGTACGTCAAGGCGCTCGACACCCTGTGATTGTTCGGTTCCAGGGCCTGCGGTGCGCGGGAACCCGTTACTAGGATCGACTCGTTGATCCGATGCCAGAGCACGATGGGGCTCCCCGCCCCCGGACACCAATGGAGGACTCGTGGGAGTCAGCCTCAGCAAGGGCGGCAACGTTTCGCTGACCAAGGAGGCCCCGGGCCTCACCGCGGTCATCGTCGGTCTGGGGTGGGACGCTCGCTCCACCACCGGCACCGACTTCGACCTGGACGCAAGCGCGCTGCTGCTGAACACCTCGGGCAAGGTGGGCAACGACGCGAACTTCGTCTTCTTCAACAATCTGAAGAGCCCGGACGGTTCGGTCGAGCACACCGGCGACAACCTCACCGGTGAGGGCGAGGGCGACGACGAGCAGGTCAAGGTCAACCTCGCCGGCGTCCCGGCCGACGTCGACAAGATCGTCTTCCCGGTCTCGATCTACGACGCGGAGAACCGCCAGCAGTCCTTCGGGCAGGTGCGCAACGCGTTCATCCGCGTGGTGAACCAGGCCGGCGGCGCCGAGATCGCCCGGTACGACCTGTCCGAGGACGCCTCGACGGAGACCGCCATGGTCTTCGGCGAGCTGTACCGCAACGGCGCGGAGTGGAAGTTCCGCGCCATCGGCCAGGGCTACGCCTCGGGCCTGCGCGGCATCGCGCAGGACTTCGGCGTCAACGTCTGAGCCGTGAGCGTGGTCCGAGGGGCTCCGGGGTACGGGGGAGCTCCGAGGAGTTTCGAGGAGTGACGTCTCGAACCGGCGCCGCACCGTTTACGGGCGGCGCCGGACGTGCAGGACAACCGAAGAAGCACGACCTAGGGGAGGACCAGCATCATGGGCGTCACGCTCGCCAAGGGAGGCAACGTCTCCCTGTCCAAGGCCGCGCCGAACCTCACGCAGGTGATGGTCGGGCTCGGCTGGGACGCACGCTCCACCACCGGAGCCCCCTTCGACCTCGACGCCAGCGCGCTCCTGTGCCGGGACGGACGGGTACTGGGCGACGAGTGGTTCGTGTTCTACAACCAGCTCAAGAGCCCGGACGGCTCGGTGGAGCACACCGGCGACAACCTGACGGGTGAGGGCGACGGCGACGACGAGTCGATCCTCGTGGATCTCTCCAAGGTGCCGGCCCACTGCGACAAGATCGTCTTTCCCGTCTCCATCCACCTGGCCGACGATCGCGGCCAGACCTTCGGCCAGGTCAGCAACGCCTTCATCCGCGTCGTCAACCAGGCGGACGGTCAGGAACTCGCCCGCTACGACCTCAGTGAGGACGCGTCCACGGAGACCGCGATGATCTTCGGCGAGCTGTACCGGTACCAGGGCGAGTGGAAGTTCCGAGCCGTGGGCCAGGGGTACGCGTCGGGTCTGCGGGGCATCGCCATGGACTTCGGCGTCAACGTCTCGTAGTACCCCGTGCGGGCCGTGACCAGGGAATGAGGCTCTGGACCTGCGGCTCTCCGGGCACGTGGGCCCGCCCATGTCGCCCGGAGCGCCGTGCCTCTAGACTTCGGGGTCAATACTTCGTAAAGCCGAGTGCGGCGCGGGGGAGCCCCGTACACACAGGATTGGGTAGCCAGTGCTTCTGAAAACCTTCGGCTGGTCGTTCGCGGTCACCGCGCTCGGCTTGGTCGCAGCGGTCTTCTACGGGGGGTGGGAGGCCTTCGGCATCGTCGCGATCCTCTCCGTTCTCGAGATCTCGCTGTCGTTCGACAACGCGGTGGTCAACGCCGGGATCCTGAAGAAGATGAGTGCCTTCTGGCAGAAGATCTTCCTCACGGTCGGTGTGCTCATCGCCGTCTTCGGCATGCGACTGGTCTTCCCCGTCGTCATCGTCGCGATCAGCGCCAAGATCGGCCCCATCGACGCCGTCGACCTCGCGCTCAACAACAAGGACCGCTACCAGGAACTGGTCACCGACGCCCACCCGGCGATCGCCGCCTTCGGCGGGATGTTCCTTCTCATGATCTTCCTCGACTTCATCTTCGAGGACCGTGACATCCAGTGGCTGCGCTGGATCGAGCGGCCGCTGGCCAAGCTCGGCAAGGTCGACATGCTGTCGGTCTGCATCGCGCTGGTCGTCCTGCTGGTCACCGCCTTCACCTTCGCGACCCACGCCCACCAGCACGGCGGCGCGCATGTCGACAAGGCCCAGACGGTACTGATCGCCGGTATCGCCGGCCTGATCACCTACATGGTCGTCGGCGGACTCTCCGGCTACTTCGAGGACAAACTCGAAGAGGAGGAGGAGCGTGAGCACGAGGCGGAGGAGGAAGCCGAGCGGACCGGCAAGAAGAAGCCGCCCATCGTCCTCGCGGGCCAGGCCGCGTTCTTCATGTTCCTCTACCTCGAGGTCCTGGACGCGTCCTTCTCCTTCGACGGCGTGATCGGCGCCTTCGCCATCACCAACGACATCGTCCTGATGGCTCTCGGCCTCGGTATCGGCGCGATGTACGTCCGGTCGCTCACGGTCTACCTGGTCCGCCAGGGCACCCTCGACGACTACGTCTACCTGGAGCACGGCGCCCACTACGCGATCGGCGCGCTCGCCGTGATCCTCATGATCACCATCCAGTACCAGATCAACGAGGTCATCACCGGTCTCGTCGGCGTCGTCCTGATCGGCTGGTCCTTCTGGTCCTCCGTGCGCCGCAACCGGGCACTGGCGGCGGCCGAGGGAAAAGCGGGCTCGGACGAGAAGGCTGAAGTCTCGTCCGGGGTGTGATCACCAGCTGAGCGAGGAACGCTCTGTGCGGGGCGGCCGACGAGGACGAGTCCTCCGGCCGTCCCGCCGGTCTGTCCAGTGCGCGTGAAGGTGGGGGTGGGGCGGGTATGGGGCTCTTCGACGGGCTGTGGCGCGGGCGGGAGCTCGACTTCGACTCGGGCAGCGCGGCGAGCAACGCCATCGAGCTGACCAAACGGCACCACCAGGTCTCCCTCACCAAACAGGGCGCGGCCACCGGCAACCTGCGCATCAACCTGACCTGGCGGATGCGGACCTCCGACATCGGCGGCACCCAGCGCGAGAGCCTGCTGCGGCACCCCTTCAAGGCGCTCAGGCCCCCGGAGGTCATCGGCCACAGCCAGAGCATGGTCAACGTCGACCTCGACCTGGGCTGCCTCTACGAGCTCAAGGACGGCACCAAGGGCGTCGTCCAGCCGCTCGGCGGCTATCTCGGCGACGTCAACGCGCCGCCGTACGTGAAACTCAGCGGTGACGACCGCTTCGGCTCGGCGTCCGGCGAGACGGTCTACGTCAACCTCGACCACCGGGACGACATCAAACGCCTCCTGGTGTTCGTGTACATCTACGACCAGACGCCCGCCTTCGACCGCACCCATGCCATCGTCACCCTGTACCCGAGCAACGGCCCGCGCATCGAGATAGGCCTGGACGAACGCCATCCCCAGGCCCGTTCCTGCGCGGTCGTGATGATAGAGAACGTCAAGGACGAGCTCATCGTCCGCCGTGAGGTGAAGTTCGTGTACGGCTTCCAAGCGGAACTCGACCGGCTGTACGGGTGGGGGCTGCAGTGGGGCCGGGGCTACAAGACGAAGGTCGAGGGCTGACGCCCCCGACCCGTCGGCTCCGGGGCGGTGGTCAGCGGCCGACGAACTGCGGGCCCTGCGGCGGCAGCCGGAACTCCGAGGCCGGGGCCGCGGGCACCGGCTGCGGATAGCCGTACGCGGGCTGGCCGGCCGGCTGCGGGTACCCGTAGGCGGGCTGGGTCGCCACCGGCGGCTGCGGATAGCCGTACGCGGGCTGGGCGGGCACGGCGTTCGGCTGCCGCTCGGGGGGCAGCGGCTGGGCCGTGGTGGGCGGCGGGGGCTGGGCGGCCTGCGCCTCCTGCGCCGCCTCCGCCTCGTCCACCGAGATGCCGAAGTCGGTCGCGAGACCCTTCAGCCCGTTCGAGTAGCCCTCGCCGAGCGCCCGGAACTTCCAGCCGTCCCCGCGCCGGTAGAGCTCGCCGCAGATCAGCGCGGTCTCCTCGCCCGTCTCCGGCTTGATGTCGAAGTACGCCAGCGGTTCGCTCTCGGTGACCGAGGCGTCGTACAGCAGGATGCGCAGCGACCGTACGCGATCGAACGTGACGCCGTCCGCCGAAGCGACCAGCAGAATCTGGCCGACCCCGGGCTCGACACCGACGAGATCTGTCTGGATCGTATCGGTGAGGCCCTCGGCGACCCGCTTCTTGCCGAGCCGCCAGACCTTCCCGGAGGGGTGCCGGGGCTGGTTGTAGAAAACGAAGTCCTCGTCGGAGCGCACCCGGCCGTCGAGGCCGAGGAGCAGCGCGGAGGCGTCGACGTCCGGGACCCCCTGCCCGGTCGTCCAGCGCAGCACGGCGCGCACCGTCGTGGCCTCGACCGGGACGTTCGACCCCTTCAGCATCGCGTGCGTCATACGGTCATCCTGCCCTCTCGGTCCTGATCACGACAATGCGGGGGCGAACCCGGACACGGTGACCCACTGTGTTTGCCTGCGTTACCTGAACTTCATGCCCGGCGGGAACCTCTGACATGGATCCTTACGTACTATTACCGGCCACCCATAGACACACGCCACCGGCTTATTCGCCACGTTCCGTCACCACGGGGGAGCTCAATGCGTCATTTCGGGCACATCGCCCCTGAGGTACGGCAGCGCCTCTTCCACCAGGAGCCGTGCGAGTTCACCGCGGACTCCCCGGCCCGGCTGCTCTCCGCGGCGCTCGGCGCCACCCTCTACAGCCCGGCCACCCGGCCCCAGCTCGCCGACGACATCGTCAAGCAGGCCGGTCGCGGCGTGGTCTCGATGGTGCTGTGCCTGGAGGACTCGATCGACGACGCGGACGTCGAGCACGGCGAGGAGAACCTGGTCCGCCAGTTCGCCGACCTGGACGCCCGCGCCGGCACCGGTCTCCCGCTGCTGTTCATCCGGGTCCGCACCCCCGAGCAGATCCCCGACCTGGTCCGCCGGCTCGGCCCCACCGTCCGGCGGCTGTCCGGCTTCGTCATGCCGAAGTTCACCGAGGAACGCGGCATGCCGTTCCTGGAGGCCCTCTCCACCGCGGAGACGGCGAGCGGCCGGCGCCTGTTCGCGATGCCGGTGCTGGAGTCGCCCGAGCTGCTGTACCGCGAGTCGCGGGTCGAGACCCTGGAAGGCATCGCCCGCGCGGTCGACAAGTACCGCGACCGGGTGCTCGCGCTGCGTCTCGGCGTGACCGACTTCTGCTCCTCCTACGGCCTGCGCCGGGCCCCCGACATGACGGCGTACGACGTCCAGATCGTCGCCTCCGTGATCTCCGACGTGGTGAACATGCTGGGCCGCGCCGACGGCACCGGCTTCACGGTGACCGGCCCGGTGTGGGAGTACTTCCGTGTCCCCGAGCGCATGTTCAAGCCGATGCTGCGGCACAGCCCCTTCATGGAAGGACAGGTCGTCGAGCTGCGCGAGATACTGATAGAGCACGCCATGGACGGACTGCTGCGGGAGATCTCCCTGGACCATGCCAACGGCCTGCTCGGCAAGACCTGCATCCACCCCTCCCACGTGCCGGCCGTGCACGCGCTGTCCGTCGTCAGCCACGAGGAGTTCAGCGACGCGGCGGACATCCTGCGGCCCGAGCGCGGCGGCGGGGGAGTTCTGAGGTCGGCGTACACGAACAAGATGAACGAGGTGAAGCCGCACCGCGCCTGGGCCGAGCGGACCATGCTGCGCGCGCAGGTCTTCGGCGTCGCGCACGAGGACGTCAGCTTCGTCGACCTGCTGGCCGCCGGCATCCCGGGCTGAACCGCCGTACCGGCCGCAGCGGCCGCGCTCAGGGGAGCCGGCCGAACCGGCCGCTCCCGAGGGAACCGGCTAGATCCGGCTACACACAAGGGACGTATGAACAAGGCAGTGAACGACGGGGTCTGGTCCGGTGCCTGGGTCGCGCAGCGGCTCGGGATCGAACTCGTGGGCGACGGCAAACTGACCGACCTGGTGGGGCTGGCGCTGCGCCGCAACCCCAAGCGGGCCCATCTGCTCGTGTCGAACGTGCTGGGCAAGCACGTGCCGCAGTCGCCGTCCGTGGTCTACGGCTACGGCTACGCCCTCGGCCGCCGGGTACGCGACCTGCTCGGCGCCGAGGAGGCGGCCGAGGCGATCGTCCTCGGCTACGCGGAGACCGCCACCGGCCTCGGCCACTCCGTCGCCGACGGACTGGGCGCCGCTCCCTGTCTGCACTCCACCCGCCGCCCGGTCGCCGGCGTAGCCACCGCGGGCGGCTTCGAGGAGTCCCACTCGCACGCCACCTCCCACCTGCTGCTGCCCGAGGACCCGGCCCTGCTGGTCGGCGGCGGCCCGCTGGTGCTCGTCGACGACGAGTTCTCCACCGGCAACACGATCCTCAACACCATCAGGGACCTGCACGAGCGTTATCCGCGCGAGCGGTACGTCGTCGTCGCGCTCGTCGACATGCGCTCGGCGGCCGACGCGGGCCGCCTGGCGGAACTCGCGCGGGAGCTCGGCGCCCGGGTGGACCTGGTGGCGGCCGCCTCCGGGACCGTCCGGCTGCCGGAGGGCGTGCTGGAGAAGGGCCAGGAACTGGTCGCGCGGTACGAGTCCGCCGCCCTCCCCGCCCAGCGCCCGCAGGGCCGTGTCGAACGCGTCGAGCTGTGCTGGCCGCGCGGTCTGCCCGACGGCGGCCGGCACGGCTTCACGGCCCGGCACCGCATGCGCCTGGAGTCCGCGCTGCCCGCCATGGCGGCCCGGCTCGCCGAGGCGATACCCGACGACGCCCGGCGCGTCCTCGTCCTCGGCTTCGAGGAGCTGATGTACGCACCGCTGCGGCTGGCCCGCGAGCTCGAACAGGTCGTGGCCGCCGAGGTGCGCTACTCCACCACCACCCGCTCGCCGGTCCTCGCCGTCGACGACCCCGGCTACGCGATACGCAGCCGGCTGGTCTTCCCCGCCCACGACGACCCGGCCGACGGCCCCGGCGAGCGCTACGCCTACAACGTCGCCGGAGCCGGTTTCGACGCGGTCGTGGCGGTCGTGGACTCGGTCGCCGACACGGCCGCGCTGCACGCCCCCGACGGCCTCCTGGCCCGGCTCGCCGAGCACGCCCCGCACGTCCTGCTCGCGGTCGTGCCCTCGTACGTCCCCGAACCGCTGTACGCAGCCGCCTTGCCGGAAGAGAGACCCGCCATGCTGCCCGAGCCCCTCCGCGGCCCCGCCTTCTCCTCGTACGCGCCGGAGGAGGTCGGCTGGCTGCTCCAGGACCTCTCGGACGTGACGCTGGAGGCGCCGACCGAGGAGCGCGAGGAGGCCATCCAGAGCGGCGGCGCGCACTACGCCGAGTCGCTGCCGGTGGAGTACCAGCCGAGCGAGCAGTACCAGGAGCTGTTCCACACGGCCCTCGGCATCTCGGCCGACCGCATCGCCCACGCCGTCGGCGTGGTCACCGAGACCGTGATCGCGGAGCGCTCGCCGCGCCCGGTGCTGGTCTCGCTCGCCCGCGCGGGCACACCGGTCGGCGTGCTGATGCGCCGCTGGGCCCAGTACCGGCACGGCCTCGACCTGCCGCACTACGCCGTGTCGATCGTGCGCGGCCGGGGCATCGACGTCAACGCGCTGCGCTGGCTGGCCGCCCACCACGACCCGTCCGACGTGGTCTTCGTCGACGGCTGGACCGGCAAGGGCGCCATCACCCGGGAACTCGCCGACGCCCTGCGGGAGTTCGAGGAGGCCGAGGGCGTCTCGGGCTTCGACCCGGAGATCGCGGTCCTGGCCGACCCGGGCTCGTGCGTGCGGACGTACGGCACCCGGGAGGACTTCCTCATCCCCTCCGCGTGCCTCAACTCGACCGTGTCGGGGCTCATCTCGCGGACCGTGCTGCGCGCGGACCTGGTGGGCCCGCACGACTTCCACGGCGCGAAGTTCTACCGCGAACTCGCCGGTACGGACGTGTCGGTGGACTTCCTCGACGCGATCGCCGCGCGCTTCGGCGAGGTCGTGGACACGGTGGACGCGGCCGTCAAGGAACTGCTGGCCGCCGACCGCACCCCGACCTGGGAGGGCTGGGCGGCCGTCGAGCGGATCAGCGAGGAGTACGGCATCCACGACGTGAACCTGGTCAAGCCCGGTGTCGGCGAGACCACTCGGGTGCTGCTGCGCCGGGTGCCGTGGAAGATCCTCGCCCGGGCCGGCGCGGGTGCCGACCTCGACCACGTCCGCCTGCTGGCCGAGCAGCGCGGGGTGCCCGTCGAGGAGGTCGGTGAACTGCCCTACACCTGCGTGGGCCTGATCCACCCGAAGTTCACGCGCGGGGCGACCGGCGCCGACGGCAAGGCGGTGACGGTCTGATGCCGGTGCTGGTGGCGAGCGACCTCGACCGTACGCTCATCTACTCCGCGGGGGCCCTGGCGCTGACTATGCCCGACGCGCGGGCCCCGCGGCTGCTGTGCGTGGAGGTGCACGAGAGCAGGCCGCTGTCGTACCTGACGGAGACGGCGGCCGGGCTGCTCACGGAACTCGGCGACGCGGCGGTCTTCGTGCCGACCACGACCCGCACCCGCAAGCAGTACCTGCGCATCAACCTGCCGGGCCCGGCGCCCACTTACGCGATCTGCGCCAACGGCGGCCATCTGCTGGTGGACGGCGTGACCGACGAGGACTGGCACGCGCGGGTGACCGCGCGGCTGGCCGACGAGTGCGCGCCGCTGGCCGAGGTGGAGGAGCATCTGACCCGCACGGCGGACCCGGCCTGGCTGCGCAAGCAGCGCATCGCCGAGGACCTGTTCGTCTATCTGGTCGTGGAACGTGAGCTCCTGCCCGAGGAGTGGGTGAAGGAGCTCGCGGCCTGGGCGGAGAACCTCGGCTGGACGGTGTCGCTCCAGGGCCGCAAGATCTACGCCGTGCCGAAGCCGCTCACCAAGGGCGCGGCCGTGCGGGAGGTCGCCCGCCGCACCGGCGCCGACCTGACCCTCGCGGCCGGCGACTCGCTGCTGGACGCGGACCTGCTGCTGGCCGCGGACCAGGGCTGGCGGCCGGGGCACGGTGAGCTGGCCGACGCCGACTGGACGGCACCCGGCATCACCGCGCTGCCCGAACGGGGCGTGCTGGCGGGCGAGCGCATCCTGCGCGAGTTCCTGCGCGTGTCACGCCCCCAGCAGCACCCCTAGGTGCCTGCCCGCGAGGGCCCTCCGGCGGCCGGCAGCCGCGCGGCACCCCGAGGGCCCTCCCGCGGCCGTCAGCCGCAGCAGCCGCCGCCGCAGCACCCGCCGCCGCCCCCGCCGCCCGTCCCGGGCGCGGGGGCGGACGCGGTGGCCGAGCCGCCCACCGCGACCGTTGAGAGCAACTTCACTGTGTCGTCGTGTCCGGCCGGGCAGCTTGCCGGCGCGGAGGACTCGGCCATCGGACGACTGAGTTCGAACGTGTCGCCGCAGGTCCGGCAGCGGTATTCGTAGCGAGGCATGTGCTCAGGCTAACGGCCGCGACCGATAACGTGAGCTCTAAATTTTGCTATGCGATCGCTTCTGTCGGTTTCTTGTGCGGAGAAATTGCAAAGATCGCTGGTAATTTGGCAGAGCCGCGATGAGCCGCGGGGCCCCGGCCCTGGTCCGGCAACAGCGACACAGGGGGATCTCAGCCGCGTACGCGGCAGCTGTGTCGGCCCGCGCGAGCACCATGGAGTGCGGAGGGAGACGCAGTCGTGACCGAGGAGGGGCAGGGCGCCGAGGCCCAGGGGGACGGTCGGCGTCACGGTCGCCGTGCCGTGCCGAAACGTTCCCGTCACCGCGCGGAGGAGGAGGCTCCGGCCCAGGAGCCGCCACCGTCGGACGAGACCATGCAGCTCCGGTTCGAGCCGCCGTCGGACGAGACCATGCAGCTCAGGTTCGAGCCGCCGCCACCGGCGGACGCCACCATGGAACTGCGGGTCGTCCAGCTGTCCGAGCTGCCCGACCGGTCCGTCGCCGACGAGGACCAGCCGGCCGCCGCGTCCGCCACCCGTCCCGGCCGTCTCGGCCCCCTCGTCGCCGCGGCGGCGCCCGTTCTGGCCGCACTGGCCCGGTTCCTGGCCCCCGTCACCCGCCGACTGGCGCCCTACGCCGACCGCCTGGCCCCGTACGTCCACCGGCTGGCGCCCTACGCCCGCAAGCTCAGGCCGCAGTACCCGCGCCCCGGCCGCACCGACTGGCGCCGCTGGATACCCACCTGGCGGCAGTCGGCGGGCGCGGTGCTGTCCGCCGTGGGACTGTCCGGCGCCTTCCTCGTCGTCGCCTACGCCGCCACCGACATCCCGCAGAACCTGAACAGCTACGCCACCCAGCAGGACAACGTCTTCTTCTGGTCCGACGGGACGCCCATGGCCCGGACCGGCTGGGTGCAGCGGCAGGACATGCCCCTGAAGGACATACCCCAGGACGTGCGCTGGGCCGTGGTGGCGGCGGAGAACGCCAGCTTCTACTCCGACCCGGGCATATCCGTCTCCGGCCTCGGCCGCGCCCTGTGGCGCACGGTCGGCTCCGGAGACACCCAGGGCGGCTCCACCATCACGCAGCAGTACGTCAAGAACGTCTACCTGAACCAGAACCAGACGGTCAGCCGCAAGTTCACCGAAGCGATGATCTCCCTCAAGCTCGACAACCGGATGAGCAAGGACAAGATCCTCGAGGGCTACCTCAACACCAGCTGGTTCGGCCGCGGCACCTACGGCATCCAGCGCGCCGCCCAGGCCTACTACGGCAAGGAGGTCGGCGATCTCGACGTCAGCGAAGCCGCCTTCCTGGCCTCCCTGCTCAAGGGCGCGGGCCTGTACGACCCGACGCTCAGCCAGGCCAACCACGCGCGCGCCGTGGAGCGCTGGAACTGGATCCTCGACCGCATGGTGGACATCGGCAAGCTGTCGCCCACCGAGCGGGCCTCGTACAAGAAGTTCCCCGAGCCGCTGAAGCGGTCCCCGTCCTTCGACACCGGCAAGCAGAGCGACTACCTGGTGGAGCTGGCCCAGCAGTACGCCAAGAAGGCCGCCGGCATCTCGGACAAGGACTTCGACCTCGGCGGCTACCAGATCTACACCACCTTCGACCGCAAGCGGGAGACCTCGCTCACGGACGCCGTCGTCAAGGCCCGCAAGGAGGCCAAGGAGGACGACCCCGGCGCCGCGAGGACCGCACACTACGGCGCGTCCTCGATCGCCTCCGACGGCCGGATCCTCGCCGTCTACGGCGGCCCCGACCACCGTACGCAGGGCTACAACGAGTCCAACGCCACCACGGTCCCGGCCGGTTCGGCCTTCACGCCCTTCGTCTACGCCGCCGGTCTCGAACACGGCGTCCGCAAGACCCGTGACGGCGCCGTGAGCACGGTGACCGGGGAGTCGCTCTACGACGGCGACGACGGCGTGCCCGTCTCCACGCCGGAGGGGCCCTACTGGGACCGCAGCGGCAAGAAGGTCGCCGCCCACAACGACGGCCAGAAGTCCTACGGGCAGATCAGCCTGCACCAGGCGCTCGCCAACTCCGTCAACACCCCGTTCATGCAACTCGGCATGGACACCGGCCTCGACACCGTGCGCGGCACCGCCGAGGCGGCCGGACTGCTGTCCTCCAGCTTCGGCGCACAGGTGCCCGCGCTGTCCCTGGGCAACTCCACGCCCAGCGCGATCCGCATGGCGAGCGCGTACGGCACCTTCGCCGCCGAGGGCAGACACGTCGAGCCGTACTCGGTGAGCCGGATCACCCGCAACGGCTCCAAGGTCCCGCTGAAGAAGCCCGCGTCCCGGCGCGCGGTGACGGCGAAGGTGGCCGAGGAGGTCCACTCCGCACTGGCGGACGCCTTCCGCACGGCCCATCCGACGGCGGCGGGCACCACGGCCGGCACACCCGCGGCCACCGCCTCCGACCAGGTGGCCGGAAAGATCGGCACCACCCAGGACGACACCGCCCTCTGGTTCGTCGGCACGGCCAGGTCCGTGTCGACCGCGGTCGTGGTCTACCGCATAGATCTGGCCAAGAGTCTCCAACCACTGCCCCTGAAGGGAATCGCGGGCACGGCCGACGACAGCGTCCCGTACGACATCTGGTCGGGCGCCATGAGCCCACTCGGCTGACCCCCGCACCGGGCACCCGCACCCCACCCCACGGAGAATGAGCCGCACATGAAGTCACCGTCCGGCCGCCGGCGCGCAGGCCGCGCACCGCGCCGCACCCCACGTCCGGGGTTCCTGACCCTGGCGGTCCTCCTGGTCGCGGCGTCCCTGGTCGCGGGCTACCTGGTCCTGACCCGCTCGGACAGCACCGCCCCGACGGCGTCCTCCGGGGGCAAGGGGGCCACGCCCAAGTCGAGCGAGTCCCCGTGGGACGGCAGGACCAAGGTGCTCGGGGACGGCTCCACCTCCTACACCGGCCCGCAGAGCGGCGAGTTGAAGGCGGTCCCGCTCAAACCGGGTGAGAAGCCGCCCCAGTTCGTCGTGTTCTCCTGGGACGGCGCCCTCCAGGGCGACGACGAGCTCTTCTCGCACTACCGGGAGCTGGCCAAGGAGTACGACGCCCACATGACCTTCTTCCTCACGGGCATCTACCTGCTGCCCAAGAGCAAGAAGGACCTCTACAACCCCCCGCAGCACCCCCGGGGTTCGGCCGCGATCAGTTTCCCCACCGACGAGCACATCCGCACCACGCTGGAACAGCTCGGCAAGGCCTGGGAGGACGGGAACGAGATCGGCACCCACTTCAACGGCCACTTCTGCGAGGCCAAGGGCGGCGGCGAGTGGAGCGTCGACGAGTGGAAGAGCGAGATCGACCAGTTCTTCGACTTCGTGGAGAACTGGAAGACCAACACCGGCTACACCGACATCGCGCCGCTGCCCTTCGACTTCAAGAAGGAGGTCACCGGCGGCCGCGCCCCCTGCCTGGAGGGCCAGGCGAACCTGCTGAAGGCCATCAAGGGCTACGGCTGGAAGTACGACGCCAGCTCCGCCGGCGACTTCCAGATATGGCCCACGAAGAAGAAGGGCATCTGGGACTTCCCGCTCCAGATGCTCCCGTACGAGGGCGGCAAGTACCAGGGCCTGTCCATGGACTTCAACTTCCTCTACAACCAGTCCGAGGGCGAGACCCAGGGCGACGCGGCCAAGTTCCCCGAGTGGGAGGAGGAGACCGTCGGCTCCTACATGGCCGGCTTCAACCGCGTGTACTACGGCAGCCGGGCACCGCTGTTCATCGGCAACCACTTCGAGGACTGGAACGGGGGCATCTACATGAAGTCCATCGACCAGGTCATCAAGAACGTGTGCACCAAGAAGGGCGTCAAGTGCGTGTCCTTCAAGGAGTTGGCCGCCTGGATGGACGTGCAGAAGCCCGAGACCCTGGAGCGGCTGCGCAGTCTGGACCCTGCCCAGTCACCGGACTGGTCGACGGTGGTGAAGTGACCGGGCGACCGGTGAAGTAACCAAACCTCTACCGCATCCCCCTTCACACGACACACACACGGCGTGCGAAGATTCCGTTCCCGGCGTCCCCAGTGCCGGGGTAGAGGGGAAACATCAGTGAAGTCAAGGAAATTGAGCCGTACGCGCCGCCGCGCGACCATACTCGGGGCGGCCGCCGCATCGGTCGTCGCCGGTGTGGCACTGCTGCCCAACTGGAGCGCGGGCGCCGCCGTCGTCGACGACCCCACGGTGGACGCCAAGACGAAGGCCACCTTCCAGCGGCTGGCGGACGCGGTCTTCACCGACCGCACCGACGCCCTGGTCACCGGCGGTCAGAGCAACCGCGCGAAGCCGCTGACGCAGGGCTTCTCCGGGGACGTCCAGGTGTCCTCGGGCGTGTCCCGCAGTGAGGACACCGCGCTGTCCACGCTGGACCAGCGCAAGGGCCGGCTCGCGAAGGCCGGCGAGAAGTACAGCGAGGCCGGTACCACGGTCACGCTGGACGCCACGAACGTGAAGGGCCGCAAGGCCAAGGTCGCGGTCACCGAGACGACGACCCTGACCTACGCCAAGGTCCGCGGCGACGAGCCGAGGACCACCGGTTTCCAGGCCCACCACGAGCTGACGTTCACCGCCGACCAGCAGGGCACCTGGCGGCTGACCGACATCAAGGACACCGACGCGGGCCTCGCGGTCAACACGGTGGCCAAGCCCTCCGTCAAGGCCGCCAAGGCCGACGACACCATGCCGTCGGCCCCCCGTGCGGCGACCACGTACCCCGCCGCTGCGAAGCCCAAGACCCTCACCGGCGGGGCCCTGGACTACAAGGCCATGGCCACGTACGCGGAGAAGTACTGGAACAAGTACAACACCGCCTACCCGGACTACAACGGGCACGGTGCCGGCGGCGACTGCACCAACTTCGTCAGCCAGTCCCTGAAGGCCGGCGGCTGGAAGCACGTCCCCGGCTACGTGTACGACTACACCAAGTGGTTCGGCACCGCGGACATCCAGTCGGACTCGTTCGTCGGCGTCAACGAGTGGTCCTGGTTCGCGCAGAACTCCAAGCGGACCACGAGCCTCGCCAACGTCTACCAGCTGGAGGTCGGCGACGTCCTCCAGATGGACTTCGACAAGGACGGGTCCAAGGACCACACGATGATCGTCACGTACAAGAGCCCGCAGGGCGTGCCGTACGTGACGTACCACTCCAACAACACCTACCGTCGCTCGGTGGCGAGCCTCGTCGCGTCGTACCCGAACGCGGCGTACTACGCCTACCGCACCTGATCGGTACGGACCGCCCTGCGGCAGGGTCGCGTGGACCCTGTCGCACGGGCGGTCCGGGGTGTTCAGTTCCCCGCGCCGCGCTCCTCGCGGATCTGCGAGACCACCCCTGCCACCGTCCGCCGTACCGCTTCCGTCTCCGTCAGGAAGTGCCAGTAGTCGGGGTGGCGGCTCTCCAGCGTGCCGATCGCGCGCTCCAGTCGGGCCACCGACTCGTCCAGCGGCCGTGCCTGCCGCGGGTCCGGCGTCGAACGCCCCGCCATGGCCAGCCGCTGCGCGTCCCGGATCGCGAACCGGGTCCGGTCGATCTCCTGCCGCGGGTCCTTCTGCACGGCGTTCAGCCGGGTCAGCCGGTCACCGGCGGCCGACACCGCCTCGTCGGTGGTGTTGAGCAGCGCCCGCGCCGTCGACAGCAGCGCGGTGGCGTCCGGCCAGCGCTGCGCGTCCCGCGCGGTCTGCGCCTGGGCCAGCTTCAGCTCGGCTTGCCGTACGTTCTCCCCGGCCTGCTCCGGCACCTGCTGGAGGTCCTGCCAGCACGCGGCCGAGAACCGCCGCCGCAGCTCGCTGAGCACCGGGTCGACCTGCCCGGCCCGGGTGGTGAGCGCCTGGGCCCGGGTGCGCAGCGACACCAGCCGGTGGTCGATCTCGGCTGCCTTCTCCGGCAGTCGCCCGGCCTCCGCGCGGATCGCCTCGGCCTCCCGGGACACCCGCTCGGCCCGCTCCAGCGTCTGCGGGACGCCGTGCTGTCCGGCCCCCTGGTTCAGCCGGGTCAGCTCCGGGCCGAGGGCGGCGAGCCGGGCGGCCAGGTCGTCCGCCCGCAGTCCGGCCTCCCGGGCGCCGTCCAGGGCGTTCGACGCGCCCAGCAGCCCCTGCCGGGCCCGCTCCACGGCGGGCGCGAGCCGGGCCAGCTGGGTCTCGGCCTTGCCCAGCAGCGGCCCGAGGCCGTCCGTGAACCGGTCCAGCTCCCGCTTGACACGGTCGAGTTCGTCCTTGGCCCGGGTGAAGTCGGTGCGGGCGCGGCCGGCGGCGGCCGCCTCCAGGTCGTCGCGGTCGAGGTCGTGCGCGTCGACGGCGTCGATGTACTGGCGGCTGGCCTCGTCGATCCGGCCGCCGATCGCCTCGAAGTCGGCGACCGAGCGCCGGGCGGCGGGGGTGGCGTCGACGGCTGTGATCGTCTCGATGGAGATCCGCAGATCGCGCTGGGCGGTGTCCAGCTCGTAGAACGCGGCGGCGGCCGCGTCCTTCGCGGCCTGCGCCTCGGCCCGCTGGCTCTCCGACCGCCCGCCGAACCAGCGCCGGGTGCCGCCGCCGGCGAAGGCGGCGGGCATCGCGAGCGCCACGACGAGCGGCAGACCCAGCAGGGTCAGCGTGTCCCGCAGCGCGCGCCGCGCGGGAGGGGGCGCCCCCGGCACCGACGGCGAGTACGGCTTTCCTGGTGTCGCCGTCACATCCCTCTCCCGTGCTGTGATCCGCCCTGCCCGGTTCATTCTCCCACCGGTTAGGGACGAACACACGGGCCGGTCAGTTCGCGATGCGGACCGTGACTTTCCCGTCGCCGGTGTGGGCGGACACGACATGGGGGCTGTCGTCGGCCCGGGGCACCGAGACGTCCACCGCGCCGTCCCCCGTCTCGGTGGTCACGCGGTAGGTGGCCCGGGGCAGCGCGACGGTGACGGACCCGTCGCCGCTGCGGGTCTCCACCAGGTCCGGTACGGCGCCGAGTTCGAGCCGGATCGAGCCGTCGCCGCTGTGCGCGCTCACCCGCCGCGAGGTGACGTCGGCCCGTACGGATCCGTCGCCCGAGCGCAGCTCCAGCGGCCCGGTGGAGTCGCTGACGTGCACGGACCCGTCGCCCGTACGGATGCTCAGCGCGTCCTCGAACCCGCGCGCCCGCACGCTGCCGTCCCCGTCCTCGACCCGCACCGCCACTCCGCGCGGCACCTCGATCCGGTGCTTGGCCGCGCAGTCGGCCACGACGCCGGTGCACTTCATCCGCAGCACCAGCCGGTCGTCCTTCATGGACCAGGTCACCTCGGGGTCCCCGCCGATGGCCACGGATCCCTGGAACCACCGGGTGACCGCTATCCGGCCCGCCGGGTTCGTGTCCGCGGCGACGATCTCCAGCGCCGAGTCGTCGGAGTCGACGGTCAGCGTGCGGCCGTGCAGGGCGAACGACCGGTGGTCGGGGTCCTTGTCGTCCCCCGCGGAGGCTCCGCAGCCGGCGGCGGTGGCGACGACGACCACGACGGCACCGGCGGCGAGGGCCGCGCGGGCGGTGGCGGGAACGGTACGGCTCATGGTGATCTCCCCCTGACGGACGCCGGGCCGATGCCGACCCGGACGACTACGACCGTACGGACCGGCGCGCCGCCGGGGGATCCGGCGCACTCCCGGATCGCGGGTGGGGGTAGCCCCCGTACCGGCCCGGATTCGCGTTTGCGGGACAGTGCCCCGGGCAATGTAGGCTGTCGACTCGTCCTGGGTGCGTAGCTCAGGGGTAGAGCGCCTGCCTTACAAGCAGGATGTCGGCGGTTCGAAACCGTCCGCGCCCACCAGGACCGGCGTACGCGTCGGAGCGAGGGCCCCCGCAGTGATCGCGGGGGCCCTTCGCGTTGCCCGGAGGCGTTGTTCCGCGCGTTCCGTGGTGTCGGCGGCGTGTGTTCCGGTCGTCCAGGGGTGCCTGTTCCGGCGAGGGTGAGTCGTCCCGTTCGGGCCGGGCGCGCTACTCGCCGTCGTCCCCGGCGGGCATCTCGTGCGCGTGCTTGAGCCGGGTGCGGGCCTCCATCCGGTCCGCGGCGCCGACCTCCGCCCAGAACCGGTGACCGCTCACGAACACCGCCAGCTCGTGTTCGCGCTGCCGGAGCTTCTCCACCTCGGCCTGCTCGTCCGCCGTCCAGCCCGGCGAAGCGGGGCGCTCCACCCGGCGCCAGCCGTTGTCGTCGCTGAAGCCGTCCAGCGGCTCGACCGACCAGGGGAGCCGTTTCAGCAGGGCCGACAGCTCGGCCCGGACCTGATGCAGCTCCTCCTGGCCGGAGCGGAGGTCACTGGGGAAGTCATAGGTCGTAGCCACGCGGCAATGCTACGCCTGTTCGATTTTGCGGTGCGAGTTTCCACCGGAGGTTCATGCGAACGAGTGTTCCGAACAAGAGTTCTATTGAGGGGCTGTGATCCGAGGGCCGGGCAGGGTGCCGGACCCCCTGTCGGGCCGGTGCCCGGGGGGTCACACTGGAGACATGTGCCGCAGCATCAAGACACTTCGCCCGCCGGTGTTGCCCGAGGAGGCCACGGAGGAGGAGATCCGCGCCGCCGCCCTCCAGTACGTGCGCAAGATCTCCGGATTCCGTGCTCCCGCCGCCCACAACCAGGAGGTGTTCGAGCGTGCCGTCGACGTGATCGCGCAGGCCACGGCCGACCTCCTGGACGGCCTGGAGATCCGGGGACAGGCGGCCCGGCAGCCGGGCTGAGCTCCCCGGGTCAGGTCCCGGAGGCGGCTTTCCCGGTCAGGCCGCCGGTCGGCGGCGCATCACGTACGCGGCTCCCGCGCCCGCCCCGAACAACGCCAGGACGGACACGCCGGTGGCCAGCCAGGTGGCGCCCAGCCAGTGGGCGCCGAGGTAGCCGAGGGCCACGCTGTAGACGGCCCAGGAGAGGCCCGCCAGCGCGGACCAGGGCAGGAAGTCGCGGGCCCGGCGGTGGGCGGCGCCCGCGCCGAGAGAGACGACCGAGCGTCCGGCGGGGGCGAAGCGGGCCAGCACGACCAGGGCCCCGCCGCCCCGGGCGAGGGCCGCGCCGAGACGTTCCTGCGCGGTACGCAGCCGACGCGAGCGGGCGATCGCGCGGTCCAGCCGCTCGCCGCCCAGCCAGGCCAGCCGGTAGGCCGCCAGGTCGCCGACGACCGAGGCGGTGGCGGCCGACAGGATGAGGAACAGGATGTCGGGGACCTGGCCCGGTACCTGTCCGGCCGCGGCACCCGAGCCCGCGGCCGCCGCCGTGGCGGCCGTGATGACCAGGACGCCGCTCGGCAGCACCGGTACGAACACGTCGAGGAGGACCGACACGGCGACCATGGCGTAGATCCATGGACTGCCCGTCAGCGCCCCCACATCCTCCAGCACTGCTACTCCCGCGTTACTCCCCCGTGGCCGTGCATACCGCGACGTCGCGAGGGAGCGGCAGGGGCGGCCATTGACAGCCATAGAGCGTACGCCTGGGGTGTGACACGGGATTCACGGGGGGCGCCGGTGCTCGGCGCGGAGCCTTCACCGCAGAGCCTTCACCGCAGAGCCCTCACCCGGTCGGGGGCGGGTGGGTGGCGTGCCGGTTGGCGGCGCCGGTTCCGGAGCCGGGGGCGGAGCCGGAACCGGCGCCCGCGCGGGGGATCAGGCGGTGACCGGCGCCGGTTCCGGAGCCCGCTCGCCCCGTGTCGCCGTGCGGCGCACCAGGAGCCGGTCCAGGCCGAAGGCGCCGGAACCGGTGAAGACGAGCAGCAGGAACGCCCAGCAGAACATCGCCGACGGCTCGCCGCCGTTCTGGATCGGCCACAGGGCGTGCTCCTGGTGCACGTGGAAGTAGGCGTACGCCATGGAGCCGGAGGAGACGAACGCGGCGGCGCGGGTGCCCAGGCCGAGCAGGACCAGGGTGCCGCCGATGAGCTGGATGACGGCCGCGTACCAGCCGGGCCAGGCGCCGGCGTCGAGCGTGCCGCCGTCGGTGCCCGCGGCACCGCCGAGGATGCCGAACAGCGAGGCGGCGCCGTGCGCGGCGAAGAGCAGGCCGACGACCATGCGGAAGAAGCCGAGGACGTATGGCTGGGCATGGTTGAGGCGAGCGGACATGTGGGGGGTGCTCCTTCGGTTGCGGACGGGCCGATCCGAAGCCGGACCGGCCGGTGGGGGCGGCGGTACCGAACGAGCGACCCAGGTTAGGAGCACCTAATTCGTGCTTGCAAGTTCAACATTTGGCCACGCGGCCGGTTCCGTTTCCGCCTCCGTTTCCGCCTCCGCTTCTGTCCCCGTTTCTGTCTCCCTTTCTGCCCTTTCCGCCCTTTCCCTCTCCTCCCTCTCCGTCTCCGCTCCCGCGGTGCGGAGGACCGCTCTGGCCACCGCGTCGGCATCCGAGAGCGTGACCGAATCCACCCCCGGTCTGGCGCCCGCCGCGGTCACCCAGTGCACACCCTCCGTGGGCACTCCGAAGGCGAACCTCCGCTCGTGCGGGCGGCCCTGGCGGTCGATCAGCCGGTAAGGGCGCCGGGTCACGTCCAGTCCGCCCGTCTCGTAGCCGTCGACCGTGTGCGGACGGCACCCCCCGGTCCTCAGCAGCCGGGCGAGCAGGTCGTCGCCCGTGCGGCGCAGGTCCGGTTCCGGGAGCCGGGCCTCCACGAGGGTGGTCACCCGCACCGCCGATCCCGGCACGTCGGGGGAGTGCGCCAGCCAGGCCCCGTCCGCG
This sequence comes from Streptomyces sp. NPDC002306, assembly GCF_053593435.1. Taxonomy (NCBI): domain Bacteria; kingdom Bacillati; phylum Actinomycetota; class Actinomycetes; order Kitasatosporales; family Streptomycetaceae; genus Streptomyces; species Streptomyces sp. NPDC002306. The sequence goes on from NZ_JBSFCK010000007.1 coordinate 174,221, forward strand.
CGGCGCACCTGGAGCCGGGGTCCGAGCACCTCGACGACGCCCGCTTCCAGCAGGGCCGCGAGCTCCTCGACGCGGCGCCGGGGCGGGCCGATGGACAGGAAGGCGTTGAGCGGGGTGTACCAGTGGTCGAGGTGATCCCGTCGTGAGGCGCCGGCCAGCCCGCCGTGGTCGACGATCAGCCGGAGCTCGTTGCGCAGGTCCCGCAGCACGTCCAGGGCCGCCTTCAGCGGGCCGCGCACATTGCCCAGGGCGGCCTGCTCGGCGTCCTCGCCCAGATACGACAGCAGCCAGTCGCGCCACTGCCCGGGGTGTGCGAAGTCCCGTTCCGTATACGGCCGCGACACCCGGCTCCAGGACCAGCGGTCGGCACCCGGCACGCCGAACTCGTCCAGCAGCAGGACCTCTTCGGGGGCGCCGGGCGGCAGAGCGAGGAAGCGTTCGGTGACGTCGGGGTGGCGGTGCCGCAGCAGCGCGGTGTAGTAGACCGTCTCCACCTCCTTCGCCACCAACGGCCATATCTCCGTCAGGAAGTCGGGCGCCTCGCCCGAGTCCGCGCGCTTGCGGAAGCCCGCGACGACCTCCGGCGTGAGCACCAGCGGGAGGTGCCGGCCGTACGGGCCCTTGGCGTTGTCGCCGCGCGCCTGGTACGGGACGCCGCGCCGGGATCCCGCGTACAGGCGCGGCTCGCGGCCGGAGGGCAGATAGCGCAGCCGCCCGTCGCGGACGAAGCGGCCGCCCCGGCCGGTCGTCAACAGGGCCATGTGGTCGAAGAAGTTGAGCCCCAGGCCGCGCAGCAGCACCGGTTCGCCGGGAGCGAGCGCGTCGAGATCGACGTCGGCCGGGTTGGCGGGCGGTATGTGACGCAGGCCGTGTCGTTCGGCGTACGACGCCAGGCGTCGGCGCGAGTCGTCCGTGGCCGTCGGCAGATGGCCCTGGGTGAGGACCACGGCCGACAGGCCGGGCAGGACCACGCCGTTGTCGAGGGTCAGCCGCTGACGGCCGTCGGAGCAGTCGTCGAGCCGTACGGCGCGTGCCCGGTGCGTCCGCACCCGCACGGTCTCCGGCGCCTCGCGCGCCACCTTCGCGAACACCCACTCCAGATAACGGCCGTAGGTGGCGCGGGTCGGGTACTCGTCCGGGCCCAGCGAGCCGTCCGCCCACTCGTACAGGCTCGGACCCGGGCGGACCGGGCCCGAGCAGTCCAGGCTGTCGTCGGTGAAGAGCGTGACCTGACAAGCCACGGTGTTCATCAGCAGCTCGGCGGACTGCGCGGTGCGCCAGACGCGGCCCGGGCCGGGCGGCGCCGGGTCGACGACGTGCACCGTCAGCCGGACGCCGGGTGACAACAGCTCGGGGGCGGAGGCGCAGAGGCGTTCCAGGACGCTGGTGCCGCGGGGGCCTGCCCCGACCAGGGCCACGGAGAGCGATGTCACGGCCGGACCGGCGGCGTCCTCCGCGTTCGGTGCGGGCGACGGGGGCGGGTTCGGCGCGGACATGGGGAACAAAAGGGTAACTCCCGGGCGTGTGGGGCGCAGATGGAGCAGACCGCCCGAGGGAAGCGGACGGTCCGCCTCATCATGCCGTCGCGTGCCGCGGAAGCCAACGCGTGCCCCACTCACCCCGGCCGCCCCGCACGCCCCGCGCGGGCAGGTGCCCCGGCCGCGCCCGGCCGCCTCTCAGGTGAGGGTCAGGGCGGACTCCTTCACGGTCCTCAACTCCCCGCCCGGCTGTGCCTGGTCCAGCCGCAGCACCGCCGAACGCCCGCGCAGCGTCAGCGTCATCAGCTGGTTGCCGAACCACGGGCCGCCGGTCTTGCGCCAGTCGACGGACGGGCGCGCGCAGCGGCCGTGCCGGGCGAGACGACGGCCGAGCAGCCGCGCGACGGCGCTCCAGCCGAAGCGGAAGCCCACCCGTATGGACAGCGGGATCGAGTTGTGGACGGGGGAGCAGGTCAGTTGCAGCACCCTGGCGTCCGGTCCGGCCCCCGGGGCCCACGACGGCTCGGCGACATACGCGTGATGCACGTCTCCGGACAGCACGAGCACCGTCGCCGGCGCCTCCGTCCCGGAACCGGCCTCGGCGATCAGCTCGGCCAGCTCCTCGAAGGACGCCGGGAACGCCGCCCAGTGCTCCAGGTCGGCGCCCTGCCGCAGCCGCTCCCCGAACCGGGCCCAGCGCTCGCCGCGTTCGCCCCGGCACAGTGCCGCGTCCCACGCCTCGGCGTCGTGCACCAGATGCGGCAGCAGCCAGGGCAGGGAGGTGCCGATGAGGAGGTGGTCGCAGGACCCTGGCGCGTCCAGCGCCTGGGCCCGCAGCCACCGCGCCTCGCCGGGGTCGAGCATCGCGCGCTCGCCCTCCTCCAGGACGCGGGCGGCCCGGCTGTCCACCATCAGCAGCCGTACCCGGCCGAAGTCGCGCCGGTAGCTCCAGCGCACGGAGGCCGGGTCGGCGTCGGCGCGGGTGGCGAAGTCGCGCAGGACGTCGGTGCCGTCGGGGGTGTCGCGGACGGCCGCGTACAGGGCGTCGGAGGCGAGTTCGGCCGGGGACAGGTTGCCCAGGTGCTGGTGCACCCAGTACGACATCAGACCGCTGACCACCCGCTCCTGCCACCAGCAGGTGGTCCGCATGCCGGCGAGCCAGGCGGCGGAGGTGTTCCAGTCGTCGATGACGTCGTGGTCGTCGAAGATCATGCAGCTGGGCACGGTGGACAGGAGCCAGCGCACCTCGGGGTCGAGCCAGGACTCGTAGTAGAGCCGGGTGTACTCCTCGTAGTCCGCGACCTCGGCGCCCGGGGCCTCCCGCAGATCGCGGCGGGCGGCCAGCCAGCGGCGGGTGGCGGCGGAGGTCTCGTCGGCGTACACCTGGTCGCCCAACAGCACCAGCACGTCGGGCCGTTCGCCGTCCGGGTGGGCGGCGATCCGGGCCGCCAGGCTGTCCAGGGCGTCGGGGCCGGCCGGGTCGTGCTCGTCGGCGGCCGGCGCCGCCCAGCGGCAGGAGCCGAAGGCGACCCGTACGTCGTCCCCGGTGTCGGGGGAGCGGATGACCGAGGGCGGGAAGGGGGAGCCGGGCAGCGGCCACACGGGTGTGCCGTCGAGGAACACCTCGTACGACGGCGAACCGCCCGGTGTGAGCCCGGTCACCGGCACCAGGGCGTAGTGGTGACCCGCGACCTGGAAGGTGCGGGCGCTGCCGCCCGCGCCGTCCGCGCCGTCCGCGCAGCGCACCTCGGCGGCGCACGGACGGCTCGCCTCGATCCAGACGGTCGCCGACGAGCCGTCGGCGTACCTCAGCAGTGGTCCCAGGCGTAGTTCCGCCACGGTGATCGCCCTCCTCCGTCGCCCCGTACGGTACGGAACGACGGGGGTGAACGGGGAGGGTCCGGCGCGGACCGGATGGACCGCGCGGACCCGGCGGACCGACTCGGCCTCAGCAGCCGCTGAGGACCGAGCTCAGCTTGGTCTTCTCGGCGGAGTCGACCTTGAGGTTGTAGTAGTACTTCACCTGGACCCAGGCACGGACGTAGGTGCAGGCGTACGCGCTGCGCGAGGGCATCCACTCGGCCGGGTCCTTGTCGCCCTTGGACTGGTTCACGTTGTCCGTGACGGCGAGCAGCTGCGGACGGGTCACGTCGTTGGCGAAGGACTGCCGCTGGGCGGTGGTCCAGGCGCTCGCGCCGGAGTCCCAGGCCTCGGCCAGCGGGACGAGGTGGTCGATGTCGACGTCGGAGGCGGCGGTCCAGGTGGCGCCGTCGTAGACGGAGTACCAGCTGCCGCCGGTGGCGACGCACGCGGAGTCGGTGGTGACGTTGGAACCGTCCCGCTTGAGGATGTACTCACGGGTGTTGCAGGTTCCGCTGATGGTGATCCAGGTGGGGAAGAGGTCCCGGTTGTAGCCGGTACGGTTCTCGGTCGCCACGGTGAGCGAGGCGAGGTAGGTGCGGGCGGTGGCGGCGCTGACCGGTGTGGGGAGGGCGGCGGAGGCGGTCGGGGAGTTGAAAAGTCCGACCGAGGCTATGAGGCCGGTGAGTGCGGCCAGTACGCTGACCTGTCGACGCGCGTAGAACTTCGGCATGCGAACTCCCTTGGGGCGTGGGGGTGTTGGAGTGCGAGCGAGGGAATGCTCGCGGCGCCGCATTGCGGGGGGATGTGCGCCGGGTAAGAAGCTAATGACGTGTACATGACACAACAAGGGGTGCGGAGGGACTTTCGGCCCTCGGGGCGCGCCGGGGAGTCGCGTACTATGGATGGCGCAGAAGGGGAGTAGCTCTTCGCCGGACCGTCGACATACTGCTCAGCTCGTCTGAGCCGGCGCCCGGAGGCGGACCTCGTTCACGGGGTCGGCCAGCGAGACCTTCGGCAAGCAGCGCAGGCCCGTGCCCGACGGCACGGGAGCCGTGTGCTGCCGTGCCGAGGTGTCGCGAAACGCAGCGTGCAGCACTCTCGGTGGGGCAGCCCCGACCGATTGAGGGATTTTGATCAGCATCACCGTGACGGCGCTCGTCTTCGGCGTCGTCTTCCTGGCCGAACTGCCGGACAAGACCGCGCTCGCCGGCCTCGTCCTCGGCACCCGCTACCGCGCCTCGTACGTCTTCGCCGGTGTCGCGGCCGCGTTCGCGCTGCATGTCGCGCTCGCCGTCGCGGCGGGCAGCGTGCTGACGCTGCTGCCCCAGCAGATCGTGCACGCGGTCACGGGCGTGCTCTTCCTCGGTGGTGCCGCGGTGCTGCTGATGAAGAAGGACGACGGCGACGAGGAGATCCGCAAGCCGCGCGACCAGTCCTTCTGGAAGGTCGCCGGGGCCGGGTTCATGCTCATCCTGGTCGCCGAGTTCGGCGACCTCACCCAGATCATGACGGCGAACCTCGCGGCGCGCTACGACGACCCGCTCTCCGTCGGTCTCGGCGCGGTGCTCGCGCTCTGGGCGGTCGCCGGGCTCGGGATCGTCGGCGGAAAGGCGCTGATGAAGCGGGTTCCGCTGGGGCTCATCACCAAGATCGCGGCGCTGCTCATGCTGGCTCTGGGGGCATGGAGCCTGTGGGAGGCGGTCGCCGCCTGACCGTCCGCGCGAGCTGAACGGTGAGTGAACGCTTCGCGGGGCGGTGGCGCGATAGCGGATCCGTTTTGTACCGTAGGGAAACAAAGTGGCTCCCGCCCGTTTTCCCTGACCGGCGGGCGGGGCCGCCTTGTCCCCCCACCCCACGTTCCGGAGCTGCGTCGATGACGGCCACCACCGCGCCCACCGTTCTGACCGCCCGTGCCCTCCTGCTCGACATGGACGGCACCCTCGTCAACTCGGACGCCGTCGTGGAGCGCATCTGGCGCGGCTGGGCCGACCGGCACGGGCTGGACGGCGACGACGTCATGAAGGTCGTTCACGGGCGGCAGGGGTACGCGTCGATGGCGCTGCTGCTGCCCGACCGGCCCATGGAGCGCAACCACGCGGAGAACGCCCGCATGCTCGCCGAGGAGACGGCCGACATGGACGGCGTGGTGCCGGTGCCGGGGGCGCCGGAGTTCCTCGCGTCGCTGCGCGAGGTGCCGCACGCCCTGGTGACGTCGGCCGACGTCGCGCTGTCCACGGCGCGGATGACGGCGGCCGGGCTAGCGCTGCCCGCCGTCCGGATCACCGCCGAGTCCGTCGGGGCGAGCAAGCCGGACCCCGAGGGATTCCTGAAGGGCGCCGCCGAACTGGGTGTCGCTCCCGCCGACTGCGTGGTCTTCGAGGACTCCGAGGCCGGGATCGAGGCGGGCCGCTCCGCCGGGATGCGGGTCGTCGGGGTCGGGCCGCGGGCCGGGTTCCACCGGCCGGACGCGGTGGTGCGGGACCTGACGCGGGTACGGGTGGAGCCGGCGGGCGACGGGACGGTACGGCTGCACCTCGGGTAGGCGCGGCTTCCTCTGGAAGGTGCGGCCGCGGCGGTACCTCGGGAAGGTGCCGCCGCGGCCGTCCTGCGGCCCGGCTCCGGCGCTCTCCATGACTCCGGCGCTCCAGGGCCCCGATGACTCCGGCGCTCCACGGCTCCGCCGGCTCCGGCGGTCCACGGCTGCGCCGGCTCCGGCTCTACGGCTCCGACGTCTCCGCCTCCAGCTTCGCCCGGCTCTCCGCCCCGTACACCCCCAGATCGTCGCTGCGGATCCCGCGCGCCCACTGGTAGGTGCGCAGGGCGTCCTCGAGGCGGCCGCCGAATCTGCCGTCGATCCGGTCGTTGTAGAGGTACAGCTGACGCAGCCGCTGCTGGAGTTCGGTCACCTCGGGGCCCCTGTCGCCGCGGCGCAGGACCTGGGGGGTGACCTGGCCGCCGTCGCCGGGAGCCAGTGAGGGCGTCGGGGCGGCGCTCGTCGCGGCGCCGGTCGGCTCGGTCGAGCGGGACGGTGACGGGGAGGCGCTGGAGCGCGACGGGGACGGCGAGGGCGACGGGCTCTCACTGGCCGACGGGGACGGCGACGCCGACCCGGCGGACGGCGTCACGGACGCGGAGGCCGTGACCGAGGGCTCGGAGACCGCGCTGGTCGCGGTGTCCGGCACGGCCGCCCGGATGTCCTCCGGCGGCGCGGTGTCGCGCGACGGCGTCTCGTAGGAGAACAGCCCGGCGGCGAAGCCGGCCGCCGCCACGACCACGACGACCGCTCCCGCGGCCCCGAGCAGCGCCGCGTGGCGCCGGACACGGCCGCGGCGCGGCGGCTCGGGAGCCTCGAACGCCTCCGCGTACGGTTCCCTCGCCGTGCCCTCGAACAGGCTCAGGTCGCCCGCGCTCGGCGCGCCCGGCGGCGGGGCGAGGGGTGTGGGGAGCGCGGGGGGCGTGGGGGGCGCCTCGATCCGGCGCAGGGACATGGTGATGTCCGCGGGCAGCGGTGGTGGCGCTTGGGGTGCCGGTGGTGCTGGTGGTGTCGGCGTCGCCGGCCGTGCCGGCGGTTGCGTCAGTTCCGTCGATTCCGCCGGCGGACCGGCCGTCGGGTGGACCGCCGGATCCGTCGTCGCGCCGGCCGGCGGTGGTGCGGTGTGCCGGTCGAGCCCGTCCGGCCCGTCCGTCGTGCGGTGCGGGTCGGCCGGGGTGTTCGGATCGGTCTCGATCTCCACGTACGGCCGTATCCGCAGCGGGTCGAAAGCCTCCGCCGCGGCCGCCTCCGCCGTGCGCGCGTCGCGCAGGGCGTCGGACGCCTGCTGGGCGCAGGCGCACGACGGCGTGTGGTCCGGCCCGCGCGGCGCGCCGCACTCCGGGCACCGGTGCCCCTGCGCGCGCTGGTCCGGTCCGGCCCCGCCCTCGGTCCAGAGTTCGTCCACGTGTTCGTTCCTCCCCATGCGAACTCCAGAGATTATGCAGACCCCCTACACAACCCGTGACCCGAAACCCCCTGGAATGCCAGGTTCCGTAGGGACTCAACAGGCCATAACCGGTCACACCCACCACGATGGAGGTGTCGCGAGAGCCTCAGGAGGTCTTCATGGCCGTGGACGCGCACGCCCGGACGGGCGACGCGGAGCAGCAGCAGGTGTCCGGCAACGTGTTCGTCTCGATGGGCGCCTTGCTGCTGGGCATGTTCCTCGCCGCTCTCGACTCGACCATCGTGTCGACGGCGCTGCCCACCATCGTCAGTGAGCTGGGCGGTCTGGAGCACCTGTCCTGGGTGGTCACGGCATACCTGCTGGCGTCGACCGCCGCGACCCCGCTGTGGGGCAAGCTGGGCGACCAGTACGGGCGGAAGCCGCTGTTCCAGGCCGCGATCGTGATCTTCCTGGTCGGTTCGGCGCTGTGCGGCATGGCGCAGAACATGCCCGAACTCATCGCCTTCCGCGCGCTCCAGGGGCTGGGCGGCGGCGGCCTGATCGTGCTGTCGATGGCGATCGTCGGCGACCTCGTGCCGCCCCGCGAACGCGGCCGCTACCAGGGCCTGTTCGGCGCGGTCTTCGGCACGACCAGCGTGCTCGGCCCACTGTTGGGCGGACTGTTCACCGAGCACCTCAGCTGGCGCTGGGTCTTCTACGTCAACCTGCCGATCGGCATCGTGGCGCTCGCCGTGATCGCGGCGGTCCTGCGCATCCCGCGCAAGGCGACCCGGCACGTCATCGACTACCTCGGCACCCTCCTCATCGCCGCCGTCGCCACCTGCCTGGTGCTGGTCGCCTCGCTCGGCGGCACGACCTGGGACTGGGACTCGGCGCAGCTCATAGGTCTCGCGGTGCTGGGTGTCGTGCTGGCGGTGGTGTTCGTGTCCGTCGAGCGGCGGGCGGCCGAACCCGTGCTCCCGCTCAAGCTCTTCCGCGTCCGCACGTTCACCCTTTCGGCCGTCATCAGCTTCATCGTCGGTTTCGCCATGTTCGGCGCGATGACCTACCTGCCGACCTTCCTCCAGGTCGTCCGCGGCATCTCCCCGACCCTGTCCGGTGTGCACATGCTGCCGATGGTGGTCGGCCTCCTGCTGTCCTCGACCCTCTCCGGACAGATCGTCAGCCGCACCGGACGCTGGAAGGTGTTCCCGATCCTGGGCCTCGGCCTCACCACCGTCGGACTGCTCCTCCTGCACCAGATGGACGAGTACAGCTCCACCGCCGAGATGAGCGTCTACTTCTTCGTCTTCGGTCTGGGCCTCGGCCTGGTGATCCAGGTACTCGTCCTCATCGTCCAGAACGCGGTCTCCTACCAGGATCTCGGCGTCGCCACCTCCGGCGCGACCTTCTTCCGGTCCATCGGCGCCTCCTTCGGCGTCGCCATCTTCGGCTCGATCTTCGCCAACGGGCTGGCCGACCAGCTGGACGACGTCTTCAAAGGGGTGCGTCTGCCGGCCGGTATCTCCGTGGACTCGCTCCAGGCCGACCCGCGCGGCATCGCCGCCCTCCCCGACGCCCTGCGCCGGGCCGCTCTGCACGCGTTCGCGTCCTCCATCACGGACGTCTTCCTCTACGCGGCCCCCGTCGCCCTGGCGGGCTTCGTCCTGGCGTGGTTCCTGAAGGAGGACCGGCTGCGCGGCTCGGTCACGGCCCCCGACCTCTCGGAGACCCTGCCCCCCAACCCCGTCCAGCGTTCGTCGTACGACGAGGTGTGCCGCGCGCTGTCCACGCTCGGCACCCGCGAGGGACGTCGCGAGGTCTACCGGAAGATCACCGAGCGGGCGGGCTACGACCTCCAGCCCGCCACGAGCTGGCTGCTGCTGCGCATGAAGAAGTACGGCTCGGCCGAGCCCGCCGTGCTCGCCGAGCGCGCCACGGTTCCGATCACCGTCGTCATCGAGGCGGCCCGGCAGACGGAGGAGAGGCACCTCGCCTTCCGGGAGGGCCTCGACCTCTACCTGACCGAGGAGGGACGCGAGGTCGCCGAACGGCTGTCGCAGGCCCGTGAGGAGTCGCTGGCCGAGCTGCTCGGCGACTGGTGGGGGCCCGACCGGCCGACCGATCTGACCCAGCTGGTGAAGGAACTGAACGACGAGCTGTGCGGCTCGGACCAGGAACAGCCGCACAACGGATCGCCCAAGCCGTTCAATTGACCTCGTCGAGTTCCGGCTGTCCCTTGAGCTCCTTGCGGAACCAGTGCTCGGCGTACTGGTCGGTGTTGTGGGGCTCGGTCTCCGTGTAGCCGAGCCGGGCGTACAGGGCACGGGCCTCGACCAGGTCGCCGCGGGTGTCCAGCACCAGCCGCGCGGCGCCCAGGTCGCGGGCGGCGTCCTCGGCGGCGGACACCAGCCGCGCGGCGCCGCCCCGGCCCCGCATCCCCGCGTACAGGAACACCCGGGTCAGCTCGGCCGTCGTGGCGTCCAGCAGCCGTACGCCCGCGCTGCCGGCGGGCTCACCGCCGTACCGCGCGACGAGCAGCAGGCCGCCCGGCGGGGCGAGGTCGGCGCCGGGCAGCGCGGCGATCTCCCGCTCCAGCTCGTCCGGGTCGGTACGGCGGCCCTCGTGCAGCAGGTACCAGCGGTCGCTGACCTCCGTGTAGTAGGCCCGCCAGAGGCCGGCGGCGACGGGCGAGTCGAAGGGTTCGGGGGCGATGGTCCAGATCATGACCGACATTGTCGTGACCTTGCCCGGACCGTCGGCAACCGAATATGCGGGCCGGAGAGGCGCGTTGGAGGCGTGGGGCCGGTGACGGGTCCGGGCGGCCCCGCGCCGCGCCACGGCCCGACGGGCGCCGCCCGGACACCGTTTGGACAGTGCCTTCGGGGTAACCCGGAGTGAGAACCGGCCCGTTGGGCCGATACAGGGAAGGCAACCATGTCCACAGGCGTGATGATCGCTCTGATCGTGATCGTGGTGGCCGTCGTCGCGGTGGCGGTCGCCCTGGCCCTGCGGGCCCGAGGCCCGCGGCACGGAGGAGGTCTGAAGCGTCGCTTCGGACCCGAGTACGACCGGGTGCTGGCCGGGCACGACGGCGACGTACAGGCGGCCGAGAAGGAGCTGACCGAGCGCGTGGAGCGGCACGGCGGGCTGCGTGAACGCCCGCTGGAGCCCGCGGAGCGCGAGCGGTACGAGGCCCGTTGGACGGCCGTCCAGGAGCGCTTCGTCGACTCTCCGCGGGAGGCGGTCGCCGAGGCGGACCGGCTGCTCGCGGAGGTGGCCGGCGCCCGCGGCTTCCCGGACGGCGCGCAGTACGAGGAGCAGCTCGCCGCGCTCTCCGTGCACCACGCCGACCATGTGCAGGGCTACCGCCGCGTGCACCGCGTCGGCGCCGTGCGCACCGGCACCAAGGGTGACGGCAACGGTCCCGGCACGGGCACCGAGGAGCTGCGGGAGGCGCTGGTCGAGGCCCGCGGGCTCTTCGCGGACCTGGTGGCCCCGGGCCGCCAGGACACCGGCCGGCACCGGACGGACCACGACTCGGGGCCGACGCCTGACGCACGGCGGACCACGGCCCGAGCCAACGGCCACGGTACTCCGTGGACGTTCAACAAGCGTCACGCGAAGGGGAGTTGAGTCACATGTCGGAGGGGAAACGGCCTACGGGCGACCGCGGGATCACGGATGCGGAGAGCACGGGCACGGGTACGCCCGGCACGCCCGAGCCGCACAGGACACCTGAGGCTCGCGAGACGTCCGAGGCGCGCGAGGCCCGCGAGATGCGCGAGGCCCGCGCATCGTCCGGCTCGGTGACGGCAGGAAGCGGAACCGGAACCGGGGCGGTCCCGGCCGCCAGGCCGGAAAGCAACCGCCGTACTACCGGCACCACGAACACCACGAGCACCACCGCTCCTGCCGGCGCCACGGAGACCGACACCACCGCCGGTGCCGCGCGCACCACAGGCACCAGCACCAACACCGGCACCAGCCGCGCAGGCTCCACCACCGCCCTCTTCCCGCACGACGAGTCCGACAAGCTCACGCTCCGCCTCCAGCAGGCGGTCACCGGGTTCGTCGACGCGCCCCGGGGCTCCGTGGAGGAGGCCGATCACGTGCTCGAGGAGATCGCCGCCCGCTTCACGGAGGCCGTGACCAAGCGGCGTCAGAGCCTGCGCACGTCCTGGCAGTCCGCGGAACACGGCGCGGGGCACTCCACGGACCGGGACCGGACGACGACCTCCGCCTCCGGCACGGACACCGCCGCCGACACGGAACAACTCCGCCTGGCCCTGCGGGACTACCGCGAGCTCGCGGAGCGTCTGCTCCGCGTGTGACCTCTGCTCGGCAGCCCCCGCGGACCACGCACCCCCCACACCCGCGTCACCCCGTGTCACCCGCACCGTTCGCCGCCCGGCGCTCCCGCCACTCCCGTGCGACCTCTTCGACGTCGTACGGCTTCATTCCCAGCGGGGGGCCGGGCGGCGGCCTGAACATCATGTCGCGGATCTTGACGTTGACCTCGGTGAGGATCTTCCGGACGATCCGCTCGGAAGGTGCCGCGTAGGCCGCGGCGAGAGCGTCCTCGGCCTCCTTGCGCAGGGCCAGCGCGGGCGGCAGCATCGCGAGGCCCTCCCGGACCATCTTCCGCTTGATCCACCACAGTTCGTCGTACGTCGTGTCCGCGCCCGTCGGCAGCGGCTTGCCCGCGCCCTCGAGACGGGCGAACTCACCCCGCGCCTCGGCGTCGCGGATCTGCTTGTCGACCCAGGACTCGAACGGCACACCCGGTGGCTTTCGCTCGGTCATGAGTCCATTGTGCCGGACGCGGTAGGGCCGGGCGATTTATCATGCGGCGGCGGTGCGCCAACCCGGCTGCCGTACAAGGACATTCCAGAAGGAGCGCACGTGCTCGAACTCACCATGGCCTCCGTCACCGGGACAGACGCCGGCGCCACGGCCGGCATGCTCATGGCCGACGCGCCGAGCGACCCGGGCGCCGTGCTGCGGGTGGGCCGGGACGCGTCCGTGTGCCGGCTCGCGACGCCCGACGACTGGCTGTTCGTCTCCCGGATCCACCTGGAGTTCCTGTGCGGCCCCGAGGGCACCTGGCACGTGTCGTGGCTGCGCGGCTCACAGCCCGACCCGTCCTCCGAGGTGCGGCTGACGATCGGGCAGCACGTCCAGCCCGTCGCGTACGGCGGGACCGTGCCGCTGCCGCGGGGCGGGGCCGGCGAGATCGTCATCCACGACCGCACTGGCCCGCGCACCGTCAACGTGGGCTTCTACCACGAGGCGTAGCCCCGAGCCCGTCCACCCGGCCCGCCTGGCACGCTTGGCCCGGTCCGGCCTCCCCGCGGCTGTCCGGATCCGCTCGGCTGTCCGGACGGACCTGCCCGGCCGTCCGGATCTACTCGTCCGGCTCGGTCTGCTCCAGCACCCGCGCCAGCGCGAAGCCGTCGTGGCCCTTGCTGCCCACCGTCTGGATCGCCGTCGCGCTCAGCCTCGGGTGGGCGGCGATCAGGTCGATGGCGGCCCGGGTGCCCTGGACGTCCGGTGCGGTGCTCTCGGCGTCGATCACCCGGCCGTCCCGTACGACGTTGTCCACGATGATGAGGCTGCCCGCGCGGGTGAGGCGCAGCGCCCACTGGACGTAGTGCGGGTTGTTGGCCTTGTCGGCGTCGATGAAGACCAGGTCGAACGGGGCCGGGTTCTCGTCGGCGAGCTGGGGCAGCGACTCCAGGGCAGGCCCGACACGTACCTCGACGAGCCGGTCGAGGCCCGCGCGGGCGATGTTGCGGGTCGCGACCTCGGCGTGCCGGGCGCTGTACTCCAGCGAGACCAGGCGGCCGTCGGCCGGGAGCGCGCGGGCCAGCCAGATGGTGCTGTAGCCGCCGAGCGTGCCGATCTCCAGGATGGTGCGGGCCCCCTGGATCTGGGCCAGCAGCTGGAGCAGCTTGCCCTGGGGCGGGGTGACGGCCGCGTGCGGAAGTCCGGCGGCCTCGCTGTCACGCACGGCCGCCTGGAGGACCTCGTCGTCCGGCGCCAGATGAGTGGAGAAGTAGAAGTCGACGTCGTCCCAGAGCTGCGACCCGGTCATGAACTCTACCTTTCGTATACCTAGTTAGGGATGCTAACTAGCCGGCCCACGAATGCAGTCACAGCCGGTCACGCGGCGCCGGATTCCGGCCGATCGGGGGGCGGCCCGGCGGGAGGCGCGAAGTCGCCCCTCGCCCATCGTCACGCAGTCGGCCTGATCACGCAGCCGACTCGACCGCGGGAGCCGAGCCCGGCAGCGGCCGGCCGGCCGACTCCGCCAGGTACCAGACCGCGATGCCGCCGATCACGGCCGCCGCCATCATGTAGTACGCGGGCATCATCATGTTCCCGGTCGCGCCGATGAGGGCGGTCACCACCAGCGGGGTCGTGCCGCCGAAGAGCGACACCGACACGTTGAAGCCGATGGACAGCGAGCCGTAGCGGACCCGCGTCGGGAACAGGGCGGGCAGCGCGGCCGGCATCGCCGCCGTGAAGCAGACCAGCAGCAGGCCCAGCGCGCCCATGCCGAGGGCGACCGCGAGCAGGCTGCCCTGGCGGATCAGCAGCACGGCCGGGATCGACAGGAACAGGAAGCCCGCGCAGCCGGCCGCGATCACCGGGCGGCGGCCGATCCGGTCGGTCAGCGCGCCGGCGAAGGGCTGCACGACCATCATCACCGCCATCACGCCCAGCACCACCAGCAGACCATGCGTCTCGTCGTACCGGAGCTCACTGGTCAGATAGCTCGGCATGTACGACAGGAGCATGTAGTCGGTGACGTTGAAGACCAGGACCAGGCCCACGCACAGCAGCAGCGCCTTCCACTGGCCCGTGACCATCTCGCGCAGCGGCACCTTCGTACGGGTCGCCTCGGCCTTCTCGATCTCCGCGCGGAAGGCCGGGGTCTCCTCCAGCCGCATCCGCAGGTAGAGGCCGATGACGCCCATCGGGCCCGCGATCAGGAACGGGATCCGCCAGCCCCAGGAGACCAGGTCCTGCGAGGACAGCAGCGCGGTCATGAGGGTCACCAGACCCGCGCCGGCGATGTAGCCGGCCAGCGTGCCGAACTCCAGCCAGCTGCCCAGGAAGCCGCGCCGCTTGTCGGGGGCGTACTCGGCGATGAAGGTGGACGCGCCCGCGTACTCGCCGCCGGTCGAGAAGCCCTGCACCAGACGGGCGAGGAGGAGCAGCAGGGGCGCGCCGACGCCGATCGCGCCGTACGACGGGATCAGGCCGATGGCGAACGTGCCCGCCGCCATCATGATCATGGTGAGGGCGAGGACCTTCTGCCGGCCGATACGGTCGCCGAGCGGGCCGAAGACCATGCCGCCGAGCGGGCGGACCAGGAAGGCCGCGGCGAAGGCGCCGAAAGTGGACAGCAACTGGGCGGTCGGGTTGCCCGAGGGGAAGAAGACCTTGCCCAGGGTGACCGCGATGTAGCTGTAGACGCCGAAGTCGAACCATTCCATCGCGTTGCCCAGCGCGGCGGCCTGCACGGCACGCCTGACGAGGGCGGGGTCGGTGGTGGTGACCTCGCGGGTCGACACGGTGGTCTCGGTGGCCGGGGGAGCGGTGACGGTGGCAGCCGACAAAACCTCGCTCGCCTTCCTTTCGACGGGGACAGGGGCATGGCCCGCAGCGGGCCGAGAGGCGACCATACGAGCCGTTGCTCCGCCTACGTGCGGTGCGCAAGTGATTGCACTGTGCATGTAAATGGCGTGTATGCAGGGACGTATGCCCGCACCCCGACGCCTCTCCCGGCCTCGCGTTGTGATCCTTGTCGCCCCCCACGGGCGCGACCGGGACCCGGTCGGACTATCGTCATCCGGACAAAAGGCGAGCGGACGCCAGGTGAAGCGGGGGTTTCCGGCGTCCTGTTCCAGGGGTGGCGAGCCTCATAGGGTTCGTGACGGGAAACAGACGAACGGGACGCGCGGGACGGACGGGGCGGGAGGCCGACGAGGCGTGGCGAATGCGGAGCACAGCGGGGCGACGGCGGAGACGTTCGGAGCGGGGGACGCGGGAGCGGCCAGAGCACGACTGCGCGCGGCCCGCCTCGGCCTCTGGCTGATCGCGACGATCCTCGCGATACGACAGGTGGCCGTCGTGCTCGCGACCCCCCGGGGAGAGCGGCTGACGGACCTGGAGACCTGGGTCGGCCCCGAGGGCGTCCTGCACGTCAAGGGCTCGCTCTACGACTCCACGCTCTTCACCGGGACGCCGTTCGGCGGACTCGTCCTCAAGCCCCTCACCCGGGCCGCGGAACAGGCCCTCGGCTGGGGCTGGACCTTCGGCACCCTCCTGCTCGTCGCCGCCCTCGGCCTGGTCGCCGCTCGCGCCCTGCCGCAGCCGGTGAGCAGGCGGACCTCCCTGTTCGCCGCGCCGGTCGCGATCAGCCTGCTCATGCTGTCCCTGCCGGTCCGCAACACCCTCTGGCTCGGCCAGACCAGCATCATCCCGGTGCTGCTCGTCCTGCTCGGCTGCTTCACCGTCCGCGGCGAGAAGGCGGGCGGCCTGCTGATCGGCCTCGCCGCCGCGCTCCAGCCGGCCGTGCTGCTCTTCGCGCCGCTGCTCTGGTTCACCGGCCGACGCCGCGCCGCGCTCGCCGCCGGTGTAACCTTCGCCGGTTCCACGGCCGTCGCCTGGGCGGCGATGCCGCACGACTCGTACACCTACTGGGTCCACCACATGGCCGGCGTCGGCCTGGGCGGCGAGGCCGACGCCCTCGCCAACCAGTCCCTGCACGGCGCCCTGCTCCGGCTCGGCCTGACCGGTCCCCCGGAGATCGGGCTCTTCCTGCTGCTGGGCGTGGCCGTGGCCGGTCTCGGTCTGCGCCGGGCCGTCCGCTACGCCCGTGACGGCCAGCTCCTGCTCGCCGTGGCCGTCACCGGCTGCGCGGCCGTCGCCGTCTCCCCGACGACCTGGCAGCACCAGCTGCTGTGGGTGCTGCTCGCGGTCGTGGGCCGGGTCGGCAAGCGCGCCTCCGACCGCTGTGTGTGGCCGCTCGCCGTGGTCCTGGTGATGACCCTCCCGGCGAAGATGATGGTGCCGAACACACCGCTCCTGTACCCGCTGCGGGACAACGTGGTGCTGCTGGCCGCCCTCGCCGCGGCCCTCGCCGTCCCCTTCCTCTCCCGCGCCTCCGCGCCCTACCGGTCGCCGATCCCCACGCGGTACGCCCCGCCCGTTCCCGCGCGCCGCTGGGGCGTCCCGCCGCTGCCCTTCCTGCGCCGCGTCCTGACCCGCCCGAACCTCCTGCTTGAACTCCTCCTCATCCGCGTCACGTACGCCGCCTACCAGCGGGTCCGCCTCGCGGCGACCGGCGGCAGCGACACCGGGGGCCGGGCGACGGCCGAGCGGCACGGCCGCGAGATCCTCGACCTCGAACGGTTCCTGCACCTCGACATCGAGCACGCGGTCAACCACGCGGTGGTCGGCGTCGGCTGGCTCCGGAACTTCTTCGACTTCTACTACGAGTCGTTCCACTTCGTCGTCCCGCTGACCGTGCTCGCCGTCCTGTACCGGCGCCGCCCCGTCGACTACCGCTGGGCCCGTTCCGCCCTGGGCCTCGCCACCCTGCTCGCCCTGGTCGGCTTCTGGCTCTACCCGCTGGCCCCGCCCCGCCTGCTGCCCGGCTTCGGCGTCATCGACACCGTCCACGGCGCGCAGGACCTCGCCAACCCGGACTACGGCACGCTGACGGCCCTGACCAACCAGTACGCGGCGATGCCGTCGCTGCACTTCGGCTGGTCCCTGTGGTGCGGGCTCGTCATCGCGATCGTGGCGCCGAGAGGGTGGATGAAGGCCCTGGGCCTGCTGCACCCGCTCCTCACGCTGTCGGCGATCGTCGCGACCGGCAACCACTGGGTGCTGGACGCGGTCGGCGGCGCGGTGGTGGTCGGCGCGGGCTTCGGCCTGGCGTACGTGTTCCAGGGCCCCCGGGCCCGGCCGGCGCCGGCCACCACCCCGAGCAGCCCGACCCCGGAGAGGACCCGCACCCCGGCCTGATCACGTCCGCGACGGTCTCAGCGGGAGCTCAGCACCCGCTCGGCCTCGCGGCCCCGCCCCGACGCGACCGGTCCCAGGAGGTTACGCAGCCGACGCTCGGCGGGGCGCTCCACGTACTGGTAGGCCAGGGCCGCCGCGGTGAGGCTGACGGCCAGGGCGCCCGACCAGAAGACGAGGGTCGCGCCGCCCGGGGCGGGCTTGCCCCAGTGGAAGAGGGCCGCGCGGATCACGATCTCGTGGATGAGGTACCAGGCGAACGACCAGTGGCCCAGGCGGATCATCCAGGGTCCGCCCAGCCCCGTGCGACGGCCGTCGAGGTCGGCCCGGGCGGCCGAGACGATGAGGGCCGCGAAGACCGGTGCCGAGAGCCACTGCGAGGCGGAGTAGGGGCTGTACCAGAGGGAGTCGGGCACCGCGTTCGACCAGGGGATCAGCGCCAGGTGCCAGGCGATCACCAGTCCCACGGCCACCGGCAGGGGCAGCCGGGGCCGCCAGCCGCGCTTGAGCGCGAGCCCGGCCAGCACGCCCAGGACGAACTGGAGGGAACGGGTCAGCGGCAGGTAGTCGAGCGCCCAGGCGCGGGTGGTGGGGGACAGGCCGGACAGGGCGGGCCACAACACCAGCGTGGCGCCGGTGACGGCGACCGCCGTCCAGACCCAGACCCGCGCACGCCGTCCCGCGAGCACCGCGAGCAGCGCGGGGAAGACCAGGTAGAACCAGGCCTCGTCGCTGAGCGACCAGGCCGCCGGATTGCCGCCCTTGAAGATGACCGGGACCGGGAACCACGCGTGGACGAGCAGCAGGGTCGCGCCGACCGCCTTGAGCGACACGGCCTGGTGCATGAACGTCCATACGGCGACCGACGCCCCGACGCTGACGGCGAGCATCGGCCAGATGCGGGCGAAGCGGCGCCACAGGAAGACCCGGGTGGGTACGTTCGCGCCGTCGTAGGTCCAGGCGAGGACCACGCCCGACAGGACGAAGAAGAACGTGACGCCGCTGCGGCCGTACCAGACGGCGTCGCTGAGCCCGGGAACGGTTCCGGCCTGTCGGGACAGGTGGTACAGGACGACCAGCAGGGCCGCCCAGAAGCGGAGACCGGTCAGCGACGGCAACCGGTCACGACCGGTCCCGGGTATGGAGGTCAAGGGGCGTCCTTCGAACGTGCGGGCGAGCAGTGGACACTAGCACCGGACGTCGACAAGGTGTCAGCCCCGGCAGGCCGGGGACGGATGCGGGGCGTACGCCGAGCCGATGCGGTACTCGCCGGGTGCGGGGACGGTGAGGCGGGTGAACTCGCCGGCCCGGCCGAGGCATCCTCCGTCGGACTCCAGCCACGGCGAGTAGGCGACCCGTACGGTCACCGCGCCGGCCCGCGCCACGCGCACCACCACCTCGGCGCTCGTCGTCCCCACGACGGTGCCGGGCGCGGAGACGAGCGGTACGGCGTCGCGCACCCGGAACACCCGCCAGTGGGCGTCCTGCCAGACGGGTTCCAGCCAGTCGGGCCGGTGGGCGCCGCGTACGAGCCGGGCCTCCTCCTCGGCGTATCCGTCCGGCTGACCCAGCGGCAGGACGACGAACCCGACCGCCCACCTGTCCAGCCACGCACGGTAGGTGGTGGCGGAGAAGGTGCCGTCGTAGAACAGCCGGGCGCGCTCCATGTCCAGCTGCCGGTTCCAGCCGCGGGCGAGGTTGAGGTGCGGGGCGAGCGCGGCGGCCTCGCGGTGGTTGCGGGCCGGGACGGCCTCGACCCGGGTCCGGTCCGCGCCGAGCCCCCGCAGGGCGCGGACGACCGGTCGCGTGTCGGCGGCCCAGGCCGGCACGGTGGTGGACACCTCCAGGTCGTCGGCCGTCTTCCTGCCGACCCAGCCGACGGAGAGGACGAGGGCGACGACCAGGAGAGCGCGGGCGACCCGTCGAGCCCGCGGCGCGCTCAGCAGCGCCGCCAGCAGCACCGCGGGCGCGAACAGCTCCGCGAACCGCTCGACGTTCGTGCCGACGGGGGAGGCGACGAGGTATGCGAGCACGGTCCCGGCCGCGTACACGGCCCCGCTCCACCGGGCGACCCGCCAGCCGCGCGGCGCGAGCACGGCGACGGCGAGCCCGAGCGCGGCCGGAGGCCAGATCCGGGCCGCCGGCATCAGCTGCTCACCGCTGAAGGGGAAGAGGAGGGTGGTCCCCGCGACGACGAGCGCGGGCGGCGCGAGGAGGGCCGCCGCCCGGCCCCGGTCCCGCGGCCCGAGGAGGTAGCCGGCCCCGACGACGGCCAGGAACAGCCCGGCCACCGGGCTGGCCGCGGTCGCGAGCGCCGCGTACACCCCGGCCGCCACAGGCCGGCGTTCGCCCGTCAGCAGCACGCAGGCCGCGAGCCCTAGCGCCACGCCCAGCGCGAACGTCGTACGTCCCGAGGCGACGTCGCACCACAGCGCCAGGGAGGCCAGCAGGGCGGGCCCGACGGGTGTGCGGACCGACGTCCGCCGGATCAGTACGGCCGCCAGCCAGGAGGCGGCGATCCCCGAGCCGACCGTGACCGTCCGCACGCCGCACACGGCCATCAGATACGGCGAGACCAGGCTGTAGTTGGCGGTGTGCATCCCGCCGTACCAGAACAGGTTGTACGCGGATCCCCCGTGCCGGGCCGCGAATCCCGCCCACGCCTCCTGCGCGGCCAGATCCCCGCCGCCCGTGGCCAGGAACGCCCACCACAGCGCGTACAGCGGCACCACGGGCAGTGTCGCCAGGAGCGGGACACGATGGCGGACCAGGAGCTCGCGGAGGCGATGACCGCGCGGAGCGGCCGCGCGGGTCCGCCTGACCAGGGTCTGTTCGGCTGGGATCACGGGGGAGAAGACGTGGCACGGGGCGGGAACGTTCAGTGACGACGCGAGACGGCACCCCCGGGAACGCCGGGGAGCCGGACCGCGCTACAGCCGCTGGATGATCGTCCCGGTGGCCAGGCCGCCGCCCGCGCACATCGTGATGAGTGCGAACTCCTTGTCGGCGCGCTCCAGTTCGTGCAGGGCGGTGGTGATCAGGCGGGCGCCGGTCGCGCCCACGGGGTGGCCCAGGGCGATGGCACCGCCGTTGACGTTGACCTTCGCCAGATCCTGGTCGAAGACCTGCGCCCAGCTCAGCACCACCGACGCGAAGGCCTCGTTGATCTCGACGAGGTCGATGTCCTTGAGGGACATGCCGGCCTTGCCCAGTACGGCGTTCGTGGCGTCGATGGGGCCGTCCAGGTGGAAGTGCGGGTCCGCGCCGACGAGAGCCTGGGCGACGATCCTCGCCCTCGGCCTCAGCTTCAGGGCCCGGGCCATCCGCTTCGACGCCCACATGACGGCCGCCGCGCCGTCGGAGATCTGGGACGAGTTGCCCGCCGTGTGGACGGCCGTCGGCATGATCGGCTTCAGGGCGGCGAGGCCCTCCGGTGTCGTGTCGCGCAGGCCCTCGTCCTTGTCGACCAGGCGCCACATGCCCTGGCCCGTCCGCTGCTCGTCCTCCGTCGTCGGCACCTGCACCGCGAAGGTCTCCCGCTTGAAGCGCTCCTCGGACCAGGCGATCGCCGCCCGTTCCTGGGAGGCGAGGCCCAGGGAGTCGACGTGCTCGCGGGTCAGGCCGCGGTGGCGGGCGATGCGTTCGGCCGCCTCGAACTGGTTCGGCAGGTCCACGTTCCACTCGTCCGGGAACGGCTTCCCGGGGCCGTGCTTGGAGCCCGAGCCCAGCGGTACCCGTGACATGGACTCGACGCCGCAGGAGATGCCCACGTCGATCACACCCGCCGCGATCATGTTGGCCGTCATATGGCTCGCCTGCTGCGAGGAGCCGCACTGGCAGTCGACCGTGGTCGCCGCCGTCTCGTAGGGCAGGCCCATGGTCAGCCAGGCGGTGCGCGCGGGGTTCATGGACTGCTCGCCGGCGTGGGTCACCGTGCCGCCGACGATCTGCTCGACGCAGTCGGCGGGAATGCCGGTGCGGCCGAGGAGTTCGCGGTACGTCTCGCCCAGCAGATACGCCGGGTGGAGGTTGGCGAGCGCGCCGCCGCGCTTGCCGATGGGGGTGCGTACGGCTTCGACGATCACGGGTTCGGCGGCCATGGGTGCGGGGTCCTCTCCTCCGAACTGATACGTGTTCTAGTTCTGTGTGCAGTCTGCTGAGGAGGCGTCCGTCGCCGCAAGGGTCGTGCAGGCAGATTCGGGGCGCCGTACCCCTTGCCACTTGTAGAACCCGTTACTACCTTCGCGGCAGCTCTATTCCTGATGGGCCGTCAGATGGCTGGAGTGAGTTGCCGATGCCCTGTCCAGCGCTCCCCGACGGGTTCGACTTCACCGACCCCGATGTGCTGCAACACCGCGTGCCCCTGCCGGAGTTCGCCGAGCTGCGCCGGTCCGAGCCGGTCCGTTGGATTCCGCAACCACCCAACCTCGCAGGCTTCCAGGACGACGGCTACTGGGCGGTCACCCGGCATGCGGACGTCAAGTACGTTTCCACGCATCCGGAGATCTTCTCCTCGTACCTCAACACGGCGATCATCCGCTTCAACGAGCACATCGAGCGGGACGCGATCGACGCCCAGCGGCTGATCCTGCTCAACATGGACCCGCCCGAGCACACCCGGGTCCGCCAGATCATCCAGCGCGTCTTCACCCCGCGCGCCATCCGCGCCCTGGAGGCCAACCTGCGCTCGCGCGCGCAGGCGATCGCGGCGCAGGCACGCGCCCGCTCCGGGCCCTTCGACTTCGTCACCGAGGTCGCCTGCGAACTGCCCCTCCAGGCCATCGCCGAGCTCATCGGCGTACCGCAGGACGACCGCGCGAAGATCTTCGACTGGTCCAACCGGATGATCTCGTACGACGATCCGGAGTACGCGATCACCGAGGAGGTCGGCCAGGAGTCGGCCACCGAGCTCATCGCGTACGCGATGAACATGGCCGCCGCCCGCAAGGAGTGCCCCGCCAAGGACATCGTCACCACGCTGGTGGCGGCCGAGGACCAGGGCAACCTGGGCTCCGACGAGTTCGGCTTCTTCGTGCTGATGCTGGCCGTGGCCGGCAACGAGACGACCCGCAACGCCATCACCCACGGCATGCACGCCTTCCTCACCCACCCCGGGCAGTGGGAGCTGTACAAGAGGGAGCGGCCGGCCACGGCGGCCGAGGAGATCGTCCGCTGGGCGACGCCGGTGAACTCCTTCCAGCGGACCGCCACACAGGACACCGAACTGGGCGGAAAGCTGATCAGGAAGGGGGACCGGGTCGGCCTCTTCTACGCCTCCGCCAACCACGACCCCGAGGTCTTCGACCACCCCGACGTGTTCGACGTCACTCGCGATCCGAACCCCCACCTGGGCTTCGGCGGCGGCGGGCCGCACTACTGCCTCGGCAAGTCCCTCGCCGTGCTGGAGATCGACCTCATCTTCAACGCCGTGGCGGACGCCATGCCCGGCCTGCGGCTGACCGGCGACCCGCGCCGGCTGCGCTCCGCCTGGATCAACGGGGTGAAGGAACTGCCGGTCAGCACGGTCTGAGCGCCCGGCCCGCGCCGAGGGAGGCGGGAGCGGCCTCATCCCCCACGCCCCGTTCCTGCCCCCCAGGCGTCGGCGCCGTCACTCGCGGCCCGACGCCGTCACCGCCAGCACCGCCGTCACTCCCGCCGCGATCGCCAGCGGGAGGCCCAGGCCGTGGTGCAGCACCAGCCATGCCCCGAGCAGCGCGCCCAGCGCCATCGCGGCCACCGCGGCACCACGGCGCGGAAAGCGCCCGCCGGTGCCGCCCGCGACCCGGGACTCGGAGGCCAGCGCGGTCAGGGTCATCGTCAGGACGGTCGTCGTCAGGTCCGGCACGCCCAGCTTGCGTACGGTCGCGTTGCGCAGGCCCATCGCCAGGGCCGTGACGGCGATGAGCGTGTACGTCGTGCCCGTGGCGCCCGGTGCGACGAAGGCGACCGCGGCGGAGGCGGCCACCAGGACGGCCTCGGCGGCCAGGGTCAGCCGGGTCCAGGTGCGGCGCGAGCCCTCGCCGAGCCGCCGGGCGACGCGCCCTCCGGTGGCCGCGCCCACCAGGAAGCCGGCGAGTGAGGTCGCGGTGTGCGGCACCGAGAAGCCCGGCGCCCCCGCGGCGGCGAAGCCGAGGACGACGACGTTGCCGGTCATGTTGGCGGTGAAGACATGGCCGAGGCCCAGATAGCTGACGGCGTCGATCAGCCCGCTCACCACGGTCAGGGTCAGCAGCACCGCCACCAGCGACAGGCCCCGCGCCTCGGAGTCGTACGTCCCGGACTCGGAGTCGGTGGTCACCGCCTCAGTGGACCACGCGGCGGCCGGGAAACGGGTGAAGGCGGCGGCCCCGGGGATCGGGGGCCGCCGCCTTCACGGGTGAAGCGGGGGAGGTCGGCTCAGTACCAGCCGTTCGCCTGCCAGAACTTCCAGGCGTCGACGGGGCTGCCGTAGCGGGACTTCATGTAGTCCAGGCCCCACTTGATCTGGGTGGCCGGGTTGGTCTTCCAGTCGGCACCCGCGGTGGCCATCTTGTTGCCGGGCAGCGCCTGGACCAGGCCGTAGGCGCCGGAGGAGGAGTTCGTGGCGCGCATGTTCCAGCCGCTCTCGTGCGACACGATGTTGTTGAAGGCCTTGAACTGCGCGGCGTCCGGGATCATCTTGTGCGCGATCGCCTGGGCCGAGGAGGACGACGTGGTGGCCGCCTGGGCCGGAGCCGAGGTAAGGGCCATGCCGGCGGTGGCGGCGGCCACGGCGGCGACGGTGAGGGCCTTCTTCGGGCTGGCGATGCGGCGGATGACGGAGACGGACACGGAGAACCTTTTTCTTCGGGGACAGGGGCTCACCCACTCGCCGGAACCATGTGGTGCGCGGTGCCGGCATGTGTCGGCGCCTCGGCCCTGAGAGGTCGTGGCGCCTGGTGACGTCACCCAGAGAAGCAGTCGCGGCGAATGTCCGCAATGACCCCCTTTACTAGTGGTGGTCGCATCAGCGTGCCGCGCCGTTCGTGTGAGCCGGCTCTCAATCCCCAGGTCAGAGGCGGTAGGAGCGCATGCATATATCCCTTTTGTCCCTACTGTCTCTCTTAGTAGGTGACGTGCGTCATGTGGGGTGCTTCACGGTTTCGGTCACGTCCCGCGTACGGGGGCTCACGGTGCGGGGGCGTCGAACGTGACCGCGGTCTCGAACGCGGCCCGTCGTGTGGCGCGGCGCAGCGCCTTCAGCACCGCGGGACCGACGACGAGGGTCAGCACGACCGTGAGGAGGGCGCGGCCCAGGTCCCAGCCGAGCGAGGTGGCCACGCAATACGCGACGAAGCGGGCCAGGTTCACGGGGACGGTCGCGTGCGGGTCGAAGGCGATGTTCGAGGCGTTGCCGTCCATGAAGGTCCAGCCGGCCATGTTCATCGCCGTGCCGTAGGCGAAGGCGGCCAGGAAGCCGTAGGCGCAGAGCAGGGCCAGCTCGCCGCGGCCCCGCAGCCGGTCCGGGCCCGGGAGCAGACCCGCGCCCATCGTGAACCACCCCATGGCGAGCATCTGGAACGGCATCCACGGCCCCACCCCGCCGGTGAGCAGCGCCGACGCGAACATCGTGACCGAGCCGAGCACGAAGCCGAAGCCGGGCCCGAGGACCCGTCCGCTCAGCACCATCAGGAAGAACATCGGCTCCAGACCGGCCGTACCGGCGCCGATCGGGCGCAGCGCCGCGCCGGTCGCCGCGAGCACCCCGAGCATGGCGACCGCCTTCGGGCCGAGGCCCGACTCGGAGATCGTCGCCCCCAGGACCGGGACCAGCAGCACCAGCAGTCCGGCGAACAGCCAGGGGGCGTCCTGGGCGTGGGCACTGACCTGCGAGGTGGGCGGGGCCAGGAAGGGCCAGGTGAAGGCGGCCACCCCGACGGCGCTGACCAGGGCGAGCGCGGCGAGGGAACGGGGGCCGAGGCGGACGGCGCGTGCCTGCCGGGTCATCGCAGGGCCTGCCTGACCTGGGTGACCGTGAGCCACCGCTGCGGGGCCAGGATCTTGGTGACCTGTGGGGCGTAGGAAGGAGAGGAGACGACCACCTCGGCGGTCGGGCCGTCGGCGATCACCTCGCCGTCGGCCAGCAGGACGACCCGGTGGGCGAGCTCGGCGGCCAGTTCCACGTCATGGGTGGCGAGCACGATCGCGTGCCCCTCGGCGGCGAGCGCGCGCAGCACACCGACCAGCCGGGCCTTCGCCGCGTAGTCCAGGCCGCGGGTCGGCTCGTCGAGCAGGAGAAGAGGAGGGCGCGCGGTCAGGATCACGGCGAGCGCGAGCGCGAGCCGCTGCCCCTCGGAGAGGTCGCGGGGGTGGGCCTCGTCGGCGACGCCGGGCAGCAGTTCGTGGACGAGGGCGCGGCAGGTGCCGGGGGCGGCCTGCGCGTCCCGGTCGGCGGCCGCGCACTCGGCGGCGACCGTGTCGGCGTACAGCAGATCGCGCGGCTCCTGCGGGACCAGGCCGACCCGGCGCACCAGGTCGCGGGGCGAGGTGCGGTGCGGGGTCGCGCCGCCGACGCGGACCGTGCCCGAGGTGGGCTCGACGAGCCCGACCAGTGTGTTGAGCAGCGTGGACTTTCCGGCGCCGTTGCGGCCCATGAGGGCGAGGGTCTCGCCGGGGGTGACGGTGAGGTCGACCTGGCGGAGGGCCTGGACGCCCGCGCGGCGGACGGCGAGGGAACGGACCTCGGCGACGGCGGACGGCGGGGCGCAGGCGACGGACGCCTCCCGCTCGCGCGGGCGCCGGAGGGACCTGAGGGCGAGGAGCGGGCGGGACGAGGGGGCCCGCACCGCAGCGGGCGCGGATACGGGCGCGGAGATGCGTGCCGATCCGGGCACGGAGATGCGTGCCGATCCGGGCACGGAGACAGGTGAGGAGTCCGGTGCCGACGTCGGTGCTGGTGCCGGTTGTGCGGGGCGGGGTGTCGCTTCGGACAGGGCGGCCGGTGCGGTCCGTCCCGCCAGCTGTTCCCGCAGGCCGGACGCCCGGCGGCGGGCGTCGCGCACCGTCAGCGGCAGCGGGGACCACCCCGCCAGCCGGCCGAGGTCGACGACCGGCGGGTACACGGGGGACACCGCCATCACCTCCGCCGGGGTGCCCAGGACCGGGGCGGCGCCGGGGCCCGGCAGGAGGACGACCCGGTCGGCGTACTGGACGACACGTTCCAGGCGGTGCTCGGCCATCAGGACCGTCGTGCCGAGGTCGTGGACGAGCCGCTGGAGGACGGCGAGGACCTCCTCGGCGGCCGCCGGGTCGAGCGCGGAGGTCGGCTCGTCGAGGACCAGGACCTCGGGATGCGGGGTGAGGACCGAGCCGATCGCGACCCGCTGCCGCTGGCCGCCGGACAGGGTCGCGATCGGGCGGTCGCGCAGGTCGGCCAGGCCGAGCAGGTCGAGGGTCTCCTCGACCCGGCGGCGCATCACGTCCGGGGCGAGGCCCAGCGACTCCATGCCGTAGGCGAGTTCGTCCTCGACCGTGTCCGTCACGAAATGGGAGGACGGATCCTGGCCCACCGTGCCGACGACGTCGGCGAGTTCGCGCGGCTTGTGGGTGCGGGTGTCCCGGCCGGCCACCGTGACGCGGCCGCGCAGGGTGCCGCCGGTGAAGTGCGGGACGAGACCGCTGACCGCGCCGAGGACGGTGGACTTCCCCACACCGGACGGGCCGACGAGCAGCACGAGTTCACCTTCGGGCACCTCGAAGTCCACGCCCCGCACGCTGGGTTCGGCGGCGCCGTCGTACGTCACGCAGACGTCCTCGAAGCGGATCACGACGGCTCCTTGGGAGCGGGGGCGAGGAAGGCGGGGAGCAGGCCGAGGAGCACGGCGGCGGCGGGACCGAGGGGGAGCGAGGGCGCCACCAGGGGGACGACGCCGGGGTGCAGCGCCGCCGGGTCGGCGGAGGCGGCGACGGTGAGCAGCGCGGCGACGGCGGCACCGCAGGCCGCGACCAGACAGGCACGTACGTCCCAGCGGTCCGGGCGGTAGCGGGTGCGGGGCGTACGGCGGCCGCCGAGCCACAGGCCGCCCAGCGCGGCGGCGAGTCCGGCCAGCAGGACCGGCACACCGTACGTGCCGCCCTCCGCGGTGAGCAGGCCGTACGTGCCCGCGCAGACGCCGAGCAGCCCGCCGAGGGTGAGCGCGGCGGTGACGCGGCGGACCGGGGCGGGGACGGCGGCGGTACGGCCGTAGCCGCGGGCGTCCATCGCGGCGGCCAGGGCGACGGAGCGCTCCAACGCGCCCTCCAGGACCGGGAGTCCCACGTGCAGCAGGCCGCGTATGCCCCGGTCCGGGCGGCCGCGCAGGCGGCGGGCGGCACGCAGACGCTGGGCGTCGGCGATGAGGTTCGGGGCGAAGGTGAGCGCCACCACCACGGCCACGCCGGTCTCGTAGAGGGCGCCGGGCAGGGACTTCAGCAGACGGGTGGGCCCGGCGAGGGCGTTCGCGGCGCCCACGCAGATCAGGAGGGTGGCGAGCTTGAGGCCGTCGTAGAGGGCGAAGACGAGCGCCTCGGCGGTGACCGTGCCGCCCAGACGGATGCCCTGGGCCCAGTGGGGGAGCGGGACCTCGGGGAGGGTGAGCAGCACGTGCGTGCCGGGGATGGGCGAGCCGAGGGCGACGGCGAAGACCAGGCGCACGAGGAGCACCGCGAGGGCGAGTCTGGCGAAGGCGCCGTAGGAGCGGGACCAGGGGGCGGTGGCGGGACGGCAGGTCGCCACGACGTAGCCGGAGACGGTGATGAGCAGGGCGAGGAGGAGGGGGTTGGTGGTGCGGGTGGCGGCGATGCCGAGGCTCAGCGCCCACAGCCACCAGGCGCCCGGGTGGAGGGCCGCGGGTCGCCGCCGGGCGGCCGGGCCCCGCGACGGCGGGAAGTGGTGCGGCCGGTCGCAGCGGTGCGACGGCCCGCGGCTGTGCGGCCGGTCGTGGCGGCACGAGGGTCCGCCGTCGCGCCGGTCCGTGCCGCTAGTCACGCCCGCGCCGCCGCACCTGCCAGAACGCCGCCGCCGCCAGCGCGGCCACCGCCGCGGAACCGGCCATCAGGCCCACCGACGGACCCCCGCCCGACGTGGGCTTCCGCGCCGACGCCGACGCGGTCGCCGTCTTCTCCGGCTCCTCGTTCGCCGACACCTGTTCGCCGCAGCCCTGTTCCGGGTAGCCCGCGATCGCGCACAGCAGGGCGTTGGTGTCGTAGCGCAGGGGCCTCGCGACCGCCGCCAGGGCCTCCGCCGTGGTCGCGGCGGACGGCACGCGGGCGCAGGCCGTCCGGCTCGCGGGCGGGGTCTCGCCGGAGGGCGCGTCGGACGCCGTACCGAAGTCGATGACCAGGGCGACCCGCTTCTGGCCGCCCTGGGCCGGTGTCCCCGCGCAGATCGTCGCGAAGTCGGCCGTGCCGCGTGGCCGGGTCGCGTCCTGGGAGTCCGCGCTGACCGCGAAGCGGAAGCCCTGGACGTCGCCGTCCGAGGGGCGCGTGGTCGACGGGCCCTGGGTGGCGTACGCCCACCCGTCGCCCGCGCGGTCCCAGAAGGACCAGTAGCGGTAGCCGGTGGCCCACGCCTGGCCGGCCGCCCCCAGCAGGGGGAACAGGACGGCCAGGAGCAGAGCGACGGCGGCACGGCGGCGGCTCACGACCGGCGCTTCCTGCCGCGGCCGAAGAGCAGGAAACCGACCGCGACGACGACGCCGAGCAGGACCCCGCCGGCGATCCACACGACCGTGCCGGGGCCGGAGGAGTCGGAGGCCGCCGGGCTCGCGGAGTCGTCCGCGGCCTCGGAGTCCTTGACGTCGGGCACGAACACGGGACCCGGGCCGGTCGCGTTGAGGAGCTTCACCAGGTCCAGGCCGCCGAAGTCGCGCGGGTCGTGGGAGGTGGCGTTCGCGGCGAGGATCAGCTGCGCGTACGCCGCCGGGCCGCCCTGCCGCGCCCACTTGCCGGCGTCGGCCTGGAGCCAGCGCACGGCCGGGACCGCCGCCTCGCCCTGGTGGGCGGTCGCGAGCGCGACGACCGCGTCGGCGGTGTTGCCGTAGTCGGGCTGGTCGTCGGCGCCCGGCAGAGCCGACGTCAGGTGGCCGTCCGAGGCCAGCTCCTTGGCGAGGTAGGCGGCGCCGTTGCGGGCGGCCCGCGCGGGGTCGGCGGCCGCGTCCTCGCAGCTGAGGTCGGTCGCGTTCGGCTGCGGGGCGGCGCCCGCCAGGCCCTTGCCGAGGGCGGCGACCACGGCTGCCGCGGTCGCGTCCGCGTTGGCCGTGAGCGCGCCCTTCTTGTCGGGCTGGTAGGCGAAGGCGCCCGCTCCGTCGGCGGTGCAGGGCAGCGCGAGCTTCAGCAGGGCGTCGTACGGGGACTTGCCGCCCTTGCGGACGTCCTGTGGCTTCTCGCCCGTCGCGGACAGCGCGCCGACGACCACGGCGGTGGAGTTGGCGTCGCTGGCGCCGCCCGCCGCGTAGCCCCAGCCGCCGTCCGCGTTCTGCACCGACTTCAGCCAGGTGACGGCCTTGCCGGTGACGGGGCCGTGCCCGCCGAGCGCGGCCAGGGCCTGGACGGCGGCGGCCGTGCTGTTGGTGTCGGTCATGAGCTTGGCGTCGCAGGCCTTGGCGGTGTCGGCGCGGAACGCGGCGAACGACCCGTTCGCGCACTGCTGCCCGATCAGCCAGGCGATGGCCGAGGAGGCGGGCCGCACGCCCACGCTGTGCTGCGCGAACAGGGCGAGGGACTGGCGCCAGACACCGTCGTACGTGGGGTCGGTGCGGCCGTAGAGGCCGGCGGGTATCGCGGCCGACGGGGACGCGGACGGGTCGGCGGCGACGGCGGGCGTGGCGGCGCCGATCACGGCGGCGGCGGCCAGGACCGCGGCGCTGCGGGGGACGTTCATGATCGGCGGGTGCCTCTCCCTGTGGGGAGCCGGGCGACGCGGGGCACCCCCGGGTGGCTCGGCTCCGTAGACCTCGACGGTGCCGTGCACCGGCGGACGGCCGGTGCGCGTAAGCCGGTCACGAACCGTACGGGGCGATCCGGCTCGCCACCCTGCGGTGGCTCACGGCTGCGGGTCAGCGCCGGAATTGCACCGGCTTCCCCCCGTACGGGTGTGATGACGACGGCGCCACTCTACCGGCCCGTAGGAAAGGGCCGAGGGGCGGCCGCGAGGGCGGGCGCGCAGGTGGCGGGGCGGCCGTGCCACGGGGGCGGGCGGTTCACGCCGGCACGGGGGGTTCACACCGCCACGTACGTCACCGGCTCGCTCCCCGTCACCGCCTCCGCCCGTCCCAGCTTCACCAGTCGCCGCAGATGGGCCTCGGCCTCCGAGACCGCGATGTTCCGTGATCCGTAGGGGATCTGCTCCCAGGGGCGGTTCCACTCCATCCGCTCGGCCACCTGCCACGGGGTGAGGGGTTCGGCCAGCAGGGCGCGCAGGCCGTCGAGCCGGTCCTCGTGATGGGCCAGCAACTCCCGTACCCGGGACGGCGCGTCGGTGAAGGTGTACTGGTGGGCCGGGAGCACGTCGGCGGGGGCGAGGCGGCCGACGCGTTCGAGGGAGTCGAGGTAGTCGCCCAGGGGGTCGGTGACGGTGACGTCGTCCGGGTCCTCGTACAGGCCGATGTGCGGGGTGATCTCCGGGAGCAGGTGGTCGCCGGAGAACAGGCGTCCGTGGCCCGGGAGCCGGGACGGGTGTTCCTCCTCCAGGTGGAGGCAGACATGGCCGGGGGTGTGGCCCGGGGTCCAGACGGCGCGCAGCCGGCGGCCCGGCAGGTCGAGCAGGTCGCCGGGGACGATCTCCCGGTCGGGCAGGGCGGGGGAGAAGCCGGGCAGGGCGCGACGGGGGCGGGCGGTGCGCAGCGGTGCCACGTGCTCCTCGGGGGCGCCGGCGGCGGCGAGCTTGTCCCGCATGTACGTGAACCAGCGGTCGGGGCGGGTCTCCCGGGTCCTGCGGACGATGGCGATGTCCGCCGCGTGCATCGCGACCCAGGCGCCGGAGGCCTCGCGCACCCGGCCGGACAGACCGTGGTGGTCGGGGTGGTGGTGGGTGATCACGACGCCGTGGACCGCGGCGGCCGACGTGCCGCAGGCGGTGAGGCCCGCGGCGAGGGTGTCCCAGGACGCCGGGTCGTCCCAGCCGGTGTCGATCAGCACGGGTCCGCGGTCGGTGTCGACGACGTACACGAGGGTGTGGCCGAGGGGGTTGTCCGGGATGGGGACCTCGATGGACCGTACGCCGCCGCCGTGGTCGTGCACCTGCGTCATGGGCTCCCCAATCGCCGCGTCCCGGTCACTATAACTAGAACAAGTTTCGATGGGAGCCCGGGTCGACCGATGTGCCGGCCGTCCTGCCCGTGGACTCCTCGGAGCGGAGCTGCTATCAGTTCCGTATCTGATGGATCGTCAGAGCAGGCCCCCGGGGAGGCAGTCGCCATGACCGAGCTCGTGGAACACGGACAGCTGTTCATCGGCGGGGAGTTGACCGACCCCCTGGGCAAGGAGGTCATCGAGGTGATCTCGCCGCACACGGAGGAGGTCATCGGGCGGGTGCCGCACGCCTCGACGGCCGACGTGGACCGGGCCGTCGCGGCCGCCCGGAAGGCGTTCGACGAGGGGCCCTGGCCCCGGATGACGCTCGACGAGCGGCTGGAGGTGGTCACCAGGATCAAGGACGCGATCGCCGTACGGCACGAGGAGATCGCCCGCGTCATCTCCGCCGAGAACGGGTCGCCGTACTCCTGGAGCGTCCTGGCGCAGGCGCTCGGCGCGATGATGGTGTGGGACGCGGCGATCACCGTCGCGCGCGGCTTCGTCCACGAGGAACGGCGCGACGGCGTGCTCGGGAAGATCCTGGTGCGGCGCGAGCCCGTCGGGGTCGTCGCGGCCGTGGTGCCGTGGAACGTCCCGCAGTTCGTCGCCGCCGCGAAGCTGGCCCCCGCGCTGCTCACCGGCTGCACGGTGGTGCTCAAGCCGTCGCCGGAGTCGCCGCTCGACGCGTACATCCTCGGTGAGATCGCCCGGGAGGCCGGGCTGCCGGAGGGTGTGCTGTCGATCCTGCCGGCGGACCGTGAGGTCAGCGAGTACCTGGTGGGACACCCCGGGATCGACAAGGTGTCCTTCACCGGGTCGGTCGCGGCCGGCCGGCGGGTGATGGAGGTGGCCGCGCGCAACCTCACCC
The DNA here is from genome assembly GCF_053593435.1 of Streptomyces sp. NPDC002306. Taxonomy (NCBI): domain Bacteria; kingdom Bacillati; phylum Actinomycetota; class Actinomycetes; order Kitasatosporales; family Streptomycetaceae; genus Streptomyces; species Streptomyces sp. NPDC002306. The sequence goes on from NZ_JBSFCK010000007.1 coordinate 206,680, forward strand.
GGGTCACGCTGGAGCTGGGCGGCAAGTCGGCGGCGGTGGTGCTGCCCGACGCGGACCTCGCGACGGCGGTCCCCGGCATCGTCTCGGCGGCCTGGATGAACAACGGGCAGGCCTGTGTGGCCCAGACCCGCATCCTCGTGCCGCGCTCGCGCTACGACGAGTTCGCGGACGCCTTCGCGGCGGCGGCGAGCGCGCTGGTCGTGGGCGATCCGCTGGACCCGGCGACGCAGGTCGGCCCGCTGGTGGCGCGGCGCCAGCAGCGGCGCAGCCTCGACTACATCCGGATCGGCCAGGAGGAGGGCGCGAAGATCCTCACGGGCGGCGGCCGCCCGCCGGGCCTGGAGCGCGGCTGGTACGTCGAGCCGACCCTCTTCGGCGATGTGGACAACGCGATGCGTATCGCCCGCGAGGAGATCTTCGGCCCGGTGATCTGCCTGCTTCCCTACGGCGACGAGGCCGAGGCCGTGCGGATCGCGAACGACTCCGAGTACGGGCTGAGCGGCAGCGTCTGGACGGCCGACGTCGAGCACGGCGTCGAGGTCGCGCGCCGGGTCCGTACGGGCACGTACTCCGTCAACACCTTCAGTCTCGACATGCTCGGCCCGTTCGGCGGCTACAAGAACTCCGGTCTGGGGCGGGAGTTCGGGCCCGAGGGGTACGGCGAGTTCCTCGAACACAAGATGATCCACCTCCCGGCCGGCTGGGAGGCGTGAGGCGGCATGGGTGACCGCTGGCACGTCGAGGTCGACCGCGCCCTGTGCATCGGTTCCTCCCAGTGCCTCCACCACGCCCCGACCGGCTTCCGGCTCGACACAGGGCGTCAGTCCCACCCCGTCGAGCCCGACACGGACGCCAACGAGCGGGTGCTGGCGGCGGCGGAGGGGTGCCCGGTGGAGGCCATCCTGATCACGCTGCTGAGCAGCGGGGAGCCGGTGTTCCCGCCGGAGGAATAGGAAGAACAAGAAGGAACAAGACAGAAGAAAATTCCGATTTGGGGTGTTATATCCGGCCGGGAAGGTTCTATGCTGGTAGAGGCCTACGAGGCGAGTGAGGGAGTTCGACCGGAGTAGCCGACTTGGGCGTGACGCCGAGGCACCTGTAAAGGCATCCGCCGGGGCCGACGTCGACGGTCGGGCTGAGAGGCCGGAAGGTAGCAGTCGGACCGGAAGGCGACCTCCACCACCTGATCCGGACCATGCCGGCGAAGGGAACCCGTCTCGTAGGTTTTCTACGTCCCCTCGGGGGACGTGAGGTCGATCAGCCGGCACACCGTCTCGATGTCGATCTTGACCTGGGCGATGGAGGCGCGGCCCGAGAGCCAGGTGATGAGGGCCGAGTGCCAGGTGTGCTCGATGACGCGGACCGCGGAGAGCTGCTCGGGGGTGGGATTCTCCAGCCCCATGGCGTCCAGGATGATCACCGTGGTCTGGCGGGAGACCTGGTCGACCTCGGGGGAGACGCTGCGGTCCGCGAAGGTCAGGGCGCGCACCATCGCGTCCGCCAGGTGGGGCTCGCGCTGGAGGGCGCGGAACGCGCGCATCAGGGTCTCCGCGACCCGCTCGGCGGCCGTGTCGCCCGTCGGCGGCTTCTTGCGCAGCGTGCCGTGCATGTGCTCCAGCTGGTCCTGCATGGTGGCGACCAGCAGGTGCACCTTGGACGGGAAATAGCGGTACAGCGTGCCCAGTGCCACCTGCGAGGACTCCGCGACCTCGCGCATCTGCACCGCGTCGAACCCGCCCCGGCTGGCCAGCTGGGCACTCGCGTGCAGGATGCGCCGCCGGCGCGCCGCCTGCCGCTCCGTGAGCGGCGGGAGGGCCGGTCTGTCGGCGCTGGCTTCCACCTTGACCACCTTGGCTTCCGCGGGCATGGATCCTGTTCCGTGACGGTCGGTGAGGGCGAGTGATCAGACAGCATGGCAGAAGCCGTCCGCCGTGGCGTGAATCACCTGATCCACTGCTCACAGCTCCCCTACCTGCCGGTAGATTCAGAGCCTCCCGAACGATCAAGTCTGAAACTTGTTCTAGATTAGCGTCCCGGCGTAATCTCGCGGGACAGTGCACGCAGAAGGGGGCCCAGAGTGACCGCTGAGGCCAGTCAGGCGGGTCCTTCGGAGGATCCCGCCGCGGACGGCGAGCGACCGCTCGACATCGCGCTCCTCACCTACAAGGGAAACCCGTTCTGCGGCGGCCAGGGCGTCTACGTCCGCCATCTCTCCCGCGAGCTGGCCCGCCTCGGTCACCGTGTCGAGGTCATCGGCTCCCAGCCGTATCCCGTCCTCGACGAGGGCGAGGGCCCGGCCTACGGCCGCCTGAGCCTGACCGAGCTGCCCAGCCTCGACCTCTACCGCCAGCCCGACCCGTTCCGCACCCCCGGCCGCGGCGAGTACCGCGACTGGGTCGACGCGCTCGAGGTCGCCACCATGTGGACCGGCGGCTTCCCGGAACCGCTGACGTTCTCTCTGCGTGCCGGCCGCCATCTGCGGTCCCGGCGCGGCGAGTTCGACATCGTGCACGACAACCAGACCCTGGGCTACGGGCTGTTGGGTGACGTCGGCGCGCCCCTGGTCACCACCATCCACCACCCGATCACCGTGGACCGCCAGTTGGAGCTGGACGCGGCAGACGGCTGGCAGCGCCGTTTCTCCGTGCGCCGCTGGTACGGCTTCACCCGGATGCAGAGGCGCGTGGCGCGCCGGCTGCCGTCCGTGCTCACCGTCTCCGGCACCTCGCGCCAGGAGATCGTCGACCACCTGGGTGTCCGTCAGGACCGCGTCCACGTCGTCCACATCGGCGCCGACACCGACCTGTTCTCGCCCGACCCGTCGGTGCCGCAGGTCCCGGGCCGCATCGTGACCACGTCCAGCGCGGACGTGCCGCTGAAGGGCCTGGTCTTCCTCGTCGAGGCACTGGCGAAGGTGCGCACCGAGCACCCGGACGCGCACCTGGTCGTCGTCGGCAGGCGCGCCGAGGACGGGCCGGTCGCCCAGCTCATCGAGCGGTACGGCCTCGAAGGCGCCGTCGACTTCGTCAAGGGCATCTCCGACGCGGAACTCGTCGACCTGGTCCGCTCGGCGGAGGTCGCCTGCGTGCCGTCCCTCTACGAGGGCTTCTCCCTCCCGGCCGCCGAGGCCATGGCCACCGCGACCCCGCTGGTCGCCACCACCGGCGGCGCCATCCCCGAGGTCGCCGGACGCGACGGCGAGACCTGCCTTGCGGTACCGCCCGGCGACGCGGGGGCGCTGGCCACCGCGCTGAGCCGGCTGCTCGGCGACCCGGAGCTGCGGGTGCGGCTCGGCCACGCCGGGCGCGCCCGCGTACTGGCCCGCTTCACCTGGGCCCGCGCCGCCGAGGGCACGGTCGCCCACTACCGCGAGGCGATCGCCCGCCCCGGCACCCGGCTCCGCGCCGACGGGGGCGGCACCCCCGCCGCGGCCTCACCCGGGTCCGGCCCCACGACCTCGACCAGCGTTACCGGCGTCTACCCCGAAAGCAGGGCCACGTGCTGACCGTCGACTTCTCCCGGTTCCCGCTCGCCCCGGGCGACCGAGTCCTGGACCTCGGCTGCGGAGCGGGCCGGCACGCCTTCGAGTGCTACCGGCGCGGCGCGCAGGTCGTGGCCCTGGACCAGAACGGCGACGAGATCCGCGAGGTCGCGAAGTGGTTCGCGGCGATGAAGGAGGCGGGCGAGGCCCCGGCCGGAGCCACCGCGACGGCCATGGAGGGCGACGCGCTCGCCCTGCCCTTCCCCGACGAGTCCTTCGACGTCGTGATCATCTCCGAGGTCATGGAACACATCCCGGACGACAAGGGTGTCCTCGCGGAGATGGTCCGGGTGCTCAGGCCCGGCGGACGCATCGCCATCACGGTCCCGCGCTACGGCCCCGAGAAGGTCTGCTGGACCCTGTCCGACGCGTACCACGAGGTCGAGGGCGGCCACATCCGCATCTACAAGGCGGACGAACTCCTCGCGAAGATCCGCGAAGCCGGCCTGCGCCCCTACGGCACCCACCACGCCCACGCGCTGCACTCGCCGTACTGGTGGCTGAAGTGCGCCTTCGGCGTCGACAACGACAAGGCGCTGCCGGTGCGGGCGTACCACAAGCTCCTGGTCTGGGACATCATGAAGAAGCCGCTGGCCACCCGGGTCGCCGAGCAGGCGCTGAACCCGCTGATCGGCAAGAGCTTCGTGGCGTACGCGACCAAGCCGCACCTGCCCCGGGTCGCCGGCGCGTCCGACGCGTCCGTGGCGTCCGAGGCGGACGCCACGTGACCACCCCCCGGACGGAACACCTCGTCCTGCCCGGGGTCCTCACCGCCGAGCAGGCCGCCGCGACCGTCCGCGGCATCCTCGCCGCGCAGCGGGAGGACGGCGCGATCCCGTGGTTCCGGGGACACCACCTCGACCCGTGGGACCACACCGAGGCCGCGATGGCGCTGGACGCGGCGGGCGAGCACGAGGCCGCCGACCGGGCGTACACCTGGCTGGCCAGGCACCAGAACGCCGACGGCTCCTGGTACGCGGCCTACGCCGACGGCGCCTTCGACGAGGTCACCGACCGGGCCCGGGAGACGAACTTCGTCGCCTACATAGCCGTCGGTGTCTGGCACCACTACCTCGCCACCGGCGACGACACCTTCCTGGAACGGATGTGGCCGGCGGTCGTCGCGGCGGTCGAGTTCGTCCTCGGGCTCCAGCAGCCCGGTGGACAGATCGGCTGGCGGCGCGCGGACGACGGCACGGACACCACGGACGCGCTGCTGACCGGCAGTTCCTCGATCCACCACGCGCTGCGCTGCGCCCTCGCCATCGCCGAGCAGCGTGAAGAGCCGCAGCCGGACTGGGAGTTGGCGGCGGGAGCGCTGCGGCACGCCATCCGGTGCCACCCGGAGCGGTTCCTCGACAAGGACCGCTACTCGATGGACTGGTACTACCCGGTCCTCGGCGGCGCCCTGACCGGAGCCGAGGCCAAGTCCCGTATCGAGGAGTCCTGGGACCGCTTCGTCGTCCCCGGTCTCGGGGTGCGCTGCGTGGTTCCCAACCCGTGGGTGACGGGCGGCGAGTCGGCCGAACTCGCCCTCGCGCTCTGGGCGATGGGCGAGTCCGACCGGGCCTTGGAGATCCTCCAGTCCATCCAGCATCTGCGCGACGCGGAGAGCGGCCTGTACTGGACCGGCTACGTCTTCGACGACGAGGCCGTCTGGCCGCGGGAACTGACCACCTGGACGGCCGGTTCACTGCTGCTGGCCGTGGCCGCGCTCGGCGGCCACGAGGCCACCTGCGCGGTCTTCGGCGGCGAGTTCCTGCCGGGCGGACTGGACCCGGACTGCTGCGACTGAGCCGCGCCCCTCGTCAGTGGCGGTGGGCGCGGTTGGCGATGGCGTGGCCGATGAACAGGTAGACCACGGCGGCCAAGCCGTAACCGGCGACGACACGGGCCCAGGCCTCGTCGAACGTGAACAGGTCACGCGACCAGCCCGCGAGCCAGTTGGCCGCGTGATGGACGAACTGCACCAGGTCGTTACCCCGGTTGGCGTCCAGCAGGTACATGATGATCCACAGTCCGAGGATCACGGCCATGATGTCGGCGACCACCGCTATGACCGTTCCTGCGGAGTTGGAACCCGTGCGATATCGAGTGGACATGACTACCGTCTGGCCCCGGATCCCTGATTGAAACCTGGAGAATCCCGGAGTGCCCAGGGGCGTCCGGGGCCGGCCGGGCCGGTGTCCCCCAAGTGGCGTAGTCGGCGCCACGGGGTGAACCTGCTGGAAGAACCCCCACACGTAGGGAGAACTCCGTGCCTGTGCCGATACGCCGCCTTGCGGTGGCACTCACCCTCTGCTGTGCCCTGCTCGCAGGTGCCACCGCCTGCGGCAGCACCGGGAACTCCGTCCAGAACACCGCCGCCGTCGCCGCGGCCAGTCCCAGCGCGACCGTCGAGCGGCAGAAACTCGCCAAGACCCGCTTCGTGGCGAACGCGGGCCTCGCGGCCGGCGCCACCTACCAGTGGATCGTCAAGCCATGGAAGGCAGGCAAGTTCAAGAAGGGCACCAAGGGCCGACGGCTCGCCCTGATCAAGGCGGGCGTCGCCGGCGCCTTCGCCTACAACCGGCTCAAGGCGGCGGTGCGCAACGCCCAGGGCGACCCCACGCTCGCCAAGGCCGTGGCCCCCCTCGGCGCGGGCATCGAGGCGCTCAAGGGCCTCTCGTCCAAGCTGCGCAAGGGCGACTCGACCGACGCGGTCGTCGGCTCCTTCGACGACATCATCAACCAGGTCAAGTCCGCCGGCCAGAGCGCGGGCGCGAACGTGAAGAACCAGGTACCCTCCGCCGGCCAGCTGGCCGGCGGCTGAGCGGCGCCGCACAGACCCTCGCGCGCCCTAGGAGTTGAGCTCGGCCAGGACGCGCAGGGTGTGCGGATCCCGCACCAGCGCCAGCAGGTCCGTGACCGGGCCCTTGCGCCACGACTCCAGCCGCTCGGCGATCCGGCCGCGCGGTCCCACCAGGGAGATCTCGTCGGCGAAGGCGTCCGGCACGGCCATGACCGCCTCCTCGCGCCGCCCGGACAGGAACAGCTCCTGGATCCGCCGCGCCTCCTCCTCGTAGCCCATGCGCGCCATGAGATCGGCGTGGAAGTTACGGGCCGCGTGGCCCATCCCGCCGATGTAGAAGCCGAGCATGGCCTTGACGGGGAGCAGCCCCTCGCCGACGTCGTCACAGACCCGCACCTGGGCCAGCGGCGCGACGAGGAAGCGCTCGGGCAGGCCGGCGACCGCGGGCCCGTACGCCTCGGGCCGGTTCGGCGCCCAGTACAGCGGCAGCCAGCCGTCCGCGATCCGGACCGTCTGCGCCACGTTCTTCGGCCCCTCGGCACCGAGCAGGACCGGCAGGTCGGCGCGCAGGGGATGAGTGATCGGCTTCAGTGGCTTCCCGAGGCCGGTGCCGTCCGCACCCCGGTAGGGATGGGAGTGGAAGCGGCCGTCCAGCTCCACCGGCGCCTCGCGCCGCAACACCTGCCGTACGACGTCCACGTACTCGCGGGTGGCCGTCAGCGGCGACTTCGGGAACGGGCGGCCGTACCAGCCCTCGACGACCTGCGGGCCGGACAGACCGAGGCCGAGCAGCACGCGTCCGCCGGAGAGGTGGTCCAGGGTCAGCGCCTGCATCGCGGTCGTCGTCGGCGGCCGGGCCGCCATCTGCGCGACCGCCGTACCCAGCCTGATCCGGGAGGTCCGCGCGGCGATCCAGGTCAGCGGGGTGAAGGCGTCCGAGCCCCAGGACTCGGCCGTCCACACCGAGTCGTAGCCGAGCCGCTCCGCCTCCTGGGCCAGCGGCACCTGGTCCGCGCCGGGACCGCGCCCCCAGTAGCCGAGTGCGAGACCGAGCCGCATACCGCCTCCAGGCGCCTGATGGGGTGTCAGTCAAGGGCTGCGACTGTACGACAACGGCCCCCCGCCCGGAAGGGCGAGGGGCCGCTCACGACCGACAGGTCAGCCGCGCTGGATCCCTGAGGTGTCCCGCAGCACGCCACGGCGGCCGTCCTGCGTCTGCGCGACCAGCGCCGCGCCGTTCTGCTCGACCGCCAGGTACCAGGTGCCCGGGGCGAGTTCGGCGATCGGTGTCGGCGAGCCGTCCTCCGCGAACAGCGGACGCGGCACCGGCACGGCGAACCAGAACGGGGAGAAGTCCCCGCCCGACGGCGCCGGCTGCTGCGCCGGAGCCGGGGCCGGGGCGGGGGTCGGCGTCTGGGCCTGCGGCTGCGGCGGCTGGCCGCCGAACGAGGGCTGACCGCCGCCGAACTGCGGCTGCGGCGCGCCCGGGTAGCCGTAACCGCCGGGCGGCTGGGCGCCGTAGGGCTGCGGGGTCTGGGGCGTGGGGGCCGGGACGAGCGGGGCCTGGAGGGCGGGGACCATCGGGGTGGCGACGGCCGCCCCGGCCAGGACCAGCGTCGCGACCAGAGCCAGCACCAGGCCGGTGCCCGCGCTGACTCCGCTGGAGTCGTTGCCCACGTTGTCGTAGCCGCCGGCCGGGTCGAAGACGTTGCCGAGCGCGGCCCACACGGCGAACACCGCGAAGGCGACGCCGAACTGGCCGAGGTCGAGACCGACGACCTTCGGCGGCTGCGGCAGGCCCCGGGAGACGACGATGAGCGCGGCGCCGATGATTCCCGCCAGTACGACCCCGAGGACGACCCCTCCACTGCCCCACAGGCTCGGGAGGTCGTAGCTGTCAGGGATCCCGTCGATCGAGTACAGGTCGAAGAACGACGCGATGAACAGCAATACCGCTGCTCCGATCACCACGCCGTCGCCTCGAGTGAGGGAGCGGATATTCACTTCAGGTCCTTCGTCAGTCGTCACGTCGTCGGTAGAGGCGTCGCTGTACACCATGTCGCCGTCAGGCGCTGGTGTGAAGCGCGGGGGTGGCCCCTCATCGTAAGAACGACATTATCGTCCGTACGATCGGGCTGTCCGCTTGGTGCAGCGCCCTGATGCCTACCCGCGCAGGAAACTCACGATTCCCTCAGAGACGCCCCGTGCCGCTTTCTGCCGCCAGGCGCCACTGGTGAGCAGCGCCGCGTCCTTGGTATCGCGCATGTTGCCGCATTCGATGAACACCTTGGGAACCGTTGACAGATTGAGACCGCCGAGGTCGTCACGGGTGACGAGACCGGTACCGCCACCGAGGTAGTTGGCGGGCGCGCTGCCCGTGACCCGGACGAAGGCGCCCTCGACGCGCTCGCCGAGATCGCGCGAAGGGCCGACGATCGCGCGGGTGTCGGCGGCCCCGGCGTGCACGGACGCCGGGAGGATCACATGGAAACCGCGGTCGCCCGCCGCCGCACCGTCCGCGTGCAGGGAGACGACGGCGTCGGCGTGGGCGGCGTTGCCGATCCGGGCCCGCTCGTCCACGCACGGCCCGTACGGACGGTCGCCGTCCTGCGTCAGTCTCACCGTGGCGCCCTGCGACTGGAGGAGCGCGCGCAGGCGATGGGCGACGTCGAGCGTGAACTCGGCCTCCGCGTAACCGGCGTTGGTGGCCGTCCCGGTGGTGTCGCACTCCTTGCTGTTCGTTCCGATGTCCACCTTGCGGTTGATCTCGGCGGTGTGCAGGTGGTTGGTCGGGTTGTGGCCCGGGTCGATGACGACGACCTTGCCCTTGAGCGGGCGGGACGCCGTGGCGGCCGACGTCGGCGTGGGCTTCTCGTCGCCCGCGCCGACGGGGGAGGAGGGGGAGGGGCCGCCCGTCGGCGTCCCCACCGCGGTGGTGTCCGCGCCGCCCGAATCCCCAGGACCGCCGGTCGCCGCGTACACCCCCCAGCCGAGCAGTGTCCCCGGCACCAGCGCGGCGAGCACCACGACCAGCGGGCGGCGCAGCGGGGAGCGGCGGGGCTGTGCGGGTTCGAACTCCGGGCCTTGATACGACACGACAGTCACCCTAACCGCCTCGTCCCCGGCGCCCGGTCCTGCGGCGCCGCAGGCGCGCGGGACGGCGCGGAAACCGGGTGCCCGCACGACCGCGTCCGGACGGCGTGGTGGCCGTCCAGGTGCGCGGGTCGCGGACACGAGCCGTCCGTCAGGGGAGCCCGGGTGCCGGGCGGGCGGCTGTGTCGCGTTCCACACCCGCTTCCGGTCCGCGGGCCCGCGTCGGCCTCGGCCCGTGGGTCCTCAGATCCCCGGGCCCGTGCGGCGCAGGACCCGCAGGGAGTCCGTCGCCGAGATCTCGGTGAACGCGCCCGACTCCAGCGCCCTGAGATAGACGCGGTACGGCGCCTGGCCGGTGAACTCGTCAACCGGGTCGGGGAAGACGTCGTGGATGAGCAGCAGGCCGCCCTCGGCGACGTGGGGCGCCCAGCCCTCGTAGTCGGCGCCGGCGTGTTCGTCGGTGTGGCCGCCGTCGATGAAGACGAGCCCCAGGGGCGACCGCCAGAAGGCCGCGATCTGCGGGGAACGGCCGACCACCGCCACCACGTGGTCCTCCAGGCCGGCCCGGTGCAGGGTGCGCCGGAAGGTGGGCAGCGTGTCCATCAGACCGATCTCCGGGTCGACCGTCTGCGGGTCGTGGTAGTCCCAGCCCGGCTGCTGCTCCTCGCTGCCACGGTGGTGGTCGACCGTGATCGCGGTGACCCTGGCCGAGCGGGCCGCGTCGGCGAGCAGCACCGTGGAGCGGCCGCAGTAGGTGCCGACCTCCAGCAGCGGCAGCCCGAGCGTGCCCGCCGCCACGGCGGCCGCGTACAGCGCGAGCCCCTCGTGCACGGGCATGAACCCCTTCGCGGCCTCGAACGCGGCCAGGGTCTCGGGCTTGGGTGCTGCGGGCATGGGGGCCTCTTCGGTCGTACGGGTGGCTCCGGGCGCGGAGGACGCTCATGCTGCCGCACCCCCCGGCGCGGGAGCGACGGGGGGTGCGGCGGAAGGGAACGGAAGGGGTCAGGCCGGGACGGTCTCGCCCGGCAGCGAGAGGTCCAGGTCCACCGCGCGGTCCTCGCCCGGGTGGGTCGCCGCCGAGGCGAGCGGGGCGTGGCCCGCGGCCCTGGCGGCGAGGACGTAGGGACCCTGGGCGGGTACGGCGAGGGTGTAGCTGCCGTCCTCCGCGGAGAGGGTGGCGCCCGCCTGGCGGCCCCGGCGGTCGATCAGCGTGACCTTGGCACGGGCCACGGGAGCGCCGTCGGCGCCCAGGACGCGTCCGCGGAAGCCGCGCAGCACCTCCTCGGCGCGCTCCAGGTTGGCGTCCTCCTCGCTGCTCGCCCGCAGTCGCGGCACCGCCGACGCCCGCTGCCCGGGCAGGAACAGGGCCAGCAGGACGCCGACGGCCACGGCGGCGGTCGCGATCAGGAAGGAGACGTGGAAGCCGTGCAGGGTCGGGACCGCCGTACCGCCGACGTTGTTCGCCGTGTTGGCCAGCACCATGCCGATCACGGCGCTGGAGACCGACGTGCCGATGGAGCGCATCAGCGTGTTCAGACCGTTGGCCGCGCCCGTCTCCGAGGCCGGGACCGCGCCGACGATCAGCGCGGGCAGGGAGGAGTACGCGAGGCCGATACCGGCGCCCAGGACCACCGACGTGATGATGGTCTGCCAGGCCGCGTCCATCAGGCCGAGGCCGCCGCCGTAACCGAGGGCGATGATCAGCATGCCGAGGATGAGGGTGGTCTTCGGGCCGTAGCGGGCCGAGAGACGGGCGTAGACCGGTGCCGTGAACATCATCGTCAGGCCCAGCGGGGCCACGCACAGACCCGCGACGACCATCGACTGGCCGAGACCGTAGCCGGTGGCGGTGGGCAGCTGGAGCAGCTGGGGCAGGACGAGGGAGACGACGTAGAAGCTGACGCCGACCATGATCGAGGCGAGGTTGGTCAGGAGCACCTCGCGGCGGGCGGTGGTGCGCAGGTCCACGAGGGGGGCCTTGACGCGCAGCTCCATCAGGCCCCACAGGAGCAGGACCACGATCGCGGCGGCGAACAGACCGAGCGTGGTGCCGGCCGTCCAGCCCCAGTCGCTGCCCTTGGTGATCGGCAGCAGGAGCAGGACCAGGCCGGTCGACAGACCGATCGCGCCCGGCAGGTCGAAGGTGCCGGCGGCGCGGGCCGGGGACTCGGGCACGACGAAGAGGGTGAGCGCGATGGCCAGCACGCCCAGTCCGGCGGCGCCGTAGAAGAGGGCGTGCCAGTCGGCGTGCTGGGCGACGAGGGCCGCGCCGGGCAGCGCGAGACCGCCGCCGACGCCGATCGAGGAGCTCATCAGGGCCATCGCCGAGCCGAGCTTCTCGCGGGGCAGCATGTCGCGCATCAGGCCGATGCCGAGCGGGATGGCGCCCATCGCGAAGCCCTGGAGCGAACGGCCCACGATCATCGTGATCAGGTCGCTGGTGAGGGCGCTGATCAGCGCGCCGACCACCATCACGGCAAGGCTCAGGATGAGCATGCGCCGCTTGCCGTTGAGGTCGCCGAGGCGGCCCATGATCGGCGTGGCCACGGCGCCCGAGAGCAGCGTCGAGGTCAGGACCCAGGTGGCGTTGCTGGGCGCGGTGCCCAGCAGCTGCGGCAGATCCTTGATCACCGGGACGAGCAGGGTCTGCATCACCGCGACAACGATGCCCGCGAAGGCGAGGACCGGGACGACGGCCCCGCCCGCTCTCCGGGTGGGCTGGTCGGTCGTCGTGTGCGTCATTGAGTGAGGCCTCCAGGCCGGAAGAACGTCGAGAGAGAGTGATCCGTGCGGGGATCGCGGTAAGAGGACCCGTGCGGGGATACGTGCACGTCGAACCCGTGTACCGGGGCAACTATTCCGATGCTTCGGATTACTAACGAATTCTTGACCTTCTCTTGGGGAAGCGGCCGGTCCGGAGCGGCCCCGACCGCCCGCCGGCCCCCCCCGGTTCTCGTGGCCCGGGTCGTGTCCCGGCCGGCATCCGGATGCGAGAGGAGAGGCGCGGGCCGGTCGTGGGCATGGCACCCACGGCGGTGGCCGCTGACACCACCCGTCCCTACAGTCTCTCTCGCCTCTCCGGTCTCGCGCGCCCCGCCCGCCTTGGTGCGGGTGCCGGTGCGGGTGTGGGTCCGGGTCGGTCAGAGCCATCCCTGGCGGCGGGCCTCCCGCATCGCCTCCATGCGGTTGCGGGTGCCGGTCTTGCCGATGGCGGCGGAGAGGTAGTTGCGCACGGTGGACTCGGAGAGGTGCAGCCGGGCGGCGATGTCGGCGACGGTCGCGCCGTCCGCCGAGGCGTTGAGCGCGTCGCACTCGCGGGCGGTCAGCGGGTTGGGTCCCGCGCTCAACGCGGCCGCGGCGAGCGCCGGGTCGATCACCGTCTCCCCGGTCAGCACCCGCCGGACGGCGACGGCCAGTTCCTCCACCGGCCCGTCCTTGACGAGGAAGCCCGCGGCTCCCGCCTCCATGGCCCGCCGCAGATAGCCGGGCCGCCCGAAGGTGGTCAGGATCAGCACCCGGCAGTCGGGCGCCTCGTCGCGCAGTTCGGCGGCGGCGTCCAGGCCGCTGCGGCCCGGCAGTTCGATGTCGAGGAGCGCGACGTCCGGGCGGTGCAGGTGCACCGCGTCCACGATCCGGTCCCCGGCGGACACCTGGGCCACGACCTCGATGTCCGCTTCCATCCCCAGCAGCAGGGCCAGTGCCCCGCGCATCATTCCCTGGTCCTCCGCGAGCAGAACCCTGATGGACTTCGCGGGCCGGTGGTCCCGGGGCATCTCGTTCACGGGGCAAGGGTAGGTCGTGGGGCCCGCCCGGGCGCGGGTTCGCTCATGCCCCCGTGCGTCCCGCCGTCACTTCGTCCGGTTCCGCCGCGTCCACCGGGAGTTCCGCCCGGACCACGAACCCGCCCCGGGGTCCGGGACCGGCCGACAGGGAGCCGCCCGCCGCCGCGAGGCGTTCCGTCAGTCCCTTGAGACCGGTGCCTCCGATCTCGGGGACCTGACCGGTCCCTTGAACGGACGCCGGACCCGTCCCCGAGGCGGACGAGGGATCGGTGGCCGGATCGGTGGCCGGGTCGGTCGCCGGGCCCGTTCCGTCGTCGGTGACCGTCAAGCGGACCTGGTCCTCGCCGCCGGAGACGGCTATCTCGCAGTGGGTGGCGCCGCTGTGCCGGACGGCGTTCGTGACCGCCTCGCGCACCACCCACCCGAGCAGCGCCTCGGCCTGGGACACCAGGGGCGGCCCCGACTGCCGTACCGAGGGCTCGATGCCCGCCGCGGTCAGGGCGGACCGGGCCCGGTCCAGTTCGGTGGCCAGACTGCCGTCGCGGTAGCCGGTGACCGCCTCGCGGATCTCCGTCAGCGCCTGACGGCCGACGGACTCGATGTCCGCGATCTGGGCCAGCGAGGCCGCCATGTCCCGGGGCGCCAGCCGCCGGGCCGCCTCCGACTTCACCACGATCACCGACAGCGTGTGCCCGAGCAGGTCGTGCAGGTCGCGGGAGAAACGCAGCCGCTCCTTCTCCACCGCGCGCCGGGCCAACTCCTCACGGGCGGCGCGCAGTTCGCGTACGGCCTCGGAGAGGGACAGGATCGCGGCGGTCACCATCGTCGAGATCCAGGTGGCATAGGCGATGTTGAGCCCGCTCCAGCCGTCGCGGGCGCAGGAGACCACGCCCGCGAGCACCGCCACCGCCGTACCGACGGACCGCAGGTGCGTCAGCCGCAGCGCCGCTCCGGTCGCGAGGCCCAGCAACGGGAAGAACAGCAGCCAGTTGCCGCCGTAGCCGATGGCGAGTCCGCAGGTCACCACGGCCAGCAGGCCGAGCGCCACCCGGGTCGACACGGCCTCCCGCACCTCCTTGTGGAAGGCGCGGAACACCACGTAGATGTAAAGGGAGTTGAAGGTGAACAGTCCCATTCCGCCGATCCACGGATTGGGTGTCTCGCCCTGGAAGAGGTTGGAGAACGCGCCCATCCCCATCAGCAGCCACGGCAGCAGGCTGAAGCCCGTCGGCGGCGGCCCCGGGTGCTCCGACGCCTTCCCGTCCTTGCGCGCGGCGCGGTACCCGGCCGTCAGCCGTTCGCTGTTCCGCCGGTGGTGGCGCCGCCGCTCCCGCGCCTGTCCGGCCGCCGTCCGCAGCGCGTCGAGCCGGTTCCCGGCCTGGTGGAGCAAGGACATCATCGCGTTCCCCCGTTCAGACGGTCCGGCCGGACCGTCGGTACGACAGCACAGCGTACGAACCGAACACCACGAGCCAGGCCGCCAGCACGCACAGCGCACCGGGCGGGGGCGCGTGGCCGTCGGCGACGGACGTGCCGAGCTGGGCGAAGCGGTTGGTCGGCGTCCAGGCGGACAGGGCGCGCAGCCAGCCGGGGAACAGGGCGACGGGGAACCACAGGCCGCCGAGCACCGCGAAACCCAGGTTGCACGCCATGTTCGTCACCCCCGTCGTCTGTCCGGTCAGCCGGTAGCCGTTGCCGAGACCGAGCAGGGTGAAGGGGACCGAGCCCAGCCACAGCAGCACCGCGAGCGCCGCCCACTGCCAGGCCGCCAGCCGCACCCCGTTGACCAGGCCGCCCGCCGCGAGCACCGCGACGATCGCCGGCAGCACGGTGACCGAGCCGGTGAGCGTCCGCCCGGTGACGACCTCGCGCGGGGTCATCGGGGTCACCCTCAGCTGCCGCAGCCAGCCGATCGCCCGGTCCTCGGCCACCCCGCCGCCGGTGTTGAGGGCGGAGCCGACGGCGCCGTACGCGGCCATGCCGACCATCGAGGCCGTCCGCCAGCCGCCGTCCTGGGCGCCGAGGTTGGTGAAGAGCAGGTACATCAGCACCGGCATGGCGACCCCGCCGATCACGAAGCCGGGGTCACGCAGGGTGCGCCGTACCTCCAGCCACAGGTAGTCCCTCATCGCACCTTCTCCGTCGTCCGTGCCGTCAGGGCCAGGAACGCGTCGTCCAGCGACGCCGGGACGACCTCCAGACCACGCACCGCCCCCAGTTCCGCCAGCGCGACCACCGTCGCGTCGGAGTCGTCGCAGCGCAGCAGCGCCCGGTCCCCGCGCACCTCCACCGTGCGCACCCCGGGCAGCAGGGGCAGGCCCTCGGTGTCGCGGCCGGCCAGGTCGAAGGAGACCAGGTTGCCGCCGGCCGCCCGTCTGAGCTGCTCGCCCGTGCCGTCCGCGACGATCCGTCCGTGGTCGACGACGAGGATCCGGTCGGCGTAGGCGTCGGCCTCCTCCAGATAGTGGGTGGAGAACAGGACGGTGTGCCCGCGGCGGGCCGGCCCGCGCATCGAGTCCCAGAAGGCGTGCCGCGCCTCCACGTCCAGC
The DNA here is from genome assembly GCF_053593435.1 of Streptomyces sp. NPDC002306. Lineage (NCBI taxonomy): Bacteria > Bacillati > Actinomycetota > Actinomycetes > Kitasatosporales > Streptomycetaceae > Streptomyces > Streptomyces sp. NPDC002306. Next base: position 222,436 of record NZ_JBSFCK010000007.1, read on the forward strand.
GCCGCGGTCGGCTCGTCCAGGACGACCAGCGCGGGGTTCCCGGCGAGCGCCACCGCGAACCGCACCCGCTGGATCTGGCCGCCGGAGAGCCGGTCCACCCGCCGCCCGGCCAGCTCCGCCACCCCGGCCAGCTCCAGGGCGCGGGCGACGGGCAGCGGCGCCGGGTAGCGGCCGGCCACGAAGGAGACCAGCTCACGGACCGTGACCCGGGGGACGGCCCGGGCCTCCTGGAGCATGGCGCCCACCCGGCCCGCGCGCACGGCCGACTCCGGAGGGCCGCCGAACAGTCGCACCGTGCCCGCGTCGGGCTCGAACAGGCCGAGCAGCAGCGCGATCGCCGTGGACTTCCCGGCGCCGTTGCGGCCCAGCAGCGCGACCGTCTCGCCGCGCGCGATCTCCAGGTCGAGGCCGTCGACGGCGCGTACGGCGCCGAAGGCCTTGACCACCCCCGTGCAGGACACGGCCGACTGAGTCTGTGTCATGCCCTCGACGCTACGGAGCCGGACGGCCGCCGGGCAGATGCGGTTGTACGGACTCCGGCGGGACAAATGTCACGGCCCGCGACGACCGGTCGCCGGACCGGAACTGACGCGGTGTCAGGAGTCTTCACAAGTGCTGGGGCCTGGGCTATACAGGGGGACGCCGTACTGGAACGCGTTCTAGAACCGGCGGGTTCCGCGGCCCCGTGACGACCTCGGTGCGGCCGACGGTGCGGACGGCCGTGCCGGGGTCTTGCCGAGGTCCCGCGGGTCCGTACGGGAGTCCGAACGAGGGTCCGTACGGGGCCCGCCCGCCCCCAGCGTCAACCGCCGCCCAGCTTCAACCGCCTCCCAGCGTCAACCGTCGCCCGGCGTCAGCCGCCACGAGCGTCAGCCGCCGTCACCCTCAGGAGTCCCATGCCCATCGACGCAGCCAAGGCAGTCGCCGCCGCCCCCCGCTCCGGCGAGATCACCTGGGACAGCAAGGACGTCCAGCTCTACCACCTCGGCATCGGCGCCGGAACCCCCGCCACCGACCCCGACGAACTGCGCTACACCCTGGAGTCCCGGCTGCACGTCCTGCCCAGCTTCGCCACCGTCGCCGGCGGCGGCAAGCCCGGCGTGATCAGCGGACTGTCCCTGCCCGGCATCGAGGTCGACCTGGCCCGCGTACTGCACGGCGGGCAGTCGCTGACCGTCCACCGCCCGGTGCCCGCACAGGGCACCGCGGCCACCACCGGCCGGATCGCCGCCGTGTACGACAAGGGCAAGGCCGCCGTCCTGGTCATGCGCACCGAGGCCGCCGACGCCGACGGCCCGCTGTGGACGAACGACGCGCAGATCTTCGTACGAGGCGAGGGCGGCTGGGGCGGCGACCGCGGTCCGTCCACGCGCCTCGAACCCCCGGCCGGGCCGCCGGACCGGGTCGTCGAACGGTCCGTCCGCGAGGACCAGGCCCTCCTCTACCGCCTCTGCGGCGACTGGAACCCGCTGCACGCCGACCCCGAGTTCGCCAAGGTCGCCGGCTTCGAACGGCCCATCCTGCACGGCCTGTGCACCTACGGCATGACGCTGAAGGCGGTCGTCGACACCCTGCTCGACGGCGACGTGACCCGGGTACGCGGCTATGTCACCCGCTTCGCCGGGGTCGTGTACCCGGGCGAGACCCTGCGCGTCCGGATGTGGCGGCACGGCGACGGGGAGATCCGCGTCGCGGTGGGCGCCGTCGAGCGGGGCGAGTCACCCGTCCTCGTCGACACCGTCGTCCGGCACACCTGAACCCGGTTCCGCCGTCACCACCACGTCACCACCCCTGAGCCCACCACCGCCCTTCCCGAGCCCGCCACCGTCACTACCTGGCCCGCCACTACCACTTCCGAGCCCGCCGTCACCACTCCCAGCCCCGCCCACCGTCATTCCCGAACCCGCCCGCCGAGGGGAGCCGCACCATGCGCGCAGCCGTACTGCACGAGATCGGCCAGGACAAGCTGGAGGTCTTCGACGACGTCGAGGCGGTGGGCTTCGGCCCCGGCAGGGTGAGGATCCGGGTGCGGGCCACGGGCCTGTGCCACTCGGACCTGTCCGCGATGAGCGGGGTGCTGCCGCAGCCCGCGCCGTTCGTGCCGGGGCACGAGGGCGCGGGCGAGGTCCTCGAAGTGGGCGAGGGCGTGCGCCATGTGAAGGCCGGGGACCGGGTCGTGGTCTGCTGGCTGCCCGCCTGCGGCGCGTGTCCGGCCTGCAAGCGCGGCCAGACCGAACTGTGCCTGGCCGGGTTCATGAACGCGGGCACGCCCAACTTCCGCCGGGCCGGCGGCGACGTCTTCGGCTTCGCCGGCACCGGCACCTTCACCGAGGAGGTCGTCGTCGACGCCGGATGCGCGGTCCCGATCCCCGACGACGTGCCCTTCGACATCGCCGCCCTCATCGGCTGCGGGGTCACCACCGGGCTCGGCGCGGCCCTCAACACCGCGCAGGTGGAGGCCGGTTCGTCGGTCGCCGTGATCGGGTGCGGGGGAGTGGGCATCTCCGCGATCCAGGGGGCGCGGCTCAAGGGCGCCGCCGAGATCGTCGCCGTGGACCCGGTCGCCGCCCGCCGGGAGGCGGCCCTGCGGTTCGGCGCCACGAAGGCCGTCCCGCCGGACGAACTGGCCGACGCCAAGCAGCAGATCACCGCGGGCGAGGGCTTCGACTACGTCTTCGAGGTCGTCGGCAGGTCCGCCACCGCCCGGACGGCGTACGACAACACACGGCGCGGCGGCACGCTCGTCGTCGTCGGCGCCGGAGCCATGGACGACCAGCTTCAGCTCAACATGTTCGAGCTGTTCTTCGACGAGAAGCGCATCCTGCCCTCGATGTACGGCGGCGGTGACGTCCTGCGCTCCTACGAACGCACCATCGCCCTGTGGCGGGCCGGCCGGATCGACCTGGCGGGCCTGATCACCCACCGGGTGCCGCTGGCCGACATCAACGAAGCACTGGACCAGATGCGCACGGGCACGGCCCTGCGTACGTGCATCGAGATCTGAACCCGGCGGCGTGCGAGAGCACTTGGGGAAGGGGACTTGATGGCACTGCCACTCGAAGGGCGGTCCGCGGTCGTCACCGGCGCGGGCCGCGGACTCGGCCGGGTCGAGGCGCTGGAACTCGCCCGGCTCGGCGCCGCCGTGGTCGTCAACGACTACGGACAGCCGGGCCGCGACGGCTCGGGCACGGCGTGCGCCGGGCCCGCCGAGGAGGTCGCCGCGCAGATCAGGGCGGCCGGCGGCCGCGCCCTCGCCCACACCGGGGACGTCGCCGACTTCGGGCAGGCCCGTGACCTGGTGGAGCTGGCGGTCGCGGAGTTCGGCGCGCTGGACATCCTGGTCAACAACGCGGGCATCCTGCGGGACCGCATGGTCTTCTCGATGTCCGAGGAGGAGTGGGACTCCGTGCTGCGGGTCCACCTCAAGGGCCACTTCAACACCACCCGCTTCGCGGCCGCGCACTGGCGGGAGCGGTCGAAGGCGGCCGGCGGCCCGGTGTACGGGCGGATCGTGAACACCTCGTCGGAGGCGTTCCTGGCCGGTTCGGCCGGACAGCCCAACTACGCGGCGGCGAAGGGCGGAATCGTCGGCCTGACCACCTCCACGGCGCTCGCCCTGGCCAGGTACGGCGTCACGGCGAACGCGATCTGCCCGCGCGCCCGCACCCGGATGACCGAGGACGTCTTCGCGGGCGCCGGGTTCGAGCCCCCGGCCGAGGGCCTCGACCCGCTCGCCCCCGAGCACGTCGCCCCGCTCGTCGGCTATCTGGCCTCGCCCGCCGCCGCGCGGATCAACGGACAACTGCTCGTCGTGCACGGCGGCATGGTGGCGATCGTCGAACGGCCGCGGGTACGGGCGCAGTTCGACAGCAAGCAGGACACCTTCAGCTACGACGAGCTGGACGCCGTGCTCACCCCGCACTACGCGGACCGTCCGCGGGAGGAGACGTTCGCGGCGGCGGAGGTGCTGGGACTGAGGCGCCGCTGAGGCGACCCGGTGATCCGGTGACCCGGCGCCGAGGTCGACGCCGAGGCCGGGCCGGGGCCGAGCCGTCAGGGAGCCGAGCCCGTGGCCGGAGGTGTCAAGGATGCGGAAAGGGCCCGCACATCAGCTGACGTGCGGGCCCCTCCTGGCGTACGGTCGGTCAGACCGCCGCCTCGGTTTCCTCGGCGGGCCTGCGGTGACGGCCGTGAGGGGCCGTCTCGCCGTCCTGTGCCGCGTTCTGACCGCGATGCTTGCCGTGGCCGGAGTCGTCCCGGTCACCGGAGGGCAGCGGCTGCGTCGTGCTTGCGTCGTTCATCGGAAAACTTCACCCCGTCAACATGATCCTTCTTACCGCCCGGCGAGTCTAACCAACCCCCCTCGGGCCCGATCCAGACGGCCACGCCAACCGGCACTACTTCGTTACAAGACGTCCCAGGGGCGCCTGCTGCAAGGGCACAGGACGGGGTGTGACCGGCTGCGGAGCTTCCGGTTCCACGGGTGTCCCCGGTTCCGTCCACACCCTCGCCGCGGCCGCGGGCGCGTCCATCTCCGCCACCGCGCACGGCGTCGTCTGCGTGGCGTACGGCAGCCGCAGCACCCCGTCCGGCGTCCACAGTCCGGCCCCGGCCAGCCACCCCTCGGGCGCCGGCAGATGGTGCATCTGCCGCTCGGCCGGCCGCCACACGCCGACCCAGCTGCCGGCCGGCCCGTCGACGCGCAGCGCCACCGCGCAGCCCTCCGGCATCAGCACCTGCTCCGGCTGGATCGCGAACGGCGTCACCACGCACTCCGGCACCCGCAGGCACTCCGGGAAGCGCACCGGCAGCGTGCTGCCCAGGACGCCCCAGCCGAGCCGGTCCTCGCCCGGTGAGGGCGCGTCCGAGCGGATCAGCAGCAGTCCGCTGTCGGGGTCGGCGAGCAACACCCGGTCGTCGCTGTCGGCCGCGATCTGGAGCAGCGGCGACACCTCGCCCCCGCGCTCCAGGTCCACCACGACCGCCTTGGTCCTGCCCCCCAGCTCCCGGTCCAGGGCCAGCATCCGCCCCGCACGGTCCAGCCACACCCCGCCCGAGCAGCGCCCGGGGAGCTCGGCGAGGTGCTCGGGCCCGAAGGCGCCGCCCGCCACCAGCCACACCGCCGTGGAGCGGCGGCCCACGGCGAGGGCGTAGGCCCGCTCGCCGTCCGGGGCCGGGGGCAGCAGCCACAGCCGGCTGCCCTCGTCCGGGCACTCGACGGCGCCCAGGGGCAGCTCGCCGGTGCCCGGGCCGGTGGGGTAGAGGAGCGAGAAGACGTGCCGCCCGTCCACCGGCCGGTGGATGAGGACCCGTCCGTCCCCCATCGGCTGCACCTCGGTGCCGGGCTCCTCCGGCTGGTGGCCGGGCAGCGGCACGGCGTACGGCTCGTGGCCGTCGAGCGTCCAGCGCTCGGGGAACCAGGAGTCGCCGTCACCGTCGCGCGCGAGGCGGGCGGCATAGGCGCCGTCCGCCGTGATGGCGCAGCCCGCCCGCGGCGCACCGTCGTCCGCGCCGGTCGCCGAAGGTTCGATCGCACAGGCCGTCATCGTTCGCTCACCTCCGGCGACGAAGCTAGTTTTCGTACGCACGGACGTGGGACCGCCGAGCGGCCGCTTCACACATAAGGGTGGTGCAGAAGCGATTCGCCTGAGCGGGGCGAGGCCGGTGTGCTGAGTGGTGAGGGTCCCGGCCGGTGCGGGCGGAGCCGGTACTGCCGGGCAGAACGGCCAGGTAGCCTTGCCCCCGTGCCCCGTCTGTCTGAAGTCATCGCCGCGCTGGAGAGCCTGTGGCCCGCCGAGCGGGCCGAGTCCTGGGACGCGGTCGGCACCGTGGTGGGCGACCCCGACCAGGAGGTCTCCCGGGTCCTGTTCGCCGTCGACCCGGTCCGCGAGACCGTCGACGAGGCGGTGAAGCTGGGCGCCGACCTGCTGGTCACCCACCACCCGCTCTACCTGCGCGGTACGACGACGGTCGCGGCCTCCACCTTCAAGGGCCGCGTGGTGCACACCCTGATCAAGAACGACATCGCGCTGCACGTCGCCCACACCAACGCCGACACCGCCGACCCGGGAGTCAGCGACGCGCTCGCCGGCGCGCTCGGCCTGCGGGTGGTCCGTCCGCTCGTACCGGACCCCACCGACCCCGAGGGCCGCCGGGGCCTGGGCCGTATCTGCGCGCTGGACCACCCGGTCACCCTGCGCGAGTTCGCCGCCCGCGCCGCCGAACGGCTGCCCGCCACCGCGCAGGGCATCCGGGTCGCCGGTGACGCCGAGGCGGTCCTGCGCACGGTCGCCGTCAGCGGCGGGTCCGGCGACAGCCTCTTCGAGCAGGTGCGCGCGGCCGGCGTCGACGCCTTCCTCACCGCGGACCTGCGCCACCACCCGGCGGGCGAGTTCATGGCGGCCGGCACCCACAGTCCTCTCGCGCTGCTCGACGCGGCGCACTGGGCCACCGAGTGGCCCTGGTGCGAGCTGGCGGCCGCCCAGCTCGACGAGATCTCCGACCGGCACGGATGGGACCTGCGCGTCCACGTCTCGGCGACGGTCACCGACCCCTGGACGGCCCACGCGGCGTCCACCACGACGAAAACCCCTGGAGCCCCCAACTGAACGCCGCGCCCGCCGACCAGATCCGCCTTCTCGACGTCCAGGCCCTCGACGTGCGCCTCCAGCAGCTCGCGCACCGGCGCAGGTCGCTGCCCGAGCACGCCGAGATCGACTCGCTGACCAAGGACCTCACGCAGCTGCGCGACCTGCTGGTGGCCGCGCAGACGGAGGAGAGCGACTGCGCCCGCGAGCAGACCAAGGCGGAGCAGGACGTGGACCAGGTCCGCCAGCGCGCCGTCCGGGACCAGCAGCGCCTGGACTCGGGCGCCGTCACCTCCCCCAAGGACCTGGAGAACCTCCAGAGGGAGATCGTCTCCCTCGCCAAGCGGCAGGGCGACCTCGAGGACGTCGTCCTGGAGGTCATGGAGCGCCGTGAGAGCGCCCAGGAGCGGGTGGGCGAGCTGACCGAGCGGACCGGCTCCGTCCAGTCGAAGATCGACGACGCCACGACCCGCCGGGAGGCGGCCTTCGAGGAGATCGACGGCGAGGTCGCCACGGTGACCAAGGAGCGCGAGGTCATCGCCGCCGCCGTGCCGGCCGACCTGCTCAAGCTCTACGACAAGCTGCGCCAGCAGCAGGGCGGCATCGGCGCGGCCAAGCTGTACCAGCGCACCTGCCAGGGCTGCCGCCAGGAGCTCGCGATCACCGACTTCAACGAGGTCCGGGCGGCGGCGCCCGACAAGGTCGTCCGCTGTGAGAACTGCGGCCGCATCCTGGTGCGTACGTCCGACTCCGGCCTGTAAGGAGCCTTCGGCGTGCGGGAGTTCATCGTCGAGGCCGACGGCGGTTCCCGGGGCAACCCGGGGCCCGCGGGCTACGGGTCCGTGGTCATCGACGCGGCGACGGGGGAGACGCTCGCCGAGCGGGCCGAGTACATCGGCGTCGCCACGAACAACGTGGCCGAGTACCGGGGGCTGGTGGCCGGTCTGCGCGCCGCCCGCGAACTCGACCCGACCGCCGAGGTCAGCGTCCGCATGGACTCCAAGCTCGTCGTCGAGCAGATGTCGGGCCGCTGGAAGATCAAGCACCCCGCCATGAAGCCGCTCGCCGCGGAGGCGGCGGGGGTCTTCCCGCCGGGGCAGGTCACCTACGAGTGGATCCCCCGCGAGCGCAACAAGCACGCGGACCGGCTCGCGAACGAGGCGATGGACGCCGGCAAGCGCGGCGAGCAGTGGGTGGCGTCGGCCTCCACGGCGGACCTGGACACCCGCGCGTCGCGCCCCGCGGGACCCGAGGCCGAGGGGCCGCCCGGAGACGCCACGGCGGGCGCGGCCCGGGTCCGGGCGGCGCTGACGGGCCGCGGATCCACCGAGGCCGCCCCGCGGGCCGAGGACCCGGCCGGCGCGGACGCGGAGACGGATGACGGGGGGCGTGCGGCCACGCCCGGTCCCCGCGAGCGGGCGGCCGAGGCCGCCGCCGGTGCGCCCGCCGTCGAGGCCGGTCCCGGACCGCGCGCCGCCGAGGCCGGGACGCGCACGGACGACCCTGGCACGAGCGCCGAGACGGGCGGACGTGGCTCGCGGGCCGATGCCGATGCCGATACGAGTGCCGGTGCCGGTGCGAGCGCCGACGCGGGCGATCGGGCCGCGAGCGCGAGCGCGCGCCCGGGTGTGACCGCCGACGGCGCCACCGACTCCGGCCCCCCTGCCGCGAACGCCCCCGCCCCTTCCGCCGAAGCCGATGCCGACTCCGACTCCGACTCTGACGCGGCCCCCCTCGCCGCGCAGGGCGATCCCCGTGGTCGTGGCCTGAAGGGCGCGTCCGACGTCCGGGCGGCTCGGGCCGTGGCCGCGCCCGGGTGGGCGCCCGCCGACATGGGAGCGCCGGCGACCTTCGTGCTGCTGCGGCACGGGGAGACGCCGCTGACCCCGCAGAAGCGGTTCTCCGGGAGCGGAGGCGGCGATCCCTCCCTCTCCGCCGTGGGCCGCGAGCAGGCCGAGCGGGTCGCCGCGGCGCTGGCCCGGCGCGGCACGATCCAGGCGATCGTCGCCTCCCCCCTCGCCCGGACCCGTGAGACCGCCGGGGCCGTCGCCGCCCGTCTGGGCCTGGAGGTGACGGTCGACGACGGGTTGCGGGAGACCGACTTCGGGGCCTGGGAGGGGCTCACCTTCGGCGAGGTCCGCGAGCGGCACCCCGCCGACCTGAACGCGTGGCTCGCCGACCCGGAGGCCGAACCGACCGGCGGCGGCGAGAGCTTCGCGGCGACCGCCGTCCGCATCGCCGCCACCCGCGACCGGCTGGTCGCGGCGTACGCGGGCCGCACGGTGCTGCTGGTCTCCCACGTGACACCGATCAAGACGTTCCTGCGGCTCGCCCTGGGCGCCCCGCCGGAGGCCCTGTTCCGTATGGAACTCTCCGCCGCCTCCCTCTCGGCGGTGGCGTACTACGCCGACGGCAACGCCAGCGTGCGCCTCTTCAACGACACGTCCCACCTGCGCTGAGGGCGGCCGCCTCGCGGGCCAGCCGCTCGACCCGGTCCCAGTCCCGCGCCGCCAGCGCGTCCGCCGGGATCATCCAACTGCCGCCCACGCAGCCGACGTTGGGCAGTGCCAGATACTCCGGCGCGGACGCCGGCCCGATCCCGCCCGTCGGGCAGAACCGCGCCTGCGGCAACGGCCCGGCCAGCGACCGCAGATAGGCCGTACCGCCCGCCGCCTGCGCGGGGAAGAACTTCATCTCCCGCACCCCGCGCTCCAGCAGCGCCACCACCTCGGACGCGGTCGACACCCCCGGCAGGAACGACACCCCGGACGCCCGCATCGCCGCCAGCAGTACGTCCGTCCACCCCGGGCTCACCAGGAACCGCGCCCCGGCCGCCGTGCTCGCCGTCACCTGCTCCGGAGTGATCACCGTGCCCGCGCCGACCACCGCGTCCGGCACGGCGCCGGCGACCGCCCGGATCGCGTCGAGGGCGGCGGGCGTCCGCAGCGTCACCTCGATCGCGGGCAGCCCGCCCGCGACCAGGGCCCGCGCCAGCGGTACGGCGTCGGCGGCGTCGTCGAGCACGACGACCGGCACGACGGGCGCGAGGTCCAGCACGGACACCGGGGCAGCCGAAGAGCGGGGCAGGGGTGAACTCATGGCCTCATCCTGCCCGCGCGATGCAACCCGCGCAAAGTGCGTTGCGTATGTTGCAACGCCCCTGGGGGGGAGTCTCAGTGGATCTCCGCCACCACCACGTCCAGCGCCCACGGCCGCCCCGCCCGGGCGGGCGCCTGCGCCTCCACCACGTACCCGAGGTCCCGCAGCGCCTCCACCAGCCCGGCCGGGTTCCGCGGCGCGATCCCCGCCGTCAGCAGGCCGCGCACGATCCGCCCCTTGGTCGCCTTGTTGAAGTGGCTGACCACCGAGCGCTTCTCCACCCCGTCCACGACCTGGGAGTGCAGCACCCGCACGGTCGCCGTGCGCCCGGCCACCTCGCCCGCAGGCTTCCACGCCGCCGAGTACGCCGACGACCGCAGGTCCAGCACCAGGCCGTCCCCGGCCGCCTCGGGCAGCACCGACGCCAGCGGCGTACGCCAGTGCGCGCCCAGCGCCCCGAGCCCGGGCAGTCTCACGCCCATGGAGCAGCGGTACGAGGGGATCCGGTCCGTCACCCGGACCGCGCCCCACAGCCCCGAGAAGACCAGCAGCGACCGCGCGGCACGCCGCTTCGCGGCCGCGTCGAGGGAGGCCAGGCCGAGGGCGTCGTAGAGGACACCCGTGTAGATCTCCCCGGCCGGCCGCGCGCCCGCCGTCCACAGCTCCACGTTCTTGGCCACCTCGCCCCGCAGGCCCTCGCTCAGCCCGAGCACCTCGCGCGCCTTGTCCTCGTCGCCCGTGCACAGCTCGACCAGCTCGCCGAGCACGGCCTCACGGGCGGCGGTGAGCCCCGGCAGCGACAGCGACTCCGGCTTCAGCGGGGCGCCGCGGCCGGACGAGGCCTTGCCTTCGGAGGGCGGCAGCAGGACAAGCACAGGGGGGTCTCCTTCGCTAGAGCTCCGAGCCAGCGTACGGCGTGCCCCACCCGCGGCCCCGCCCTACGCTCGACCCATGCCCCGCCGCCGTATCTGCGTGGTCTGTGCCCCGGAGGCCTCGCTGCGCGTCGCCCTCGACGCGTTGCGTGCCGGGCTCGACGTGCCCGGGAGCTTTCCGCCCGCGGTCCTGGCCGAGGCGGAGCGCGCGGCCGCGGCCCCCCTGCCGCCGACGCACGACGCCACCGACATCCCCTTCTTCACCGTCGACCCGCCCGCCTCCCGCGACCTCGACCAGGCCTTGCACCTGTCCCGGCGGGGCACCGGCTACCGCGTCCGGTACGCCATCGCCGACGTCGCCGCCTTCGTCGTACCCGGCGGAGCGCTGGACGCCGAGGCCCACCGGCGGGTGACCACCCTGTACTTCCCGGACGGGCGGGTCCCGCTGCACCCGACGTCACTCGGCGAGGGCGCCGCGAGCCTGCTCCCGGACCAGGTGCGCCCGGCCGCCCTGTGGACGATCGACCTCGACGCGGACGGCCGTACGCTCGCCGCCGACGTCCGCCGGGCCCTCGTGCGCAGCAGGGCCCGGCTCGACTACGCGGGCGTACAGAGACGGATCGACGACGGCACCGCCGAGGAACCCCTCGCCCTGCTGAAGACCGTCGGACAGCTGCGCGAACGGCTGGAGACCGAGCGCGGCGGCATCTCGCTGCACGTACCCGAACAGGAGGTCGTCGAGCGCGACCACGCCTACGAGCTGACCTACCGCGCGGTGCGGCCCGCCGACGTCTGGAACGCCCAGATCTCCCTGCTCACCGGCATGGCGGCGGCCGACCTGATGCTGGCGTACGGCACGGGCGTGCTGCGCACCCTGCCCGTCGCCCCGGACGGCGCCGTCGGCCGGCTGCGCCGCACCGCGCGCGCCCTGCACATCGACTGGCCGCGCCACGTCCCGTACGCGGAGCTCATCCGCCGCCTCGACCCGCGTCCGCCGCACCACGCGGCCTTCCTCCAGGAGTGCACGACCCTGCTGCGCGGCGCCGGTTACACGGTCTTCCGGGACGGCGTCCTGCCGGACATCACCACCCACGCGGCGGTCGCCGCGCCCTACGCGCACTGCACCGCCCCCCTGCGCCGCCTCGTCGACCGGTACGCAGCCGAGCTCTGTCTCGCGGCCGTCGCGGGCCAGGCCCCGCCCGACTGGGTGCTCGCCGCCCTCGACGCGCTGCCGGCCGAGATGCGCGACGGCGGCCGGCGCGCGGCCACGGTGGAGCGGGCCGGAGTGGACATCGTCGAGGCCGCGGTGCTCAGGGACCGCGTCGGCGACCTCTTCGACGGCTGCGTGGTGGACGTGGAGGAACACCGGCCGACCGTGGGGACCGTCCAGTTGAGGGATCCGGCGGTGATCGGCCGGATCGAGGGCGGGCACCTCCCGCTGGGTGAGCGGCTGCGGGTCCGGCTCACCCAGGCCGACCCGATCACGGCGAAGGTACGCTTCGCGCCCGCCTGACGGCCGCCGAGGACCGCCCAGGACGAGGCGGCGGGGGCGGCATGGAAACGCGACCCGTGGGCGTTGTCGATGTCAAAGTGCCTACACGGGGGTGTCGGATGGCTGAGCAGGCGTTGTGGACACGGGCGCGACTGGGCCGCTGCGGCCCGCCCCTCGACCTGCTCACCGCCCGCTTCGACAAACACGTCTACGCCCCCCACGCGCACGAGGAGTTCACCGTCGGCGTCTGCGTCGGCGGCTCCGAGATCATCGACTACCGCGGCGGCCACCTCCGTACCGGACCGGGCTCCATCGTCGTCCTGGCACCGGGCGAGATGCACACCGGCGGCCCCGCCAACACCACCGACGGCTACGCCTACCGCGCCCTGTACGCGGCCCCCGGCCTGCTCACCGAGGGCGCCCTCGGCCTCGGCCTCCCGCACTTCCGCGACCCCGTCGTCGACGACCCGGAACTCGCCGCCGCCCTGCGCCGCGCCCACACCGAACTCAGCGCCTGCCCCGACCCGCTGGAAGCCGAGTCCCGGCTGCCCTGGCTGCTCACGGCCCTCGCGCGGCGCCACTCCACGGCCCGCGCGGCCGCCGACACCGTGCCCGGCGCCGGACACATCGCCGGCATCGTCCGCGACCGCCTCGCCGACGAACTCCTCGCGCCGCCCTCGCTCGCCGACCTCGCCGCCGAGCTGGGCCTGTCCCGCTACCAGTTGCTCCGGGCCTTCCGTACGACGATGGGCATACCGCCCTATGCCTGGCTCGCCCAGCACCGGGTGACCCGGGCCCGCGCACTGCTGGAGTCCGGGCTGCGCGCGGCCGAGGTCGCCCCGCTCGTGGGCTTCGCGGACCAGGCGCACCTCACCCGGTGGTTCCGCCGGGTGCTGGGGGTGACCCCGGCGGCGTACCGCAACAGCGTTCAAGACAGCGGGCACTGACCGGGCCGACACTCTCCGTATGACTGCACGCGGCTGGTTCCTGTTCTCCCTGATGGGAGTGGTCTGGGGTATCCCCTACCTGATGATCAAGGTGGCGGTGGACACCCTGTCCCCGTCCATGGTGGTGTTCGTACGGTGCGCCCTCGGCGCCCTCCTCCTGCTGCCCTTCGCCATCCGCCAGGGCGGCCTGATCCGCACCGTCCGGGCGCACTGGGCGCCCATGCTGGCCTTCGCGTGCATCGAGATCATGGGCCCCTGGTTCACGCTGACCGACGCCGAGCGGCACCTGTCGAGCTCCACCGCCGGCCTGCTGATCGCGGGCGTCCCGATCGTCGGCGTCCTCGCGGCCCGCTTCTTCGGCGACACGGAGGTGCTGGGCGGACGCCGGATCGCGGGCCTCGCCCTCGGCCTGGCCGGCGTGGCCGTCCTCACCGTCCCGCACCTGACGGGCGGCGACGCCCTCTCCCTCGCCGAGGTACTGCTGACGGTCGTGGGCTACGCGACGGCCCCCCTGATAGTCGCCCGCCGCCTCAAGGACGTCCCCACCCTCCAGCTCATCGCCCCCTGCCTGACCCTGGCGGCCCTGGTCTACGCCCCCGCCGCGGCCGTCACCTGGCCCGCCACGACCCCGTCCGCCGAGGTCCTCGCCGCCCTCGTGGGCCTGGGTGTCATCTGCACGGCCGTGGCCTTCGTCGCCTTCCTGGAGCTGATCAAGGAGATCGGCCCGACCCGCTCGACCGTCATCACGTACGTCAACCCGGCGGTCGCGGTGGCCGTGGGAGCCCTCTTCCTGGACGAGCGCCTCACGGCCGGCGTCGTCGCCGCCTTCCTCCTGATCCTGGTGGGCTCGGTGCTCGCGACGGCGGGCGACCGGAAGCCGGCGGGCGAGAGGAAGCGGTCGCGCCCGGTAGCATGGTCCACACGGCAGACGAGCCGGGCGGACGGCCGCGTGGAGTCCCCCTAGGGGGCTTCCCGAGGAACGTCCGGGCTCCACAGGGCAGGGTGATGGCTAACGGCCACCCGGGGTGACCCGCGGGACAGTGCCACAGAAAACAGACCGCCGAGGGCTTCGGCCCCCGGTAAGGGTGAAACGGTGGTGTAAGAGACCACCAGTGCCCAGGGCGACCTGGGCAGCTAGGTAAACCCCACCCGGAGCAAGGTCAAAAGGAAGCACCCCGGTGCTTCTGCGCGGACGTTCGAGGGCTGCCCGCCCGAGTCCGCGGGTAGACCGCACGAGGCCGGCGGCAACGCCGGCCCTAGATGGATGGCCGTCTCCCCGGCCGCCGCGAGGCGCCCGGGCGACAGAACCCGGCGTACAGCCCGACTCGTCTGCCGCTCAGTGTTTATGCAGGTCAAGGCCTGCTTTCTCTCTGCACCGGATTGTGAATCGGCGTTCCAGTAAAGCCATCGACTGCGGTGCGGGCAGATGCTCAGCAGCCCACACAGTGCGGAGCCCATGTCAGCAGAATGCTGCTGGTCTCCGCACAGGAGCTCGCGACGTGAGTTCCAAGCAAGCGCAGACTGTCCACGGCTGGAACGTGGCCACCACCTGGGAGCGGCTGGGACGAGTTGAACCGAGACCACCCTGAGGGCGTTCGGGCCGTCCACGTCTCCAGCGGCCTGGGCCGCGTACGGCACGGTCGGAGGGTGCGCCCTTGACCCGGCCTCCGCGGCTTGCTCCGCTTGGTGAGTCAAGGTGTCGCATTCGGGGTCGTCTGGCTCCAGATGCAGTTCCTGCTACCGGGAGTTCGGCTTCGCCGATTCCGACGGGGAGATCGTCTACCGGCTCTAGAGCGGGAGGGGCCTGGTCACGGAACCGGCGCACCTTACTTTGGCCCGGCACGCGCCAGACAGCAGGCGCCGCGCCTGCCGGCCGGGAGACGGCGGCCTCACCCAGTGGTGGTGATGAGCTCGTCGAGTAGCTGCTCCAACAGATTGTTGTCACCGAGGAAGCTCTTCACCGAGGCGTCCTCGTTGCGTTGAGGGTCCAAGCCCGACCAGTTCAGGGCGTATCCCGCGTTGGCGCCGAGTTGGGCAAGGAACGCCCGCTGGGCACGGCCGTTGCCCTCGCGGAACGGGTGGAGGACGTTCAGGTCGCCGTACAACGTGGCCAGTTGGATGACGAATGCCTGCCGGTGGAGATTCTGCAGATGACCGGAGGAGACGAGACGACCGAAGACCTCTCCGGCATAGGGCACCAGATTTCTCGCCGGACAGAACGGTGTGCGCTTGGCGATGTTCACGGTGCGTAACTCGCCTGCCCACGGATAGATGTCACCGAAGACCGCGGCATGGAACGCTTGGAGATGGCCGAGATCGTACGCGCCGGGGAGAGGGCGTTCGGCGAGCATGACGAGGCGCGCCCGGGTGATGTCCGCCTCCGCTGCCGCGAGCAGCTGATGGTCGGTGATGCCGAGCTTGTTGCGCAGCACGCCGTTGGGCATGGAGTACGGGTCGTTCACCCGGCCCGCCGCTCCGAGGTCTGTTGGTGACGGGCGATCGCGCGGGCGACAAGGGTGTCCACATCGAGGTCGCCCTTCACGTACGCCTCGGTGTCGCGGTCGGAGGCCTCGGAGGTGTGAAGCCGCTCGGCCTCGATGGAGCCGGTGGCCGAGGCGACGGCCGCACGTCGTGCCGCTCGGCCGCTCAGCGCCTCGAAGGCCTCGACGGACAGCAGGACGCCCTGGGGCTTGCGGTGGGCGCCGATCAGGACCGGGTCGGCATCAGCGCCGGACTCCGACAGGTCAGTCAGGATCCGCGACAGTCGCGCGCGCGCGTCGCTGACGGTCACGACCTCAGGAATCTCCACGCTGTCACCGTACCCATATAGAGGCTTGATTCTGTACAGATTCTAGTACGGATTTCGGTGAGTGTCCTGCCTCGGGCGTCGCCCTGGAGGTATCCCTAACCCTGTCCCGCAGGCTGCCACCACCCGGACCGAGAGGTCCTCTCCGATGTCGGCGGGATTGAACCGGACCACCGGTACATGGCGCCGGTCGAGTTCGGTGATCACTACGTTGGCGGTGATGCCGTCCGCCGCGGTGGCCACCCGAACCGGCCTTTCCGAGAACGACGAAGCCCCGTCCGGACCGCTCCGGCGCGGGACGCCTCCTTGCGTAGCCATCAAGGTAGCCACGGAAACGTCCTCCCTGCACGTTTGTGCAGGTCATGGCGTTTTGGTGATTCTCCCCGGCGTACAGCCCGACTCGTCTGCCGTTCCCCTTCCGGGTTCTCCCGGCGCTCGGTACGGGGGCGTCAGTGTGGAAGCGATCGCTCTGTGACCCGGGCCAAGTGGGCCGTGAAGACCTCGCGGGCGTCAGGGGTCAGCGTGCGCAGGGCCACCAAGGCGGTGATCACGACGTCGCACAGTTCCGATTCGACGTCCGGCCAGGTGTGTGTGACGCCCTTGCGTGGGTTCTGGCCGGTCGCGCCGATCACCGCCTGGGCGACCTCGCCGACCTCCTCCGTCAGTTTCAGCATGCGCAGCAGCAGGCCTTCCCGGCCGGCGACCGGCTGATCGGCCTCCAGCCAGGCCCACAACGCGTCGACCGAGGTCCAGAGGTCCATGGGGGCGACGGCGGGGACGGCGGGGGAGTCCTGATCACTCATGGACGCAGCCTGCCATGCCTCCTACTCCTCGAAGAGCGCCTGCTGTTCGCCGCCCGCCTGTTCCCGCAGCCGCTTGTTGCGCAGGCACACCACCGCGCTGGTGACGGCGGCTGTCGCGGCGAGGGCCGCCGGGACCATCCACGCCCGGTTCAGCACGTTGCCGGACGCCTCGTCGAGGGAGATCCGGCCCGGGCCGGCGACCGCGAGGCTGGTGGCGCACAGGCCCAGGGTGGCCGGGTACTCGAATCCGCCGCCCTGGGCGAAGAACCCGTTGGGCACGTGCACCGAACTCGCCCCGGCCATGGCGCCGGCCGCCGCCGCGCCCGCCGCCGGGGTCGCCAGCCCCAGGGCCAGCAGCGTGCCGCCGCACGTCTCCGCCAGGCCCGACGCCGTCGCGCTCAGCTTTCCCGGCACGAACCCGACGGACTCCATGTACTGCCCGGTCCCCTCGAGCCCGTGGCCGCCGAACCAGCCGAACAGCTTCTGCGTGCCGTGCGCGGCCAGCACCCCGCCGGTACCCAGTCGGAGCAGCAGCAGGCCCAGATCTCGTCGGTCGAAGCAGGTCACGAGTACTCCCCTGGGTCGTCGGCAGGAACAGGCCCGCACGCGGGTCTCCACGTCGCCACCGTGGCACTCCCGCCCGTGCCGGGCCCGCGCTGGACGCCGTTCGGGTGGCGGGGGCCCGGCACCGGTGCGAGCGTGGCCCGCATGACGATTCAGACAGCCAGACTCAGCGACCCGGCCGTCCGCGCCTTCGTCACCGCGGTCAACGCCCACGACCGCGAGGCCTTCATGGCGCTGCTCACGCCCGACGCGACCATGGCGGACGACGGCGCCGACCATGACCTCACCGACTGGATCGACCAGGAGATCTTCACCTCCCACGGTCATCTGGAGGTCGACCGGGAGTCGGCGGGCGGCCGGGCGCTCGTCGCCCACTACAGCAACGACACCTGGGGCGAGATGCGCACCCGGTGGAACTTCACGGTCGAGGACGACGGCAGGATCTCGCGGTTCGAGACCGGCCAGGCGTAGGCGGCAGGCGCGGACGGCAGGCGTGAGGGCCGGTATGAGCGGCAGGCGCGGGTGGGGGCCTTACGACCTCCGGCACCGTCGTCCTCGCCCCACCCCTTGCGCTGAAGTGCGCTCCAACTCCTAGCGTCCCCACCATGGAGACCAACAGGACACTGGGACGCAGCGGCATCCAGGTCAGCGCCCTCGGCTTCGGCTGCTGGGCCATCGGCGGCGAGTGGCAGACCCCCGACGGACAACCCCTGGGCTGGGGCAAGGTCGACGACGACGAGTCCGTACGGGCGATCCGGCGCGCCCTCGACCTCGGCGTCACCTTCTTCGACACCGCCGACGCCTACGGCACCGGGCACAGCGAGCGCGTGCTCGGCCGGGCGCTGGGCAAGCGCCGGGACGACGTCGTCGTCGCCACCAAGTGGGGCAACCTCTTCGACGAAGGCACCCGGACCGCCGACGGCCAGGACGCGTCCCCCGAGCACGCCCGCCGCGCCCTGACCGCGTCGCTCGCCCGGCTCGGCACCGAGCACGTCGACCTCTACCAGCTGCACCTCTCGGACGCCGACCCCGAGCGGGCGGCCCGACTGCGTGACGCCTGCGAGGAGTTCGTCCGGGAGGGCCTCGTACGGGCGTACGCCTGGAGCACCGACGACCCGGCGCGCGCCGCCGTCTTCGCCGAGGGCCCGCACTGCGCGGCCGTACAGCACGCGCTCAACGTGTTCCAGGACGCGCCCGCGATGCTGGCGCTGTGCGAGGCGTGGGACCTGGCGAGCGTCAACCGCAGCCCGCTCGCCATGGGGCTGCTCACCGGCAGGCACACGGGCCGTCCCGCCCTCGAAGCGGGGGACATCCGCAGCCGGCCACCGGCCTGGCTGCCGGGTTTCGGCGACGGCTCCGGGGCCGACCCGCGATGGCTGGCCCGGGTGGAGGCGCTGCGGGACGTCCTGACCAGCGACGGCCGTACGCCCGCCCAGGGCGCCCTGGCCTGGATCTGGGCGCGCAGCCCGCGCACCGTGCCGATCCCGGGCTTCCGGTCGGTCGCGCAGGCCGAGGAGAACGCGGGCGCGATCGCGAAGGGGCCGCTCACCGCCGGGCAACTGGCCGACGTCGACCGAATACTCGGAAGGTGAGCGGCCCCTTCGGGCCACCGGAGGGTCAGTACGCGTGATGGTCGTACGTCCGACCGCCGTGCGCCCCCGCCACGGTCTGGCCGTCGTACGTCCGACCGTCGGGCGCTCGACCGTCGTGCGCCCGCGTCGCGTACGGTCGGCCGCCGCTCTGCTCGGTCAGTGTGATCCGGCCGGACTCGATGGTGGCCAGCCGCGGCGCGCGGCGGGCGATGGACGAGTCGTGGGTGACCAGGACGAAGGTCAGGCCGTACTCGTGCCACAGACCTTCCAGCAGGCCCATGATGTCGTCGCGGGTGCCCTCGTCGAGGTTGCCGGTGGGCTCGTCGGCGAGCAGCACCTTCGGCTTCTTGACCAGCGCGCGGGCGATCGCCACGCGCTGCTGCTGGCCGCCGGACAGCTCGGTCGGGACATGGGTGAGCCGCTCGCCGAGGCCCACCGAGCGCAGCGCGTCGGCGGCGCGCTCACGGCGCTCGGCGGGCTTGACGCCGAGCGGGACCAGGGCGGTCTCGACGTTCTCCTGGGCGGTCAGCGTCGGGATGAGGTTGAACGACTGGAAGATGATGCCGATCTTCTCGGCCCGCAGCCGGGTCAGCCTGGCCTCGCTGATGCTCGCGAGGTCGACGCCGTCCAGTTCGACGCAGCCCTCGGAGGGGCGGTCCAGCCCGCCGATCATCTGCAACAGCGTCGACTTGCCGCCGCCGGTGGGGCCCTGGATGACGAGCTGGTCGCCGTCCTCGATCGTGAGGTCGACGCCGCGCAGCGCCTCCACCGTCTCCTTGCCCCGCGTGTAGCGCTTGGTGACGCCGGTGAGTCTGTACATGGGTGCTCCGTGAGTCGAGGAGAGATAGGGGGAGAGGGAGATAAGGGGGAGGGAAGGGGGAGAAGAGGGGCCGGGTCAGGAGACGCTGCGGAGTGCGTCGGCCGGGCGCATGCGGGAGGCGCGCCAGCCGCCCATGGCACCGGCGATCAGACCGCCGGCGACCGCGAGGCCCACGGCGAGCGCGATGGTCGTCACCGAGACCGGGGCGGACAGGGCGATCTCCATGGTGTTCCGGGCCGACTGCTGACCGGGACCGCCGCCGCCGGGACCGCCACCCGTGCCGCCGCCACCGCCGCCGGTGCTGCCGAGCTGTGCGGTCAGCTTCGGGCTGATCGCGGTGACCGTGTACGCGGCGGCCAGGCCCAGGCCGATGCCGAGGACTCCGCCGAGCAGGCCGTTGACCATGGACTCGCCGACGACCTGCCGGGTCACCCGGCGGCTCGGCCAGCCGAGCGCCTTCAGGGTGCCGAACTCACGCACCCGGCGGGACACGGCCGCGGAGGTCAGCAGCGCGGCCACCAGGAAGGCGGCGGCCAGCACCGCGACCGACAGCCACTTGCCGACACTGGTCGCCAGGTCGGAGGCGGTGGACAGGGAACCGGAGACGGTCTCCGCGAGGTCGGCGGAGGTGGTCACCGTCGTACCCGAGATGTTCTTCTGGATCGTCGACTTGACGGTGTCGATCTGCTGGGAGCCGGTCGCCTTGACGTAGATCGTGGTGACCTTGTTCTTGGCGTCGCCCAGCGTCTGCGCCTGCTTCAGCGGCAGATAGACGTCCGTGGTGGAGTCGCCGCTCTCGGGTGTCGCGATGCCGATCACCGTGTACTCGGTGCCGGAGATCTTGAAGGTCGAGCCGACCTTGTACGTGTTCTCCTTGGCGTACGACGTGCTGAGCACCGCGACCGCGGCGTCGGTCTGCGTGGCCGTGAAGGTCCTGCCGGAGGTGATCTTCGACGTGGACAGCGGCCCCAGGTCCTGGTTCGTGACGTCCACTCCGGTCACGGAGTAGGAGTTCACGTCGAACGAGGCGCCGCCCCCCTGCACCTGTGGCCGGCCGCTGCCACCGCCGCCGGGGTCGCCCTGGCCGCCGGTCGAGCTCTCGGCCTCGCCCTGGGTGAACGAGCCGTCGACCTTGGTGACGTTCAGGCCGAGGGCGCCGACCGCGCCGGCGACGCCCTTCTGCGCGGAGACCTCGGCCACGAGGGAGGACGCCAGGGCCTGGCCGCCCTGCGTCATCACCCGGTCGGAGCTCTGGGAGGCCTCGTCGTCCTCGGACCGCGCGTCGAACTGGAAGTTCGGTCGCTGGGAACTGCTGCCGGTGGGCGCCGTACGGGCCTTGGTGACCGTCATGTCGGTGCCGAGGCCGTAGAGCGAGTTCAGGACCTTGTCCTGAGCCTGAGTCATGCCCGCGGACACCGAGTTGACGGTGATGACCAGGGCGATTCCGAGCGCCAGACCCAGTGCGATGACCAGAGCCGCTTTCTTGCGCCGGCTCAGTTCGCGCTTGAGATAGATGCCAAACATCCCGTTCCTCGAAGGTTCTTGGCGCCCGCCGTGGGCGCGGCCACAAGCTAGGGAGGAACCTTTGAGTCCTGCTGAGCGAGAGATGTGCGCGGACTGAGAATGTGCGGGCCGGCCTCAGATTTCCGTCAGACAGCCGATTCCTGGGCCGTGCTGGGGTCATTGCCAGGAAACCCCTGTCCAATGACCCGTCGTCTGCCTCTTTCGGGTTTCCTGCACGCATGTCGCGGCCCCGGTGTGCGCGGTCGCGGGACGGCTTTGTACGGTCCCGGAGTGCGCGAATCCTCCTGGCTGACCCGGCGTTCCCTGCTCGCTCTCACCGCGGCCGTCCCCCTGGCGGCCGGCGTGCCCACATCCGCCGCCGCCGCGCCGGACGCAAGCCGACCGACCGGCCCGACCGGCCCTACCGGTGCGACCGGTCCGACCGGTTCGGCACGCCCGACCGGCCCGGCCCGTGCGACCGGCGTGACGGGTGCGATCGGTGGTGAGCGGCTGACCCGGGCCGGGGTCCAGGTGCAGGGCGCCACCGGGCTGCCCGGCAAACTCTCCGCCCGTGCCTGGCTGCTCGCCGACCACGAGTCCGGCGAGGTGCTGGCCTCCTACCGGGCGCACCAGCGTCTGGCGCCCGCGTCCACGCTGAAGATGCTGTTCGCCGACACGGTCCTGGCGAGGTTCGGGCGGACCGAGCGGTACACGGTCACCGACGCCGACCTGGCCGACATCCCGTCGGGTTCCAGCCTCGTCGGCGTCAAGCCGGGGATCACGTACACCGTCGAACAGCTGTGGCAGGGCGTCTTCCTGCGCTCGGGCAACGACGCGGTGCACGTGCTCTCCCGGATGAACGGCGGCCTGGCGAAGACGGTCGCCGAGATGCAGGCGCGGGCCGTCGACCTCCAGGCCCTGGACACCCATGTGGTCAGCCCCGACGGCTTCGACCACAAGGGACAACTCTCGTCGGCGTACGACCTGACGCTCTTCGGCCGGCACGGGCTGAAGGACGCCGACTTCCGCGCCTACTGCGCGACGAGGACGGCGGACTTCCCGGCGGGCGGCAGGAAGAAGTTCCAGATCCAGAACACCGACCGCCTGCTGTCGGGCGTGTACGGGGTGAGGCCGTACCCGGGCCTGATCGGTGTGAAGAACGGTTACACCAGCAACGCGGGCAACACCTTCACCGGTGCCGCGACCCGGGGCGGCCGCACCCTGATCGTCACCGTGATGCACCCGAGGAGCGGCTACAACGCGGTCTACGAGGAGACGGCCGCGTTGCTCGACTGGGGCTTCTCGAAGGCGGGTTCGGCGCGGGCGGTGGGCACGCTGGTCGATCCGCTGAGTGAGGGAGGGGTGAGCGCCCCGCCGTCCCGGAAGGCGGTGGCGGCGGCCGCCGGACCGCCCGGCACCGCGCCGGACGGCACCTCGGCCTGGCGGCTGGCGGAAGGGGGCGTGGTGACGGCGGCGCTGCTGGCGGGCGGAGCCTACGCGCTGCGCAGGCGTCTGGCGGCCCGCGCCGGGGACCGGAACGCCGGGTGAGCCGCACGGCAGCCGTTCCACGGGTCGGTGCGTACCCCGCGGTCCCACGCGCGGTCCACCCCCACCCGACGCCGTGGAACGGCTGCCGCCTCCCCCCTCGGTTTGGCTTGCGGAACCTCACTGCGCTAAATGTGAAGCTCTTGTGCAGGCGTGTCGAGCATAAGCCCGTTACCGGCCGCAATGGTACGGACTATTGAATTCCGCTTGTGCAAGTTGAGGACTTGACGAACTGTCGGACGGGCGCGGGCGGGCGCGGTTCGACCGCGGGGGCGCCCTCAACCCCGGCCCACGTACGGCATCGTCGTCGCCAGTACGGTCGCGAACTGCACGTTCGCCTCCAGCGGCAGCTCCGCCATGTGCCGCACGGTGCGCGCCACGTCGGCCACGTCCATCACCGGCTCCGGCACGGTCCTGCCGTCGGCCTGGAGGGCGCCCGTCCCCATCCCGGCCGTCATGTCGGTGGCCGCGTTGCCGATGTCGATCTGGCCGACCGCGATCCCGTACGCCCGCCCGTCCAGGGACAGGGACTTGGTCAGGCCCGTCAGCGCGTGCTTGGTCGCGGTGTAGGCGGCCGAGTGCGGGCGGGGCGCGTGGGCGGAGACCGAGCCGTTGTTGATGATCCGGCCGCCCTGGGGATTCTGCTCCTTCATCCGCCGGTACGCCGCCTGCGCGCACAGGAACGCCCCGTTGAGGTTGGTGTCCACCACGTGCCGCCACGCCTCGTAGGGCAGCTCCTCGACCGGCACCCCGCCCGGCCCGAACGTCCCCGCGTTGTTGAACAGCAGGTCGACCCGGCCGAACCGGTCCACGGTGGCGGCGAAGAGCGCGGTCACGTCGTCCGGGCGTGACACGTCCGTCCGTACGACGAGGGCGGCGCCCTCCGGCATCAGCGCCGCGGTCTCCTCCAGCGTCCCCGCGCGCCGGCCCGCCAGCGCGACCGACCAGCCCGCGCGCAGCAGTTCGACGGCCACCGCGCGGCCGACCCCGGAGCCGGCGCCGGTCACGACGGCGATCCTCGACCGGCGGGCGGATTCCGTCGCGTCGGCGGTGGTGGCGGCAGGGGTGGCGGCGGGGGCGGTTCCAGTGAGGCCGGCGTCGGTGTCGGTGCCGGCGTTCGTGTGGGCCTGGGCCTGGGCATGGGCGTGGGGATTCATGGGCCCGGAGCGTAGGAGGGCGCTCCGTGACACGGAACCCGTTGTCCGCCATCCGGGCGGTGCGTGCCGGGCGGTGCGTGTCGTGCGTGGTCGGCTCCCCGTCTCCTCCCTGAACTGTCCGGGGAGGAAAGAATGACAATCGCAGCATTCCCGTCGCATCCGGCCCCTTCGCGGCACGCGCCCGAACTCCGCGCCGCCGCCCGCCATATCGGCCGCCGTCGCTTCCTCGGCGCGACCGGCGCGGCCATCGCGCTCGCCTTCGCCGTGGACCTCCCCAGACCCGGGGTGGCGGCCGCCGCGGAGCTGGACGCGGCACGGATCGACGCCCACCCCTTCACCCTCGGGGTCGCCTCGGGCGATCCGCTGCCCGGCTCGGTGCTCCTGTGGACCCGGCTGGCACCCGCCCCGTACCAGCCCGACGGCGGACTGCCCGCCGAACGCGTCGACGTCGGCTGGGAGGTCGCCCTGGACCAGGCGTTCGCCGGCGTCGTCAGACGGGGCACCGCCACCGCGCACCCCGAGTTCCGGCACACCGTCCACGTCGAGGTCGACGGCCTCGAAGCCGACCGCGTGTACTACTACCGCTTCCGCGCCGGCACCTGGCTCAGCGAGACCGGCCGCACCCGCACCGCGCCCGCCGAGAGCGGCGACGTCTCGTCGCTCACCCTCGCCGCCGTCGCCTGCCAGGCCTACCAGGACGGGTACTTCACCGCCTACCGCCATCTCGCCGAGGACGACGTCGACGTGGTCTTCCATCTCGGCGACTACATCTACGAATACGCGGTCGACGCGGCCGGCGGCGCCCGCGCCTACACCGACCGCCGGCTCCCCGCGCTGTTCGACCACGAGGCCGCGTCGCTGGAGGACTACCGGCTGCGCTACGCCCTCTACAAGACCGACCCCGACCTGCGGGCCGCGCACGCCGCGCACCCCTTCGTCGTCACCTTCGACGACCACGAGACCGAGAACAACTACGCGGGCGCCGTCCCCGAGAACGCCGTCTCCTCGACGGAGTTCCTGCTGCGCCGCGCCGCCGCCTACCGGGCCTACTGGGAGCACCAGCCGCTGCGCCCGCCGCATTCACCGGTGGGGCCGGACCTGCCCCTCTACCGGCGGCTGCACTGGGGCCGGCTCGCCCAGTTCGACGTGCTCGACACCCGCCAGTACCGCTCCGACCAGGCCTACGGCGACGTCCCGCACGTCCCGGGCCCGCAGAGCGAGCACCCGGCCCGCACGATGACCGGCGCGACCCAGGAACGGTGGCTCCTCGACGGCTGGCGCTCCTCGGCGGCGCTGTGGAACGTCGTGCCGCAGCAGGTCTGCTTCTCCCGGCGGAACATGGACCTCGCCCCGGTCGCCGCGGTCTCCATGGACGCCTGGGACGGCTACCCGGCAGCCCGTCGCCGCGTCCTCGACGGCGCGCGGGCGGCCGGCGTCGAGAACCTGATGGTGCTCACCGGTGACGTGCACGTCGGCTACGCCTTCGACATCAAGGACGACTTCGACGACCCGCGCTCCCGCACCGTCGGCACCGAGATCGTGGCCACGTCGATCTCCAGCGGCAAGGACGGCTCGCAGCGGCCCGGGAACTGGGCCACCTACATGACCGCCAACCCGCACCTCAGGTTCTACGACGGACGGCGCGGCTACGCCCGGGTCACGCTGGGACAGCGGCTGGCCCGGGCCGACTTCAGGACCGTGCCGTACGTGACGACGCCGGGGGCGCCGGTCACGACGGCCGCTTCCTTCGTGACGGAGGTGGGGGAGCCGGGGCTCAAGCCGGCCTGAGCGCGACCGATCCCGGCGGCGCCCGCTGCTCGGTGTCCGCGGACTCCGCGGCGACGCCCGCTGCTCGGCGTCCGCGGCCTACTCGGCGGCCTCGCCGGGATAGCGCACGCCGACGCGGTCGCGGATCGCGTCGAGCGTGCGCATCACCGCGAGGGTGCCGTCGAGCGGGACGAGCGGGGACTCGGCCTCGCCGGCCCGCACGGCGCGCATGACCTCCTTGGCCTCGTGCCGGAGGCTGGTGCGGGGGCCGTCGGCCGGGTCGGCCGTGAACTCCTCCGGGTCGCGGCCGTCGCGGTGCAGCACGAAGCGGTCCGGGTGGAAGAAGCCGCCCGGGAGGTCGATCCGGCCGGCCGCGCCGGTCACCGAGGCGGTGGTGCCCGTACCGCCCACAACGGAGCAGTGCACCGAAGCGAGAGCGCCACTCTCCCAGGAGAGCAGTGCTCCCGTCTGGAGATCGACGCCCTCCTCCGAGAGCACCGCTCTCGCCGCGATGTCCGACGGCTCCCCGAGCAGCAACTGCGCGAACGACACCGGATACACACCGAGATCCAGCAACGCGCCCCCGCCCTGGGCCGGGTCACGCAGCCGGTGCGACGGCGGGAAGGGTCCCGCCAGCCCGAAGTCCGCCTGCACGGTCCGCACCTCGCCGATCGCGCCGTCGTCGACGAGCGCCTTCAGCCGCCGCACCAGCGGGTTGCAGTACATCCACATCGCCTCCATCAGGAAGCTCCCGCGCTCGCGCGCCAGCGCGACCAGTTCCCGGGCCTCGCGCGCGTTCAGCGTGAACGCCTTCTCGCAGAGCACGTTCTGCCCGGCCTCCAGGCACAGACCGGCGGCCGCGCGGTGCGCCGAGTGCGGGGTGGCGACGTACACGACATCGATGTCCTCGTCCCGCGCGAGCGACTCCCAGTCGCCGTACGCCCGGGGGATGCCGAACCGCTCGGCGAAGGCCTCCGCCGACGCCCGTGTCCGGGAAGCCACCGCCACCACCCGCGCGTCCGGCAGATCCACCAGGTCCGCCGTGAACGCCGCCGCGATCCCGCCGGTCGCCAGGATCCCCCAGCGCACACTGTCTTCCGTCACCGTCATGCGGCGCCCACCCTCGCTCATGTGGCCATCGGCACTCTGTACGAGCTGAGAGCATAGGTGGCGGATCACTCGGAGAGGGAGGGGCGCATGTCCGAGCGCGGGGCGGCGATACCGGGCCTGGAACAGAAGCCACGACAGAAGCCGCGGGCCGAGCGGCGAGCGAAGCCGCAGGAACAGCCGGGACAGCACTCGGGACACCAGCCGGAGCAACAACCGGAGCACCAGCCGGGACCGCGGCCGGAACAGCGGAGCGACGCCGACGCCGTGGCCGCCGACGGCCGTTCCCCGCGCCGCATCGGCCTCCTCGTCACGCTCGTCCTCGGCGGACTGACCGCCACGCCCCCGCTGGCGATGGACATGTACCTCCCGGCGCTGCCCGAGGTCACCGAGGCCCTGCACGCGCCCGCCGCGACCGTCCAACTCACCCTGACCGCCTGCCTGGCCGGCATGGCGCTCGGGCAACTGGTCGTCGGCCCGATGAGCGACCGCTGGGGACGCCGGCGCCCGCTGCTGGCCGGCCTCGCGGTCTACATCGTCGCCACCGCCCTGTGCGCGCTGGCACCCGACGCGGGGTTCCTCATCGCCTTCCGGCTGGCGCAGGGGCTCGCGGGCGCGGCCGGCATCGTCATCGCGCGGGCCGTCGTACGGGACCTGTACGACGGGGTGGCCATGGCCCGCTTCTTCTCCACGCTCATGCTGGTCTCCGGGGTCGCCCCGATCGTCGCGCCGCTCATCGGCGGGCAGATCCTGCGGGTGACGGACTGGCGGGGCGTCTTCGCCCTGCTGACGGTCGTGAGCGTGCTGCTGGCGGCGCTGGTCTGGGCGAAGCTGCCCGAGACCCTGGCCCCGGCCCAACGGCACGGCGGCGGAGTCGGCGAGGCGCTGCACGCCATGCGCGCCCTGCTCGCCGACCGTGTCTTCACCGGTTACGTCCTCACGGGCGGCTTCACGTTCGCCGCGCTGTTCGCCTACATCTCGGCCTCGCCGTTCGTGATCCAGGAGATCTACGGCGCCTCCCCGCAGACCTTCAGCCTGCTGTTCGGGCTCAACTCGGTGGGCCTGATCGTCGTCAGCCAGATCAACGGGAAGGTGCTGGTCGGCCGGGTCCGCCTCGACAAGGTGCTGGCCGCCGGCCTGGCGATCGTGATCGTCGCCGCGACCGCCCTGCTGCTGATGTCCACCGGCGCCCTCGGCGAGGTCGGGCTGGTCCCGGTGGCGGCCGGGCTGTTCGTGCTGATGTCCGCGATGAGCCTCACGCTGCCCAACGCCCAGACCCTCGCCCTGATGCGCGTACGGCACACCGCCGGGTCCGCGTCCGCCCTGCTCGGCACGTCCTCCTTCCTCGTCGGCGCGATCGCCTCCCCGCTCGTCGGTGTCGCCGGGGAGCACACCGCCGTACCCATGGCACTGGTCCAACTGACGGCCGCACTGGTGGCGCTGGCCTGTTTCGTGGGAATGTGCCGTCCCTGGCACACACCGGCGGGTGCGTCGGAGCCCGGGAACCCGGAGGAGGGGAACTGAGCGCGCCGAAACTGCGCAGCGACACACCGGAACGCGCCGGACTCGACGCCGGGGAGCTGCGCGACCTCGTCCGTGAGGTCCACGGCCTCACCAGGGGCGCGCGCCCCTGGGCGGCGGGCACCGTCGTGGTCGCCGGACGCGGCCCGGTGATCGCCGTCGCGGAGGCGGCGGGATGGGCGGTGCGCTACGCGTCGTACGACCCGGAAACGGACGCGGGCGTCGAGCTGCCGCTCGCGGACCGGGTGCCGATGACCGTCGACACCCCCTTCGACCTGGCCTCGCTCACCAAGCTGTTCACCTCCGTCGCCGCGGTGCAGCAGATCGAGCGCGGCACGCTCGGCATCGACGCCCGGGTGGGCGCGTACCTGCCGGACTTCCGCGCCGCCGCCGCGCACGACATCACCGTGCGGCAGCTGCTCACCCACACCTCCGGTCTGCGTCCCGAACTCCCCTTGTACGACTGCGCGGACGACGACGGGCGGCTGGCCCGGCTGCGGTCGGAGGAGCCGGTGGGGCCGCCCGGCGCGTACCGCTACTCCGACCTGAACCTGCTGCTCCTGCAACACGTCCTGGAACGGATCACCGGCCGCACCCTCGACGTCCTCGTCCACGAGGGCATCACCCGCCCGCTGGGTATGACCGCCACCGACTTCGGGCCCTGTCCGGGCGCGGCGGCGACCGAGGACCAGCGTCGCCCCTGGGCCAAGGCGGACCGGGGCATGCTGCGGGGCGTGGTCCACGACGAGAACGCCTGGGCGCTGGGCGGGGTGGCCGGTCACGCGGGCCTGTTCTCCACGGGGCGGGACCTGGCGGTGTTCTGCCGTGCGCTGCTGGGCGGCGGCTCCTACGGGCCCGCCCGCATCCTCGGGCCGGACTTCGTGGAACTCCTGCTGACCCCGCCGGGCCTCGGATTCGCCCTGGACCAGCCGTGGTTCATGGGAGAGCTGGCGGGCCGGGGAGCCGCGGGCCACACCGGTTTCACCGGCACCTCCCTGGTGCTGGACCCGGCCACGGACACCTTCCTCGTCCTGCTGGCCAACACGGTCCATCCGCGCAGACGTCCACCGGACAGCGCACCGCGGGCGGCGGCGGGGACACGCCTGGCCCGGGCGGTGCGCGGGGCGTAGCCCGCGGGCACGGCTCATGGTCCCCGGGAGGGTTCAGGGCCCCGGGGAGGGGAGGCGGGTCCGGACGCCAGGGAGCGGCGGGGTCCGGGGACC
Organism: Streptomyces sp. NPDC002306; assembly: GCF_053593435.1. Taxonomy (NCBI): domain Bacteria; kingdom Bacillati; phylum Actinomycetota; class Actinomycetes; order Kitasatosporales; family Streptomycetaceae; genus Streptomyces; species Streptomyces sp. NPDC002306. The sequence continues at coordinate 251,841 of NZ_JBSFCK010000007.1, forward strand.
GCGAGGAGGTGGGTCCGGGGACCCCGAAGAAGTGGGTCCGGGGACCGGAGGGAGACGGGTCCGGGGACCTGAGAGAATCGCCGGGTGAACGTCCCCGTATTCCCGGCCGAGACCCTCCGCGGCGCCCTCGCCGGCCTTCTCGACGGGCTCCCGGCCCGGCAGGCCGCGGGAGCCGTGGAACGGCTCATCGCCAACTACCGGGGGACCACCCCGACCGACGCGCCGATCCTGCGCGACCGCGCGGACGTGGCCGCGTACGCCGCGTACCGGATGCCGGCGACCTTCGAGGCGGTGCGGGCGGCGCTGGAGGCGTTCGCGGACGCGGCCCCCGGGTGGACGCCCGGCGGCCACGTCGACATCGGCGGCGGCACCGGGGCGGCGACCTGGGCCGTCAGCGCGACCTGGGACGGGACCCGGCCGGTGACCGTGCTGGACTGGGCCGAGCCCGCGCTCGCCCTGGGCCGGGAGATCGCCGCCGCCAACCCCGCGCTGCGGGACGCCCGCTGGCAGCGCTCTCGGATCGGAGCGGCGCTCACCGTCGAGAGCACTGATCTCGTCACGGTGTCGTACGTGCTCGGCGAACTCACCGAGGCCGACCGGGGCCACGTCGTCGACGCCGCCGCGGGCGCCGCCCAGGCCGTCGTGATCATCGAACCCGGCACCCCGGACGGCTACGCCCGGGTGCTCGCGGCCCGCGACCGCCTGGTCGCCGCCGGCTTCCGCGTCGCCGCGCCCTGCCCGCACAGTGCCGCCTGCCCCATCGTGCCCGGCACGGACTGGTGCCACTTCTCGGCCCGTGTCAGCCGTTCCTCGCTGCACCGCCAGGTCAAGGGCGGCTCCCTCGCCTACGAGGACGAGAAGTTCAGCTACGTCGCCGCCACCCGCCTCCCTGCGACGGCGGCCCCCTCCCGGGTGGTCCGGCGCCCGCAGATCCGCAAGGGCCAGGTCCTGCTCGACCTGTGCGAGGCCGACGAACAGTTGCGCCGTACGACGGTCACCAAGCGCCACGGCGACCTCTACAAGGCGGCCCGGGACGCCGACTGGGGCGACGCCTGGCCGCCCCCGCACGACCCGGCGGACTGACCCCGCCTCCTCGGGATCCCCACCCACGGGCCCCAGACGCAGGACCCCCACCCACGAGCCCGGCGATCCCACCCGCCCACACGCCCCCGCCCACGAACCCGGGTGGTCCCGCCCGCCGCGAGACGCCCCGTCTCACCGCCTTGATAGCGTCGCCCCATGGTCCAGAAGCCGCCCCCCGACGCCACCCGCCGCAGCGAGAGGTCGCGGCGCGCGATCTACGACGCCGCCCTCGCCCTCGTCGCCGAGGTGGGCTACCCGAAGACCACCGTCGAGGGCATCGCCGCCCGGGCCGGCGTCGGCAAGCAGACCATCTACCGGTGGTGGGCGTCGAAGGCGGACGTCCTGCTGGAGGCGTTCCTGGACCTCAGCGCCCGGGCGGCGGGGGACGCGGGCGCGCGGCCGTACGTCTTCCCGGACACCGGAGACCTCGCCGCCGACCTCAAGGCGGTGCTGCGGGCCACCGTCGACCAGTTGCGGGACCCCCGGTTCGAGGCGCCGTCCCGGGCGCTGGCCGCCGAGGGCGTGGTCAACGAACAGGTCGGCCGGGAGTTCACGGCCAAGCTCATGGAACCGGCGCTCCAGCTGTACGTCGAGCGGCTGCGCTCCGCGCAGCGGGCCGGACAGGTCCGCGCCGAGATCGACCCGCGCATCGCCCTGGAGTTCTTCATCTCCCCGCTCGCCCAGCGCTGGCTCCAGTACACGGGCCCGATCTCCTACGAGTACACCGACACCCTCGTCGACTACGCCCTGCACGGCCTCTCCCCGCGCTGACCGGACCGCCGTTCCCGGGCGCCGAAATGCGCGGCACGCCCGATCAGGGATGTGGTGTGCCTCTCGTGGCTGCTCGTGACTCCTTGTCCCACCTGCCCCGATCGGTGGCCGAGGACCCCCGATGCGCAGGATGGTGGGACCATGAGGCATGCTGTCCGGACAACAGCGAGGCGAGGGGATAGATGAGCGCGGAGATCGGTGGGCGCACCGGCCGACAGGGCAAACTCTCCCAGTGGCTGCGCGGACGGCGCCCGAAGGAGACCGCCGACACCGGTGGCCGTGAGGCTCTGCTGCTCGCCGCCGCCGCCGCGGGACTGCCGCTGGCGCCCGCCGCGCACCCGGCGCCGGGCTACCGGTGCTCGTGCGACCGCGTCGGCTGTCCCACGCCCGCCCGGCACCCCGTGTCGTTCGCGTGGCAGACCCAGTCCACCACCGACCGCGCCCAGATCGAGCGCTGGGCCCGGCACCAGCCGCAGGCCAACTTCATCACCGCGACCGGCATGGTGCACGACGTCCTCGACGTGCCCGTGGAGGCCGGCGCCGAGGCCCTGGAGAACCTGCTCTCGGCCGGCGTCGAGGTCGGCCCGGTCGCCGAGAGCGACGACGGCCGCATGCTGTTCTTCACGCTCACGCGCGGCACCCCCGAGGACGAGGACGAGTGGTGGCCGTGCGAGCTGGACTGCCACCCCGAGACGGCCGACGAGCACCCGGGCATGCGCTGGCACTGCCGGGGCTCCTACGTCCTCGTACCGCCGGCCCGGCTGCCCGGTGACGACGGACAGCACGTGCGCTGGCTGCGCGGCCCGGAGCACCCGCTGCCGGACCCGCTGACCCTGCTGGAGTCCCTCACCGACGCCTGCGCCCGGCACGCCGGCGCGGAGCCGGACCACGACGTGGCCTCGGCCTGGCCGCTGCGCCACTGACCCGGACGCCCTGCGCTCTCCCCGGACGCCCGGCGCCCGGCGCTACTCGCCCTGCGCCGCCGTCAGCCCCTGGATCTTGCCGAGCATCGACACCGGACCGGCCACCGAGCCCCGTCTCGGGTCCAGGACCACCTGGTTGGAGACGAACTCCATTGTCAGGGACTGCTTGATCTCGCCCTTGGTCAGTGCCTGCACGCTCTTGTTGGGCGTGGGGACCGACGCGCCGGCCGCGGCCGTCTGCTTCATGTAGTGGTGCGTGGTGAAGAACACCAGTGCCCCGCCGTCCGCGGTGCGCACCGCCAGCGGGGCGTAGTCGTCCCGGGTCAGCGGCTCGTCGATGTACTGCGTGGCCAGCCCCGGCTTGCTGGCGCCCTTCGCCCGGTTCGCGCGCAGGGTGCTGGTGTAGGTGCCGTCCGCGAAGGCCGTCCCGCCGTCCTTCAGGTAGGTCGCGTAGTCCCGGCTCAAGTCCGCGGGGGCGACGGCCAGTTCGGCCGAGTCCACGGGCACGGCCTCGGCCCAGCCGTCCTTGTCCTTCTTGAACTGCGGTACGGCGCCCGGGGCCACCAGCGTCAGATACGACACCTGCCACGGCTCGGACAGGCCGCCGCGCAGGAACACCAGCATCCAGCGTGCGTCACCGCCCTTGTCGGCCTTGGCGTCGGCGACGAACCAGCGCGGCCAGCCCGCCTTCTTGGGGATGGTGTACCGCGCGTCCGTGAACGTCAGGGGCGTGTGCGCCGCGTTGCCCGCCGGACTGTTGGCGTGGCCGGCCTTCAGCCGCGCCGCGTCGATGTCGCCGAGGGCGCCGGTGACGTGGTCCGCGTCCAGGGAACTGTCGTACGCCTTGTCGGCCTTGTTGTACGCGGCCGTGAACTGCTGGAGCGCCTCGGCGGCTTCGGCGGGCGTGGTGGCGGGGAGCATCTCGCGCTCACCGTGCACCACCACGCACCCGCTCGCCGTCAGCGACAGCGCGGTCGCCGAGGCCGCGACCAGCGCGCTCCGCTCAAGCCTGCTCGGCCTTCGAGGGCCGCGAACCCTGCTCATCAGGTGCTGTCACCTTCCCCTTCCCGGAGGGGAACCCTACCGGGGCGAGGAACAGCGCGAGCGTCGGGACCAGGTACAGCAGCCACACCGTGACCTGGAACACGGTCGGGTCGGGCTGGAAGTTGAAGACACCCTTGAGGAGCGTGCCGTACCAACTGCCCGGGTCGACGGTGTCGCTGATGTCGAAGGCCAGGTTCCGCAGGCCGGGAAGCCAGTCGGCCTCCTGGAGGTCGTGCACGCCGTACGCCAGCACGCCCGCCGCCACCACGACCAGCATGCCGCCGGTCCAGGTGAAGAATCTGGCGAGGTTGATCTTGAGGGCGCCGCGGTAGAACAGCCAGCCGAGGAGGACCGCGGTGGCCAGGCCGAGGGCGACCCCGACCAGCGGGCGGGGGGTGCCGTCACTGGCCGCGTGCACGGACGCCCACACGAACAGGGCGGTCTCCAGGCCCTCGCGGCCCACGGCCAGGAACGCGGTGGCGACCAGCGCGCCCGTGCCCATCGCCAGGGCCGCGTCCAGCTTGTCGTGCAGCTCGGACCTGAGGTGCCGGGCGGTGCGCCGCATCCAGAAGACCATCCAGGTCACCAGGCAGACCGCGACGATCGACAGGGAGCCGCCGAGCGCCTCCTGCGCCTCGAACGTCAGCTCCTGGGAACCGAATTCGAGGGCGCAGCCGAAGCCCATGGCGATGAGGACGGCGACGCCGATACCGATCCAGATCGGCCGCAGGGCGTCCCGGCGGCCGGTCTTGACCAGGTAGGCGATCAGGATGCAGACGACGAGGCTCGCCTCCAGCCCCTCGCGCAGACCGATCAGGTAGTTGGAGAACACGGGCTACGCCTCCTTGGAGAACAGCGTCCGGCCCCACCAGTCGTCCGTGTCGCGGACGCCCGGCGGGACGGCGAAGAGCGCCGAACCCACGTGCTGGATGTACTCGTTGAGCGCGTCGGACGCCGACAGACGGCGCTGGAGCGGGATGAAGCCCTTGCGCACGTCACGCTGGTAGGCCAGGAAGAACAGGCCCGCGTCGAGGCGGCCGAGGCCGTCCGTGCCGTCGGTGAAGGAGTAACCCCGGCGCAGGATGGTGGCCCCGTCGTTGGAGTCGGGGTGGGCCAGACGCACGTGCGCGTCGGGCTTCATCGCCTTCAGGAACGGCGGATCGTGCTCCTTCGCCTTGCCGACCGCCGCGCCCTCGCCCTTGTCACGGCCGAAGACGTCCTCCTGCTCCTGGAGCGAGGTCCGGTCCCAGGTCTCGATGTTCATGCGGATGCGCCGGGCCACCAGGTACGAACCCCCGGTCATCCAGGCCGCGTCGCCGTCCTCGACCCACACGAACTTCTTCAGCCGGTCCGTCTCCGTCCCCGCGATGTTGCGGGTGCCGTCCTTGAACCCCATGAGGTTGCGCGGGGTCTGGGCGTCGGGGGTCGTCGAGGAGGTCTTGCCGAAGCCGAGCTGGGACCAGCGGATGGCGACCTTGCCGAAGCCGATGCGGGCCAGGTTGCGGATCGCGTGCACGGCGATCTGCGGGTCGTCCGCGCAGGCCTGGACACACAGGTCGCCGCCGGTGCGGGAGGCGTCGAGGTTGTCGCCGGGGAACCGGGGCAGGTCCACCAGCGCCTGCGGCCGCCGGTCCGCCAGGCCGAACTTCTCGAAGAACGACGGTCCGAAGCCGATCGTCAGCGTCAGCCGGGACGGCTTCAGGCCCAGCGCCTCACCGGTGTCGTCCGGCGGCGCCTCGGCGAGCCCGCCGTACGCGCCCTCGCCGACCGCCTTGCCGGCGGTCAGCCGCCGGGCGGCCTCGGTCCAGTCCTTCAGCAGCTGTACGAACTCGGCGCGGTCGTCGGTCTTCACGTCGAACGCGGCGAAGTGCAGCCGGTCCTGGACCGGCGTGGCGATGCCGGCCTGGTGCGGGCCGTGGAAGGCGATCGCACCGCCGGTGTCGGCGGCGGCCGGGTCCACGTCGTCGCCGACCCGCGCCATCGTCACCGCGCCGCCCGCCGCGGCGGCGCCGAGCGCGAGGCCCGCGCCACCCCAGCCGAGCAGTGATCGCCGGGTGGGAGCGCCGCCGGAGGTGTCCCCGGCGGCGGTTTCCTGGAGGTCCGTCATGGGATGTGGCCCTTCTTACTTCACGACGGCCGCGGCGAGCTTGGACAGCGGCTCGGCGAGCGCGTTGACGGCGTCGGAGAGCTCCTTGCGCTGGTCCTTGGTGACCTTGTCGTAGGAGACGAAGTCGTAGGACGTCTTGTCGGAGCGGTACTTGTCCAGCAGCGTGTCCAGCGCGGCGAACTGCTTGTCCAGTTCACCGGTCAGGGCGGCGTCGTTCTTCGCGGCGACCGGCTCGAGCAGTTCGTACGCCTTCTGCGCGCCCTCGACGTTGGCCTTGAAGTCGACCAGGTCGGTGTGCGAGTAGCGGTCCTCCTCGCCGGTGACCTTGCCGGTGGCGACCTCGTCGAGGAGCTCCTTGGCGCCGTTGGCCATGGAGGTCGGGGTGATCTCGGCCTTGCCGACGCGCTTCTGCCAGTCCTTCAGGTCGGTCACCAGCTGGTCGGCGAGGGTCTTGTCCTCGTCGCCGATCTTCTTGTCCTCCCACAGGGACTTCTCCAGCCGGTGCCAGCCGGTCCACTTCTGGCCGTCCTCGAGGCCGTCGGCGCGCGTGTCGGTCTTCGGGTCGATGTCACCGAAGGACTCGGCGATCGGCTCGGTGCGCTCCCAGCCGAGACGCGAGGGGGAGTACGCCTTCTTGGCGGCCTCCAGGTCGCCTGCCTTGATCGCGCTCGCGAAGGTCTCGGCGAGCGGCACGGTGGCGTCGGCCTGCTCCTGCGCGTACTCGCGGTAGTCGGCGACGGCCTTGTCCAGCTTCGGGTCGCGCTTGGCGGCCGAGCCGCCGGTGACGGTGAGCTTCTGCCGCACACCGCGGCCCTTCATGCCGGGGCGGCAGGCGATCTCGTACGACCCGGCCTTCACCTCGGCGGTCAGCGTGTACTTCGTGCCCGGTCCGATGTTCTCCTTCTCGGAGACGATCCGGTCGTCCGGGAAGAGGATCTCGACCTCGGTGGCCTGGGAACCCTTGTTCGCTATCTTCAGCGTGACCTGGCCGGCCGGGACCGACGTGGTGGACGTCTCGCAGGTGGAGTCCGCGGCGGTCACCTGGATCGCCCCGGTGTCCCCGGCGCTGCTCTTCTCCGTGCAGCCCGTGACGGCGGTCAGAGCGGCCGCGGTGGCGGCGGCGGTGACAACGGACAGTCTGACGGCTCGCATGCGGGCTCCCACAGGTGGCTGAAAAACGGCGTGACGGCACTCACAGGGAATCTAGTGAGGCTGGCCTAACTTAACCGAGGCTTACCTGCGTGGTACCCCTGCGTGCCGTGATTCACCTCTCATGGAAGCCGTAGGAGCACGAGGTGATCACGGCGACCCAAATCGGACGTAAAGAAGCGGTCAAAGGGAATTCAAAGGTTCCGTCCGGGTGTCACCAGGACGGCGCCCGTGCGCGGGTGCGGCAGCACGTCGACGGGCTGGTCGTAGACCCGGGAGAGCAGGTCCTCGGAGAGCACCTCGGCCGGTGGCCCGTCGGCCGCGACCCGGCCGGCGCACAGGATCGCGACCCGGTGCGCGTAGGCGGCCGCGAGTCCCAGGTCGTGCAACACCACGACCACCGCGTCACCGGCGTGCGCCCTTTCCCGGCACAGCCGCAGCACCAACTCCTGGTGTTTCAGGTCGAGCGCGGTGGTCGGCTCGTCGAGCAGCGGCAGCGGAGCGGCCTGCGCCGGCACCCGGGCCGGCGCGACCCGGGCCCGTTCCCCGCCGCTGAGCGCCGAGAACGGCCGTACGGCGAAGGCGGCCACCTCGGTCGCGGCGCTCGCGCGGACGGACCGGGTGTTTCAATGCCCGGGTGACTGACTACGACGTGCTGCGCGTGTTCTGCGCGGCGAACGGCGGATACGGCAACGAGCTGGGCGTCGTCCGCGAGGGTTCCGTGCTGCCGGAGCGGGACGACCGGCAGGCCCTGGCGGGGAAACTCGGCTTCAGCGAGACGGTGTTCGTGGACGACCCCGAGCGCGGGGTCATCGACATCTACACGCCCACCCTGCGGCTGCCGTTCGCGGGCTACCCGTGCGTCGGCACGGCCTGGCTCCTCGACGTGCCCGAACTGGTCACGCCGGCCGGGGTGGTCGGGGCGCGACAGGACGGCGAGTTCAGCTGGATCGAGGCGCGGGCCGAGTGGGTCCCGCCGCGTACGCTGCGCCGGTACGCCACGGCCGCCGAGGTCGACGACCTGCCCGTGCCGCCGGCCGGCGAGTGGATCTACGCCTGGGCCTGGGAGGACGAGCCCGCGGGCCGCGTCCGTGCCCGCGCCTTCCCGGGCCGCGACGACGGCGTCGAGGAGGACGAGGCGACGGGCGCGGCGGCGCTGCTCCTGACCGAACGGCTCGGCCGGGCGCTCAACATCACGCAGGGCGCGGGCTCCCAGATCCTCACCGCGCCACAGCCGTACGGGTGGGTGGAGATCGGGGGCCGGGTGCTCCTGGAACGCTAGGACGGGTTCCGCGCGGCGGTTCAGGCGCTCAGCGGGAACTCCTCGCCCAGCGCCTGGAACACCGCCGTGTTCAGGGCGAAGGCCCGCTTGCACTCCGTCACGATCCGCTGCTTCTCCAGGTCGTCGGCCGGGACCGCGTCCAGCAGCTCGCGGTAACCCCGCTTGAACGCGGCCGGGTTGGCGACGCCCTCGAAGACGTAGAACCGGACCCCGTCGCCCTTGCGCTCGAACCCCCAGGTCCGCTCCGCCCGGTCCCGGATGATCTGGCCGCCGGAGAGGTCGCCGAGGTAGCGGGTGTAGTGGTGGGCGACATAGCCGGCGGGCCATCGCTCGGCGCACTCGCGCACCCGGTCGGCGTAGGCGCGGGTGGCGGGCAGCGGGGACAGGCCCGTCCGCCAGTCGGCACCGCGCAGATGCGCGAGATCCCGCTCCAGCGCGGTCAGCCGGAACAGCTCGGGCTGGACGAAGGGTCCGGCCACCGGGTCCGCGGCGAGCCGCCCGGCCGTGGCCTCCAGCGCCTCGTACACGAACCACAGCTGCTCGGTGTAGCGCGCGTACGCGTCCACGCCCAGTCGGCCGCCGAGCAGGTCGCTCATGAACGTCGAGGTCTCCGCCTCCACGTGCTGCTCGTGCGAGGCGGTGCGGATGACTGTCGAAAAGGAGTCCATATGCGGCATCATTTAAGGTAAGCCTTACCTAAGTCAACAGCTTTGCCGACGGCCTGTCGGTAAGACCGTACCCCGGATGGCGGCGGTCCTCACCCGAGAGGGCGGACCGGAGGCGGATCCACGGCCGGACCTGGGGCGGAACACGAAAAAAGCCCGCCCTCCGAAGAGAGCGGGCCAGGGGGGTCGAGCGGCTACGGCAGCGTCAGGATGTCGGCTCCCGTCTCCGTCACCACCAGTGTGTGCTCGAACTGCGCCGTCCGCCGACGGTCCTTCGTCACGACCGTCCAGCCGTCGTCCCACATGTCGTACTCGTGCGTGCCGAGCGTCAGCATCGGCTCGATCGTGAACGTCATGCCCGGCTGGATCACCGTCGTCGCGTGCGGGCTGTCGTAGTGCGGGATGATCAGCCCGGAGTGGAACGAGGAGTTGATCCCGTGGCCCGTGAAGTCCCGGACCACCCCGTACCCGAACCGCTTGGCGTACGACTCGATGACCCGGCCGATGATGTTGACCTGCCGGCCCGGCCGGACCGCCTTGATCGCGCGGTCCAGGGACTCCCGGGTCCGCTCCACCAGCAGCCGCGACTCCTCGTCCACGTCACCGACCAGGTACGTGGCGTTGTTGTCGCCGTGCACCCCGCCCATGTAGGCGGTCACGTCCAGGTTGACGATGTCGCCGTCGCGCAGCACCGTCGAGTCCGGGATGCCGTGGCAGATGACCTCGTTGACACTGGTGCACAGGGACTTGGGGAAGCCGCGGTAGCCGAGTGTCGACGGGTAGGCGCCGTGGTCGCACATGTAGTCGTGCGCCACCCGGTCGAGTTCGTCCGTCGTCACGCCCGGCGCGATGATCTTCGCCGCCTCGGCCATCGCCTGTGCGGCGATCCGGCCCGCGCGGCGCATCGCCTCGACGGTCTCGGGCGTCTGCACCTCGGGTCCGGTGTACGGCGTCGGCGCGGGCCTGCCCACGTACTCGGGGCGGCGGATGTTGCCGGGGACGGAACGGGCGGGAGAGAGCTCCCCTGGTACGAGCAGTGACTGGCCAGACATGTCGGCGAGTCTATCCAGCGGGGATGGGGGAACATGTCGGTGGCGAGAGGAGCTGGTCATGGCCCTGTTCAAGAAGCGCACGGTCGGCAAGCCGGGCGAGTGGTTCTACTGCCTGGAGCACAAGAAGGTCGAGGAGGGGCCGGACTGTCCAGGCAAGGACCGATTCGGCCCGTACGCGAGCCGCCAGGAGGCCCAGCACGCGATGGAGACCGCCCGCGAACGCAACCTCGAGTGGGAGAACGACCCCCGCTGGCACGACGCCCCGGCGGGCGGCGCCCCGGACGACGACTGATCACGCCTGCGCCGGGTCCGCCGCGGAAACCGGATCCGGACCCGGCGTGGCGTGCGCGGCGGGACCCGTGCTCGCGGTGGCGTGCCGTTCGCGCCGCCGCAGCGCGTGCTCGTTCGTGCGCACGTCGTACGTCATCAGCTTCGGCAGGCACAGGGCGAGCAGCCCCACCGCCCCCGCGCACAGGAGGCCGCCGGACCACACCGACGTCCGCACGCCCAGCCAGGCGGCGACCCCGCCCGCGCGGACCTGGCCCAGCGTCGGCCCCACCGAGTAGGACAGCAGCTCGATCCCGGCGAGCCGGCCGCGCAGCTCGTCCGGGATCGTCTGGTTCCACATCGCCCCGCGGAAGATGCCGCTGACCATGTCGCAGCCGCCCGCGACGGCCAGGAACAGCAGCACCAGCCACACGTTGCCGACCACCCCGGCGGCGGCGATCGCCAGGCCCCACAGCGCGGCCGAGAGCACCACCGTCCGCCCGTGCCGGTGCACGCGCGCGGTCCAGCCGCTGGTCAGGCTGACCAGCAGGGCCCCGGCCGGGATGGCCGCGTACATCAGGCCCAGCGACCACCGCGCGTCCAGCTCGTCCGCGAGGAACGGCAGGACGGCGAGGGGCATCGCGAGGAACATCGCCGCGAGGTCGACGGCGTAGGTGCCGAGGAGTTCCTTGCGGCTCCAGGCGTAGCGGGCGCCCTCGACGATCGAGCGCAGGGACGGCCGGGCGGCCTCGCGGGCGGCGGGGGAGGGCGCGATGCGGACGACGAGGAGCACGGAGACGGCGAACGTGACGAGGTCGGCCGCGTACGCCGAACCGAGCCCCGCGTACGCCACGACCACGCCAGCGAGCGCCGGGCCCGCCACTCCGCCGACCGTCCAGCGGAACGAGTTCAGGGAGGCCGCGGCCGGAAGGTGGTCATGGGCGACGATCCGCGGCCACAGCGAGTCGAGCGCGGGCCGCTGCACCGAGACGAGCGCGGAGGACAGCGCGGCGACGACGTACAACGGCCAGATCGCCGGCCGCGGCAGCAGCGCGTTGAGCAGCAGCACGGCGGAGAGCAGCCCCTGGCCCGCCTCCGTCCAGACGATCAGCTTCCGCTTGTCCAGGGCGTCGGCGAGCGCCCCGCCGTACAGCCCGAAGACGATCAGCGGCACCAGTTCCACCGCGCCGATCGCGCCCACCGCGGCGGCCGACCCCGTGAGGTCCTTCAACTGCACCGGCAGCGCGACGAAGGTGAGGAAACTGCCGAAGTTGGAGACCAGCCCCGACAGCCACAGCCTCCGGAAGTCGAGCGAGGCCCGCCAGGGCGCGAGGTCGGGCAGCAGGGCGCGCAGTCCGGAGGGACTCTCGGCGGGGGAGGCGGGGGGCGCGGGTGAGGCGGGCACTTCGGTCACGACAGCTCATGATCGGTCCCCGTCGACGCGGGAGGCAAACCCTTTTCGCCGGGGCCGCCGCCTCGGCCGACGGCCGCCGCTGCGCCGATCGGTGCCGAGCGCGGCGGGACGGCGCGGAACGCGGTCCTGGCCCGAGCCCTTCGCCGACGGGACGTCACCAGGGTGCGGGCGGCGGCGCCGTCAGACGGTCCGCGAGCCGGGACAGATCGTCCCGCAGCCGCCGGCGGCGCCTGGGCGCCGGCAGCGCGTTCTCGCCGGCCCCGGCGCTGACCAGGTGCTGCACGGTGTCCAGGTCCAGGTCGGTGCCGTCCGGGACGGCGAGGGACTCATGGGACAGGGACACCAGGTCACGGCCCCCGGAACCGAGCGCCAGGACCGTCGCCCCGGCCCGGCGCGCGTCGTGCACCCGCTCCAGGAGCGGGCCGCCGGGGTCCTCGGGCGTCACCACCAGCAGCGTCTCGCCCCGCCGCACCGCCTCGATCCGCCCCAGACCGACGGCCAGTTGCGCCGGATCCGAGGCGCGCGCGTCATGCCGGACCAGCGTCGGGGTCAGCTCCGGCGTGCCCGACCACGCGGCCTCGTCCACCAGGTGGGCGGCCAGGTGCCAGGGCTCGTACCCGGGTGTCCCCACCAGCAGCAGACCGCCCCCGTGCGACACCACGGACCCGCGCAGCGCACCCGCGAACCGCCGGGTGGCGCCCAGCCACTCGGTCCCGGCGAGCACTTCGCGCAGCAACGCGACCCGTACGGCGTCCATACGACCGCATCCTGCCGCAACCAGCCACTCGTGACCCGGAGTTCACCTGGAATTCGCCCGACCCGGGGAAAGGGGAGACGTCCGGGGAAAGAGGGCCTGAGGAGTTCCCATGACGAACGAGACCGCCTTACCCTTCCGCGCGGGCCGCGAGGGATACGCGAGTTACCGGATCCCGGCGGTGGTCCGCGCCGCCTCCGGCGTCCTGCTCGCCTTCTGCGAGGGCCGCGTCGACTCCGCGCGGGACCACGGCAACATCGACATCGTCCTGAAGCGCTCCACGGACGGCGGCCGCACCTGGGGCCCGCTCCAGGTGGCGGCGAACAACGGCACGAACCTGGCCGGCAACCCCGCGCCCGTCGTCCTCGACACCGGCCGGATCCTGCTCGTCCACGTCCGGGCCTCCGGCGCCGTCAGCGAGGACGCCATCCTGCGCGGCACGGTCAAGGACGCGGACGGCCGCCGGGTGTGGGTGCAGCACAGCGACGACCACGGCGCGACCTGGTCGGGCCTGAAGGAGATCACCAAGCAGGTGAAGCGGACGGGCTGGCGCTGGTACGCCACCACGCCCGGCCACGCCCTCCAGTTGAGCACCGGCCGGGTCCTGGTCCCCGGCAACCACACCGTCCCGCCCGCAGGCACCGACGTCGGCAACGAGTCGAGGTACAACAGCGGCCACTGCCTGCTCAGCGACGACCGGGGCGTGACCTGGTACCTCGGCTACGTCGACGAGAACACCGACGGCTACGTCAACGTCAACGAGACCACCGCCGCCGAACTCCCCGACGGCCGCGTCTACTTCAACACCCGCAACGACTCCCCGTCGCCCGGCAACCGCGCCGACGCCCACTCCGGGGACGGCGGGCGGACCCTGGTCAGGCCGTTCCGTCCGCAGGCCGGACTGGTCGCCCCCGTCTGCGAGGGCAGCCTCCTCCAGCTCCGCGACCCCGACACGCTGCTCTACTCCGGCCCCGCCGACCCCGCCGTACGCGCCCTGATGACCCTGCGCGCCTCCACCGACGGCGGCGTCACCTGGCGGCCCGTGTACACGGTGAACGGGCTGCCCGCCGCCTACTCCGACCTGGTGCGGATCGACGCCGACACGCTCGGACTGCTCTACGAGACAGGTGACTTCGGCGCCTACGAGACGATCGCATTCCACAGAGTGCCGGTGGCGCGGCTCACCTGACCCGGTGACCGGACGGACACGCACGTAAAGTCGGCGCATGACCTCAACCGACAGTGCACAGCAGGCCCCCGCCAAGGACCCCTGGGACCTCCCCGACGTCTCCGGACTCGTCGTCGGCGTGCTCGGCGGGACCGGGCCGCAGGGCAAGGGCCTGGCCTACCGGCTCGCCAGGGCCGGCCAGAAGGTGATCATCGGCTCCCGGGCCACCGACCGCGCCCGGGCCGCCGCGGACGAAGTCGGCCACGGCGTCGAGGGCGCCGACAACGCCGAGACCGCGCGGCGCAGCGACGTCGTGATCGTCGCCGTGCCCTGGGACGGCCACGGCAAGACGCTGGAGTCGCTGCGCGAGGAACTGGCGGGCAAGCTCGTCGTCGACTGCGTCAACCCGCTCGGCTTCGACAAGAAGGGCGCCTACGCGTTGAAGCCGGAGGAGGGCAGCGCCGCCGAGCAGGCCGCCGCCCTGCTGCCGGACTCGCGGGTGGCCGCCGCCTTCCACCACCTGTCCGCGGTGCTGTTGCAGGACCCGGAGATCGACGCCATCGACACCGACGTCATGGTCCTCGGCGAGGAGCGCGCCGACGTGGAGATCGTGCAGGCGCTGGCCGGGCGCATCCCCGGCATGCGCGGTGTCTTCGCGGGCCGGCTGCGCAACGCCCACCAGGTCGAGTCGCTGGTCGCCAACCTGATCTCCGTCAACCGCCGCTACAAGGCGCACGCGGGACTGCGCGTCACCGACGTGTGACGACGCACGGCCGACGGACGGCCCGCGCCGCGACCGGCTGACGGCCGGCGCGTGGCCTTCGCGTGGTCGGCGCCCGCGCGCGGGTCGGCCGTCGGCGGGTGGCCCGTCCCGGGCGGGCGGCTCCATGGGGGACACTGGACGGCGCCAGCAGCAGTGTCCCCCGACAGGAGCCACCCCCATGTCCGCCATGCTCCCCTCCGACCCGGCCCGGCGAATCGGCCTCTACAGCCTCGTCGTCTGCGTCCTCGCCACCGCCGCGGCGGTCGTCTCCTTCGTGCAGGGCAGCTGGCTGGGTGTCGTCTGGGTCCTGATGGCGGGACTGTCGTCCAACATGACCTGGTACTACCTCAAGCGCGGCCGGGACCGGGCGCGGGGCGGCTCCGTCACGGGCTGACCGAGCAGTACTCGTTGGTGCCCTGCCAGAAGCGGTAGAGCTCCTGGCCGCAGTACGTGTCCTCGCCGCTGATGCCCATCCCGCGCAGGATCGTGTCGATCACGTCGAAGAAGGCGCTGTTGACCGACGGCACCCACAGCAGCGCGAACACGAACAGCAGCCCGAACGGCGCGAACGGCTCCACCTGGCGCTTCACGTTGTACGACAGCCAGGGCTCGATGACGCCGTAGCCGTCCAGGCCGGGCACCGGCAGGAAGTTCAGCAGCGCCGCCGTGACCTGGAGCAGGGCGAGGAAGGCGAGCGCCTGCCGGAAGTCGTGCGGCACGCCCTCCAGCGAGTCCAGCCAGAACGGGGCGGTGCACACGGCGGCGAACAGCACGTTCGTCAGCGGTCCCGCGGCGGAGATCAGGCTGTGCCGCCAGCGGCCCCGGATCCGCCCGCGCTCGATGAAGACGGCGCCGCCGGGGAGCCCGATCCCGCCCATGATCACGAACACCACGGGCAGCACGATGCTCAGCAGTGCGTGCGTGTATTTGAGGGGATTGAGGGTCAGATACCCCTTCTCGCCCACCGAGATGTCGCCGCTGTGCAGAGCGGTGCGCGCGTGCGCGTACTCGTGCAGGCAGAGGGACACGATCCACGCGGCCGTCACGAACAGGAACACGGCCACGCCGGGCTGCTCGGCGAAGCCGCTCCAGGTCGCCCAGCCGGTGACCGCCGTGACGGCCAGGATCCCGACGAAGACGGGGCTGATCCGCCGTTCGCCGTGGCGGGTGGTGGCGGTGGTCATGGAGGAGGCTCCTGTACTGCGCTCGGGTGTCGCGCTCGGTGGCTGTCCGGGAGGTCTGGAATGTCTGGGATGTCCGGGACGGTGGGGCGCCGGAGCGCCCGACCGTACCCGGCGTACGGGAAAACGTCTCGCGATCGGTCGCCGGTTCCCAGGAAGGTGGGGGCATGCTACTTCGGCGGGTGTTCCGCGCGGACCAGCGGATGGAGTGCTGCG
The DNA here is from genome assembly GCF_053593435.1 of Streptomyces sp. NPDC002306. Taxonomy (NCBI): domain Bacteria; kingdom Bacillati; phylum Actinomycetota; class Actinomycetes; order Kitasatosporales; family Streptomycetaceae; genus Streptomyces; species Streptomyces sp. NPDC002306. Next base: position 267,680 of record NZ_JBSFCK010000007.1, read on the forward strand.
GGAAGCACTTCGCGGCGGGCCCGGCCGCGGCGCCGGGGGAGGACCGGGCCGGGGACCGGATGCCCGAGAGCAGCGGCCTCGTGCGGGCTGTGAACCGGGGGTGCCTGGTCGGGCCGGAGGCGGCCGGTACGGGTCGGCGGCCGGAGCTGGGTACGGTTCAGGGGAGGCGGCCGGAGTGAGCCGCGTACGGCCGACGGCCGTAAGGTGCGGCGGAGGCGGCCGCCGCGAGCCACCGCGGAGACGGCCGCCCGACGTGCCGGGAACGCGACCGGCCCGGTCCGCGGGCGGTTTCCGCGGCCCGCCCCCTCGGGGGCACGCCTCGCCGACCGAACCCCGTGACCGGCCCCGACGCCACCGGAGACAATGGACCCCGTGCGCTACCGCATTCTCGGCACCACCCAGGCACTCCGCCCCGACGGCACGCCCGTCACGGTCGGCGGGGCACGGCTGCGCGCCCTGCTGACCGTGCTGGCCCTGCGGCCCGGCCGTACTGTGCCCGCGAGCCTGCTGGTCGACGAGGTGTGGGACGGCGACCCGCCCGCCGACGCCCCGGGCGCCCTCCAGGCGCTGGTCGGCCGGCTGCGCCGGGCGCTCGGCGCGGACGCGGTGGCCTCCGTCGAGGGCGGTTACCGGCTCACCGCCGCACCCGACGACATCGACCTGTACCGCTTCGACCGGCTGGCCGCCGACGGCCTGCGCGCCCTGGCCGACGACGACCCCGCGAAGGCCGCCGGCGTCCTGGACGACGCCCTCGCCCTGTGGCGCGGCCCCGTCCTCGCCGACCTCCCCGACCGCGCCGCGCAGGCCGCCCGCTGGGAGGCCCGGCACCTCGGCGCGCTGCGCGCCCGCCACACCGCCGCGCTCACCCTCGGCCAGGCCGACCAGTGCCTGCCCGAGCTGACCGCCCTGTGCGACGCCCACCCCCTGGACGAGCCGCTCCAGACGCTGCGCCTGCGCGCCCTGCGCGACGCGGGCCGCACCGCCGAGGCGCTGGCCGCCTACGAGGACGTACGACGGCTGCTCGCGGACCGGCTGGGCTCCGACCCGGGGCCGGAGCTGCGGGCGCTGCACGCGGCGTTGCTGAGCCCGCGGACGGAGGCCCGGCCCGCGGCGCGGCCGGCGCCCGGTGCGCGCCCGGCCGCCGACGGCTCGCGCGGCACCCCGCGGCTCGGCAACCTGCGCGCCCGGCTCACCTCGTTCGTCGGCCGCGAGGCCGACATCGAGACCATCCGGGGCGACCTCGCGAGCGCGCGGCTCGTCACCCTGCTCGGACCGGGCGGCGCCGGGAAGACCCGGCTGTCGCAGGAGTCCGCCGAGGCGGTGCGCGACGTGGCGCGTGACGGGGCGTGGCTGGCCGAGCTCGCGCCCGTCGACGACCCCGCCGCTGTGCCGGAGGCCGTGCTGACCGCCATCGGCGCCCGTGAGACCGTGCTGCACGGCGCCGGCGCCGAGGGCATCAGGGCGGCCGTCTCCGACCGGTACGACGACCCCGTGGAGCGGCTCGTCGAGCACTGCGCGAGACGCCGCATGCTGATCGTCCTCGACAACTGCGAACATGTCGTCGAGGCGGCCGCCCGGCTCGTCGAGGAGCTGCTGGAGCGCTGCCCGGAGCTGACCGTGCTCGCCACCAGCCGCGAACCCCTGGGCGTCCCGGGGGAGTTGCTGCGGCCGGTGGAGCCGCTGCCCGAGCCGGTCGCCCTACGGCTGCTGGCCGAGCGGGGCGCGGCCGCCCGACCCGGATTCCGGGTCGGGGACGATCCCGGCGCCTGTGCCGAGATCTGCCGACGGCTCGACGGGCTGCCCCTCGCCATCGAACTCGCGGCCGCCCGGCTGCGGATGCTGACGCCACGGCAGATCGCCGACCGGCTCGACGACCGCTTCCGGCTGCTCACCTCCGGAAGCCGTACGGTCCTGCCCCGCCAGCAGACCCTGCGCGCGGTCGTCGACTGGTCGTGGGACCTGCTCGACGAGGACGAACGGGACGTCCTGCGGCGCCTGTCGGTCTTCGCGGGCGGCTGCGACCTCGCCGCCGCCGAGGCCGTGTGCGGTCCGGCCGCGCTGGAGGCGCTGGGCTCCCTCGTCGACAAGTCCCTGGTGGTGGCGGCGCCGGCGTCGTCCCCCGGGTCTCCCCCCGCCTCGGACCGGGGCGCGGCGCCGGGACCGGAACACGCGTCGGCGCCGCGACCGGAACAGGGCCAGGAACAGGGCGCGGTGGCGGGACCGGACCACGGTTCGGGACAAGGCGCGGCGCGAGGGCCGGAACACGGGCCGGACCAAGAGGCGCCGCGAGCACCGGAACGAGCTTCTGACGGCGAGATGCGCTACCGCCTCCTGGAGACCGTCGCCGAATACGCGGGCGAGCGGCTCGACGAGGCGGGGCAGCGCGCCGAGGCGGAGCGCGCGCATCTGACGTACTACCGCGAACTGGCCCGCACCACCGACCCGTTGCTACGCGGCCCCGGCCAGCGCGCCGCCATCGAACGGTTCCAGACGGAGTACGAGAACCTGCGCACCGCGCTGCGTCACGCCGTCGCCGCCCGCGACGAGCAGGAAGGCCTGTGTCTCGTCCTGTCGCTCGTCTGGTACTGGCAGATGCGCGATCTGCGCATCGAGGCCCGCAGCTGGTGCACCGAGGTCATGACCCTCGGTCCCGACCCGTTCGCCGGGCCCGTCCGCCCGGCCGCCCCGGTGTGGCAGCGCTGCACGGACGCGCCGCCGCCGATGAACGGCGAGATCCTCGCCGAGGCCCGGCGCGGCCTGCACCTCGCCCATCTCGCCTGTATGGAGACCGAGCTCGCCGCCTGGCAGACCCCGCAGGCCCAGGCCAAGCTGCGCGTCATCACCGAGACCTACGAGCCCGGGATGCCGCAGATCTGCCGCGCCCCCGGGATGCTCTGGTTCTTCGCCGTGATGCTCACCAGCGACATGGACCGCGTCCGCGTCATCGGCGACGCCGCCGTGCGCACCTGCCGGGCCACCCCGGGCTTCGAGTGGGAGCTCGCCGGCAGTCTCCAGATGCGGGCCAACCTGCTGGCCAACCGCACCGAGTGGGTGGGCGACGCGGCCCGGGACGCCGACGAGTCGCTGGAGATCTTCGAGCGCCTCGGGGACGCCTGGGGCACCGCCGAGGCGCTCTCCGCCCGCGGCGAGGCCCATGAGCGCAAGGGCGCGTACCTGTCCGCCGCCGCCGACTACGAGGCGGCCGTCGAGCACGCCGACCGGCTGGGCGCCCGCGGCCAGGTGGAGCTCCTCACCGCCCGGCTCGGCAGCGCCCTGCTGGAGGCGGGGCGGCACGAGCAGGGCGAGCGGATGCTGCGCGAGGTGATCGACGGGCAGGACGGCGCCGCCCACGAGGCGATACCTTTCGCCCGGCTGTTCCTGGCCGGCTGGCTGGGCATCACCGGCCGTACGGCCGAGGCGCGCGAGCACGTCCGGCTGCTGCGCCAGGAGTTCGGACTGTCCAACTTCGTGGTCTTCGACGCCGTCATCCTGGGCGCGGAAGCCTGGCTGGACGCGGTCGACGGACATTACGAGGAGGCCCTCGTCACCATTCGGCGCGCCCTGGAAAAGGCGAGCGACCGCCTGGCGCAGACCATCGCCCCCCATATGCGCTCCGCCTACCTGTCCGTCGCCGCGATCGCCCTCAGCGGGGCCGACGGCGGCAGCCGCGCCCACGACGCGGCCCGCTGCCTGGGCGCCGCCGCCGCGCTCCTGCCCGCCGGCCATGTCGCCAGCAGTCTGGAGACCGCGGCGCTGGTCCGGGCGGTGGAGTTCACCCGCGGCGCCCTGGGCGAGGCGGAGTACGAGACGGCGTACGCGCGAGGCGCCGGACTCTCCTACGAGGAGGCCGCGGCCCTGGTGTGAGCGCCGCTCGCCGGTCCGGTGCCGCCCGCCGCCCCGCGCGGGGGACGTACGGGCGGGGCGGCGGGCTCCCCTCTCGGGAGTCCGCCGCCCCGCTGTGCCCCGAACCGCGCGTGACGCGTACGCCGGCGGGCCGGTGTGTCAGCTCTTGGTACGGAACTTGTGGATCGCGACCGGAGCCATCACCGCGGTGAGCGCCACCGACCAGCCCAGCGTCACCCACAGACCGTGCGCGACCGGACCGCCCACCATCAGCCCGCGCGCGGCGTCCGCGAGCGAGGAGAGCGGGTTGTAGTCGGTGAAGTTCTGCAGCCAGCCCGGCATCGACTGGGTCGGCGCGAAGATGGACGAGCCGAACTGGAGCGGCATCAGCACCAGGAAGCCCATCGCCTGCACGGACTGCGCGCTCTTCATGATCACGCCGAGGGTGAGGAACACCCACATCAGGGCCGAGCCGAAGATCGCGGACAGCCCCACGGAGGCGAACAGACCGGGCCAGTTGGTGATGTCGAAGCCGACCAGGACGCCGACGATCATGAGCACCGCGGTCGCGATCAGCATCCGCATGAGTTCCACCGCGATCTTGGCGAACAGCACCGAGCCGCGCCCGATCGGCAGGGACCGGAACCGGTCCATGACACCGGAGTTGAAGTCGGTGTTGAAGCCGGTGCCCACTCCCTGGGCCATGTTCATGCCCATCATGGCCATCAGGCCGGGCACGACGTACTGCACGTACGCCTGCTGGCCGCCGCCGAGCGACTGCCCGATGGAGCCGCCGAAGACGTACACGAACAGCAACGTGAAGATGACCGGGAACAGGATGGCGTCGAACATCGACTCCGGGTCCTGGCGGATCCACAGCAGGTTGCGGCGGATCAGGGCGCCGGTGTGGCGCAGATGGGCGCGCGGACCGATCGGCGCGTCGGCCTTGAGATCGGCCGGCTGGAGAGTGGCGGCGCTCATACGGCGACCTCCTCGCGGTCTTCGGCGGGCGTGGCGTCCTGCGGGGCACTGGCGCGGTGGCCGGTGAGGGACAGGAACACCTCGTCCAGGCTGGGCAGTTCGGTGCTGATGGAGGAGAGCGTGATACCGCGTGCGGTGACCGCGCCGACCACGGCGGTCAGCTGCTCGTCGCTCAGGATGGGCACGAGCAGGTCGCCGTTGGCCGCGTCCACGATCGTCGTGGCGAGCCCGGTGATGCCCAGTTCGTCGAGCATCCCGGCGAGCGGGCGCAGCTCCAGCGGATCGACCGGCCGCACGCGCAGGGTCCGTCCGCCGACCCGGGCCTTCAGCTCGTCGATGGCGCCGTTCGCGATCACCTTGCCGCGGTCGACCACGGTCAGTTCGGAGGCGAGCTGCTCGGCCTCCTCCATGTACTGGGTGGTCAGCAGGACGGTGACACCGTCCCCGACCATGGCCTTGACCTCGCTCCACACCTCGTTGCGGGTGCGCGGGTCGAGTCCGGTGGTCGGCTCGTCGAGGAAGAGGACGGCAGGGCGCCCGATCATCGAGGCCGCCAGGTCCAGCCGGCGCCGCATACCGCCGGAGTACGTGCTCGTCGGGCGCTTGGCCGCCTCGGTGAGCGAGAACCGCTCCAGCAGTTCGTCGGCACGGGTCCGGGCGTCCTTGCGCGACAGGTCGAGCAGCCGCCCGATCATGTAGAGGTTCTCCCAGCCGGGGAGCTTCTCGTCCACCGAGGCGTACTGCCCGGTCAGTCCGATCACCCGGCGCAGCTGCCGCGGCTGCCGCAGTACGTCGTAGCCGGCGACGGTGGCGTGTCCGGCGTCGGGAGCGGTGAGCGTGGACAGGATGCGGACGAGGGTGGTCTTCCCGGCGCCGTTCGGTCCGAGGACCCCCATCACGGTGCCCTCGCGCACGTCCAGGTCGACGCCGTCCAGCGCCTTGGTCTCCCCGAAGTGCTTCACCAGCCCCCGTACGGTGACGGCGGCCTGCCCGCCGGCGGGGTTCTTGTCGATTCGCGTCATGCCGATGACAGTGCCAGCCGCCACCGACAAACCACCTACAGGCCGCCGACACCCGCACCGACAGCGCCCACAGGCCGCCGACACCCGTACCGACGACGCCGGCGGAAGGGGCGCAGCCCCGCCGATGGGGGATGGTCGGCGGGGCTGCGTGGTGCGGCGATGGCTTCGAAGGGCGGTGCTAGTGGACGGAGTGCTCCTCGAGCGGGAACGTCCCGCCGACGACATCCTCGGCGAACGCCTTGGCCGCGTTGCCCATGACCTCACGCAGGTCGGCGTACTTCTTGACGAACTTCGGTACCCGGCCGCCGGTCAGCCCCAGCATGTCGGTCCACACCAGCACCTGCGCGTCCGTCTCCGGTCCCGCGCCGATGCCGACCGTCGGGATGTGCAGGACCCGGGTCACCTCGGCCGCGAGCTCCGCCGGGACCAGTTCCAGCACGACCGCGAACGCGCCCGCGTCCTGCACGGCCTTCGCGTCGCGCAGCAACTGCTGGGCGGCCTCCTCGCCGCGGCCCTGGACCCGGTAGCCCATGGCGTTGACGGACTGCGGGGTGAGGCCGATGTGGGCCATCACCGGGATGCCGGACTCCACAAGGAGCCGGATCTGCTCATGGGACCTTTCGCCGCCCTCCAGCTTGACGGCGCCGACCCCCGCCTCCTTCACCAGCCGGGTCGCCGAGCGCAGCGCCTGCACCGGGCCCTCCTGGTAGGAGCCGAAGGGGAGGTCGCCGACGATGAGGGCGCGCTGGGTGCCGCGCACGACCGCGGCCGACAGCATGGTCATCTCGTCGAGGGTCACGGGCACGGTGGTCTCGTACCCGAGGTGGCAGTTGCCCGCGGAGTCGCCGACGAGCATGACCGGGATCCCGGCCTCGTCGAAGACGGACGCGGTCATCGCGTCGTAGGCGGTGAGCATGGGCCACTTCTCGCCGCGTTCCTTGGCGGTGGCGAGGTCACGAACGGTGATACGGCGTGTGCCCTTCCCCCCGTACAGCGCTTTGCTGCCGTCGGAGGGCTTCGTCTGGGCAGCCGAAAGCTGCGTCATTGCAACGGCTCCTTACGTCATCTCGAGGCACCCTCACGGTGTCCCCGGATCGCCTCCATGGTGGCACCTCGCGTCGGGGAGGGCCAGGGGACCCCCTGTGAGGTTCCAGCCGACGTTCGGGCCGACGTCCGGGTCGCTGTCCGGGCCGACGATCGGGCCGGTGTCCCGGCCCGCGTAAGGTCTCGGTAAAGGATTTCCGATACGAGACGGTCTCGTATCGGAACGCGCCTAGGCTCGCCACCATGACTACTCCTGCCGTCCCGGCCTCCCGAATACCGGAAGAGGTGCACCGGCGACGCTGGGCGATCCTCGGTGTGCTGATGCTCAGCCTGCTGATCGTCGTCCTCGACAACTCCATCCTGAACGTCGCGATCAAGACGATCTCGACCCCGGCGCCCACCGGCCTGGGCGCCACGCAGAGCCAGCTGGAGTGGGCGATCAACGCCTACACCCTGGTCTTCGCGGGCCTGCTGTTCACCGCCGGACTGCTCGGCGACCGTCTCGGCCGCAAACTGGTCCTCCTCGGCGGTCTCGTCGTCTTCGGCATCGGCTCGGCCCTCGCCGCCGAGTCCGGCTCGCCCAGTCAGCTGATCGTCTTCCGCGCGGTGATGGGCCTGGGCGCCGCCTTCGTGATGCCCGCGACGCTCGCCGTCCTCATGAACGTGTTCGAGCGGGACGAGCAGCCGAAGGCCATCGGCATCTGGGCCGGCGGCGTGGGCCTGGCCATCGCCATCGGCCCGATCACCGGCGGTGTGCTGCTCGACCACTTCTGGTGGGGCTCGGTCTTCCTCATCAACGTGCCGATCGTGGTGCTCGCGATCGGGCTGATGGTGTGGCTGGTGCCCGACTCCCGGGACCCGAACCCCGGCCGTATCGACCCCGTCGGCGTGGTCCTGTCCGTCGTCGGCCTGGTCCTGCTCGTCTACGGCATCATCAAGGGCGGCCAGCTCGCCGACTTCACGGATCCCACCGTGCTGGCGACCGTCGCCGCCGGTCTCGCCGTCCTCGCCGCCTTCGTGGTGTTCGAGAAGCGCAGCGACCATCCGTCCATCGACATCACGTACTTCCAGAACAAGGTCTTCTCGGCGGCGATCGCCGTCATCGCGCTGGTCTTCTTCGCGCTGATGGGCGTGACCTTCTTCTCCGTCTTCTACACCCAGAGCGTGCGCGGCTACTCGCCGCTCCAGACCGGCCTGCTGATGCTGCCGCTCGCCGCCGCCCAGATGATCTTCGCGCCCCGGGCCCGGCTGGTCGTCGACCGCATCGGCATCAAGGCCACGACCACGGGCGCCATGCTCCTGATCGCGGCGACGCTGGCCGCGTTCGCCTCGTTCGAGGTGGACACGCCGATCTGGCTGCTGGAGGTCGTCTTCTTCCTCATGGGCACCGGCATGGCGCACATCATGACGCCGACCAGCGTCGTCATCATGCAGGCCCTGCCCCGCGAGAAGGCCGGCTCCGCGTCCGCGCTCAGCAACACCTTCCGGCAGGTCGGCGGCGCGCTCGGCATCGCCGTCCTCGGCTCGGTCCTGTCGGCCTCCTACCGCAGCGGCGTCGAGGACAAGCTCGGCGCGCTGCCGCCCGGGCTGCGCGACACGGCCGGCGAGTCCATCGAGGCCACACTGGGCGTCGCCGCCAAGCTGGGTGCCCGGGGCGAGGCCCTGGTCACGCCCGCCAACGACGCGTTCCTGCACGCGATGCACGTCACCGCGCTGTGCGGCGCCGGCATCGCCCTCGTGGGCGCGGCCGTCGTGGCGCTGTTCCTGCCGGGCCGGCCGACGTCCGGTCAGCAGGACGAGAAGGAGACGGAATTGGTGGTGGCGGGAGAGTAACGGACGGTGGTCCGGGGGGCAGACCTCAATAAGCCGGGGGGAATCACCGAGAATCATCCCAGCGCGACGAAGGGACGGACGACAGTGAGCCTCGCCGACACCAACACCGCTTCGGGGGCCCCCGCCAGAGGGCGCCCCCGGAGCGAGGCCGTGGAGCGCGCCATCATGGAGGGCGTGATGAAGCTCCTCGAGGACGGGGTGTCGCTGGCGGAGCTGTCGATAGAGCGCATCGCCCGCACCGCCGGCGTCGGCAAGGCCACCATCTACCGCCGCTGGAGCGGCAAGGAGGCCCTGTTCGTCGACGTGCTGCGCGCCGCCGAGCCCCCCGACCCCGTGCTCCCCGGCACCTCGATGCGCGACGACCTGATCGTCCTGCTGGAGTCGCAGCGCCGACGCGGCCTGGCCAGCCGCTCCTCGGCCATCCTGTACAACGTGCACGTCCAGATGAAGAGTTGCCCGACGATCTGGGCCGCCTACGACAGCACCGTCATCGCCCCCCGGCGCCGGCTCGCCGCCGAGATCCTGCGCCGGGGCCAGGAGAACGGCGAACTGCGCGCCGACATCGACGTGGAGCTCGCCAACGACCTGTTCATCGGCCCCATGCTCGTCCGCTCCGTGATGCGCCCGGACGGCGACCTGCCCGAGGATCTCGCCCAGCGGGTGGTCGACACGCTGCTCCAGGGACTGCGCCCGGTCGTCCCGCCCGGCCCGCGAACTCGGTTGTCCTGACCGGGCTCTGTCGTGCGGACCGGCCCGGTGCCGCGGGGTGAACTGTTCCCAAACGGCAAGCCCCGGCCCGAATGTGCGCGTTTCGTCACAGACCCCCCGGTCCGGTCCGTAAGCGGAACTCCCGGCGCCGCCCCGGGCGTCTTCGTGCCCGTACGGCCGTCATGGGGCGGCGGGGATCGGAGCCGATCATCCCCTAGGGTCATAGGGACGTGGGGGGACGACGGTGTGCTCGGCAGGTAGTGAGGCGACGGTATGGCGCAGCAGGCGTATGTGGCGGAGACGGACAACGGCGGCTCGGGGGACCAGCGCCGGGGCTCCCGGCTCCGGCGCCTGGCCGGGCGTCTGATCGGCGGCTGGCGCGGCGACCCGCGGATCTGGCGGCGCGGCCTCGTCCTCGCGGCCATCGCGCTGCTGCTGGCCCTGGTGATGCTGCTGCACTCGCGCATCCCGAACACCATCGGCAACCTCGGCAGCCTCACGGAGACGTTCCTGCCCTGGTGCGGGGTGCTCGTGCCGGTGCTGCTCGTCCTGGCGCTGGTGCGCAGGTCCGCGACCGCGCTGATCGCGGTGCTGCTGCCAGCGATCGTGTGGCTGAACCTCTTCGGCGGTCTGCTCACCGACAAGTCGGCCGCCGGCGGCGACCTCATGGTGGCCACCCACAACGTCAACGCCGACAACGCCGACCCCGAGGGCACCGCCCGTGAGGTCGCCGCGTCCGGCGCGGACGTGCTGGCCCTGGAGGAGCTGAAGGCGTCGGCGGTCCCGACGTACGAGAAGGCGCTGACGCCGACGTACAAGTACCACTCGGTGCAGGGCACCGTCGGGCTGTGGAGCAAGTACCCGCTGAGCGCGGTCGCGGCCGTCGACATCAAGCTGGGCTGGATCCGGGCGATGCGGGCGACGGTGGCGACCCCGGCGGGCGAGGTCGCGGTGTACGTCGCCCACCTGCCGTCGGTGCGGGTGAAGATGAACGCCGGGTTCACCGCGCGTCAGCGCGACAAGAGCGCCGACGCGCTGGGCGAGGCGATCGCGGACGAGAAGCTGGGCCGGAAGATCCTGCTCGGCGACCTCAACGGCACCATGAACGACCGCGCGCTCACCGCCGTCACCTCGCAGATGCGCTCCACGCAGGGCGCGGCGGGCAGCGGCTTCGGGTTCAGCTGGCCGGCGTCGTTCCCGATGGCGCGGATCGACCAGATCATGGTGCAGGGCGTGGAGCCGGTCAGTTCGTGGTCGCTGCCGGCCACCGGCAGCGACCACCTGCCGGTGGCGGCGCGTGTGAACCTGGCCACAGACGGCTCCTGAGATTCCGTCCCCAGCGGACGGCTCCTGAGATTCCGTCGCAACCTCGTCGTCACCCACTGGAATACTCGGCCTGAGAGACTTTGTTCCGTACTTGAACATACGAGGTACGGAACTCCCTTCGAAAGGCCCCTCATGCCCCTGGCCCTGCTCGCCCTCGCCGTCGGTGCCTTCGGCATCGGGACGACCGAGTTCGTGATGATGGGGCTGCTCCCCGAGGTCGCGGACGACCTGCACATCTCCATCCCCGGCGCCGGACACCTCGTCTCCGCCTACGCGCTCGGTGTCGTCGTCGGCGCCCCGCTGCTGGCCGCGGCCACCGCGCGGCTGTCCCGCCGTAGTGTCCTCATCGGTCTGATGGCCCTGTTCGTGGCCGGCAACGCCCTCTCCGCCCTCGCCCCCGACTACCACTACCTGCTGGCCGCCCGCTTCCTCAGCGGTCTCCCGCACGGCGCCTTCTTCGGCGTCGGCGCGGTCGTCGCGACGACCATGGTGGGCCCGGAGCGCAGGGCCCGTTCTGTCTCGCTGATGTTCCTCGGCCTGACCGTCGCCAACATCGCGGGCGTCCCGGTCGCCACCCTCATGGGCCAGCACCTCGGCTGGCGGGCCACGTTCCTCGGTGTCAGCGCGATCGGGCTCGCGGCGATCGTCTCGCTGGCGCTGCTGATCCCGCGCGACCACGGGCACGCGGCCGCCACCGGGCTGCGCGGCGAACTGGCCGCGCTGCGGTCCCTGCCGGTGTGGCTGGCGCTCGGCACGACGGTCGCGGGCTTCGGCGCGCTGTTCTCCGCGTACAGCTACATCACGCCGATGCTCACCGACGCCGCCGGGTACGCCGACTCCAGCGTGACGCTGCTGCTGGCGCTGTTCGGCGTTGGCGCCACCGTGGGCAACCTGCTCGGCGGACGCCTCGCGGACCACGCGATGCGCCGCACGCTCTTCGGCGGCCTGGCCGCGCTGGTCGCCGTGCTGGCGGTCTTCCCGCTGCTGATGCGTACGGAGTGGAGCGCGGGCCTGGCGGTGATCCTGCTCGGTGTCGCCGCGTTCGTCACCGGGTCGCCGCTCCAGCTGATGGTCATGGAGAAGGCGACGGCGGCGCCGTCCCTGGCGTCCTCCGCCAACCAGGCCGCCTTCAACCTGGCGAACGCCGGCGGCGCCTGGATCGGCGGGCTGGCCCTGGCGGCGGGCTTCGGCGTGACCTCCCCGGCACTCGCCGGGGCGGGGCTCGCGGTGCTGGGCCTCGCGGTGGCGGCCGTCGCCTACGCGGTGGACGCCCGCCGCACGGCCGCGCCGGCCGGGCGGGAACGCGTGGTCGCCACGCACGTGGTCGACCGCCCTGGCGTCCTCCACCACTGAACGCCCACGGCCCGGCCCGTGGGCGGGGTCAGCGGCCCGGCTCCGGTGGGTCGAAGCGGGCGAGGTCGCGCAGCCAGGTCCCGGCCGTGCCGTCGGACGGCGCGCGCCAGTCGCCGCGCGGTGAGAGCGAACCACCGGCCGAGACCTTCGGCCCGTTCGGCATGGCCGAGCGCTTGAACTGCGCGAACCCGAAGAAGCGCCGGCAGAACACCTCCAGCCAGCGCCGGATCTCCGGCAGGTCGTACGCCACCCGTTCGGCCTCGGGGAAACCCGGCGGCCAGGCACCGCGGGCCGGGTCGTGCCACGCGTGCCAGGCCAGGAAGGCGATCTTCGACGGCCGGAAGCCGTAGCGCAGCACGTGGAAGAGCGTGAAGTCGTGCAGCGCGTACGGGCCGATCTTGGACTCGGTGGACTGCATCTCCTCGCCCGGCACCAGCTCCGGGCTGATCTCGGTGTCGAGGATCGCGGCGAGCGTCCGGTCGGTGTCCTCGCCGAACTGGTGGCTGCCGATGACCCAGCGGATCAGATGCTGGATCAGCGTCTTGGGCACACCCGAGTTGACGTTGTAGTGGCTCATCTGGTCGCCCACGCCGTACGTGGACCAGCCGAGCGCCAGCTCCGAGAGGTCACCGGTGCCGAGCACGATGCCGCCGCGCTGGTTGGCGAGCCGGAACAGGTAGTCGGTGCGCAGTCCGGCCTGCACGTTCTCGAAGGTGACGTCGTAGACCGCCTCGCCGGCGGCGAAGGGGTGGCCCATCTCCTTCAGCATCAGCCGGGCGGTCGGCGTGATGTCCAGCTCGGCCGCGGTGACGCCGAGGGAGCGCATCAGCTCGTGCGCGTTGTTCTTGGTGTGGTCGCTGGTGGCGAAGCCGGGCAGGGTGAAGGCGAGGATGTCGCCGCGCGGGCGGCCCGCCCGGTCCATCGCGCGGGCGGCGACGATCAGCGCGTGCGTGGAGTCGAGACCGCCGGACACCCCGATGACCACCTTCGGGCCACCGATCGCCGCGAGCCGCTGCTGGAGCCCCGCGACCTGGATGTTGTACGCCTCGTAGCAGTCCTGGGCCAGCCGGTCGGGGTCCGCGGGCACGAACGGGAAGCGCTCGACGCGGCGCCGCAGTCCCAGGTCGCCGGTCGGCGGGTCCAGCCGGAACGACACCGTCCGGAAGTCCGCGGTGCGGGCGGCGTGGGTGCGCCGGTTGTCGTCGAAGCTGCCCGTCCGGAGCCGCTCCTGCCGCAGCAGGTCGAGGTCCACGTCGGCCACGGCGAACTGGTCGTCGAGCGGGAAGCGGTCGGACTCGGCCAGCAGCGCCCCGTTCTCGTAGATCATCGTCTGGCCGTCCCAGGACAGGTCGGTGGTCGACTCGCCCAGGCCGGCCGCCGCGTAGACGTACGCGGCGATGCAGCGCGAGGACGCCGAACGGCACATCAGCCTGCGGTCCTCGGCCCGGCCGACCGTGATCGGGCTGCCGGAGAGGTTGGCGAGGACGGTGGCGCCCGCGAGGGCCGCCTCGGTGCTCGGCGGCACCGGCACCCACATGTCCTCACAGATCTCCGTGTGCAGCACCAGGCCCGGGACGTCGTCCGCGGCGAACAGCAGGTCCACGCCGAACGGCACCGACTCCCCGCCGACCCGGATCGTGCCGCCGCGCTCGTCGTCGCCCGCGGCGATCTGCCGGCGCTCGTAGAACTCCCGGTAGTTCGGCGGGTAGGACTTGGGCACGACACCGAGGATCCGGCCGCGGTGCACGAGCACCGCGCAGTTGTAGACCCGGTTGCGGTGGCGCAGCGGGGCACCCACGACCAGGACCGGCAGCAGTTCCGCCGAGCCCGCCACCACCGTCCCGAGCGCCTCCTCGACCTGGTCGAGCAGCGCGTCCTGGAGCAGCAGGTCCTCGATCGAGTAGCCGCACAGTCCCATCTCCGGGAAGACGGCGACGGCGACCCCCTCCCCGGCGCACCTGCGGGCCTGGCGGAGGACCGCCTCGGCGTTGGCGTGCGGGTCCGCGATGACGGTGTGGCCCGTGCAGGCGGCGACGCGCGCGAAGCCGTGCTGGTAGAGCGACCGGAAGTTCAGAGGAGGCACGGGTCCAGTGTAATCGTCAGAGCGACGCGATGGGGTGACGGGGCCTTCCCCGCGCACGCGAAGGGGCGCGGAACGACAGCGTCCCGCGCCCCTTCGCGTGCGGTGTGCCGCCCGTGGCTCAGTGGCGACGGTACGACTGGACGTAGCCGTTCGCGGGCGAGCCCACGCCGGTCACGTCGTCGTAGCCCTTCACGGCCTTCAGAGAGCTGTCCGCGCCGAGGCTGCGCACCGAGGTGGCCAGGCCGTCGGTGGCGTCGTAGCCGTTCACGAAGTCCAGTCGGGCGACGGCCAGTCCGGAGCCGGTCGGGTGGTCCGTGACGTCGTGGTACGCCTTCGTGCCGTACTTCGCGTAGATCGACGGGTTGGCGAAGCCGAGCGCCTTGCCGCCGCGGGCCTCCTGGGCGAGAGCCTGCACGGCCGCGATGACCGGCGCGGCCAGCGAGGTGCCGCCGATGCGGTACTCGCTGTACGCCTCGGTCCCGTCCGCCTGGGTCTGCGTCTGGCCGACCTTGAAGCCGGTGTTCGGGTCGGCGATCGCGGAGATGTCCGGGACCACGCGGTTGCCGGCGGCGCTGTTGGCCTTGGCGAGCGCGTTCGGGACGACACCCCTCTGGTAGAAGGGCTCCGCCACCGTCGCGCTGGTGCCGCCGCCCGCGCCCGAGGTGAACGCGCCGGGGAAGTCCGTCCAGCTCTTCCCGTCGGCCGACAGGGTGGCCTTCTCGGTGCCCCAGCCGGTCTCCCACAGGTACGTGTCGCCCTTGCCGACCGCCAGCGAGGTACCGCCGACCGCCGTCACCCATGCCGAGTTGGCCGGGGTGTCGACCTGCTTCGTCCCGGTGTTGGCGACCTCGTCGCCGTTGTCGCCGGAGGAGAAGTAGAAGCCGATGCCCTCGACCGCGCCGAACTGGAAGACCTGGTCGTAGGCGGCGGCGAGGTCCGGCGTCTGGTTGGCCTCGATGTCGCCCCAGGAGTTGGAGACGATGTCGGCCAGGTGGTTGTCGACGATCTTGCTGAGCGAGTCGAGCAGGTCGTCGTCGTAGCAGGACGCGGCGCCCACGTAGGTGACCTGGGCGGCGGGCGCGACCGCGTGCACGGCCTCGACGTCGAGGGTCTCCTCGCCGTACCAGCCGGCGGCCCCGCACTCCTCGGTCTTCGTGTAGGTGCCGGGCAGCACCTGGCGCAGCTGGCCGGTCTTCCAGCCCGCGTCGCCGTGCTTCTTCGCGTAGGTGGCGACGTCGTGGGCGATGGTGGGCGAGGCGTACGCGTCGGTGATGGCGATACGCACGCCCTTGCCGGTGTAGCCGCCCGCGCCGTAGGCGGCGCGCAGTTGCTTGCCGGTGTAGCCCTGGACGGCGTACGGGATCTTCTTGCCGTACGCCTTCGGCAGGGTGGCCGCGATGTTCGAGCCGTAGTACGAGGAGAACGGCCCGGCGTTCTTGAACACGGCGTCCGGCGGCGGCAGTTGGTCCTTGGCGCTCGCCCGGTGCGGGGCGTTGTCCAGGCCGGTGACGGTCAGGACGGCGCCGTCCAGCGCCTCGGGCGCCGAGGCCGCCTTCTGCGGCGCGCGGTAGGTCCGCGAGCCCTTGGCGTAGTTGTGCAGCTGGGTGCCGAACGCCTTCTCGGCGGCGGCCACGTCACCGGTGACGGAGACGTAGTGCCGCGTCGTGCCCGTGACCTTCAGTCCGGCCGACTCCAGCCAGGACTTGACCGCCTTCACCTGGGCCGGGCTCGCGCCGAAGCGGGCCTGGGCCTGGTCGTCGCTCAGATACGTGCCGTAGGCGGCGGAGGCCGGGTCGGACACGGCCTTCGCGTACGCGGCGAGACCGGCCGCGTCCCGGCCGGCCAGGTAGACCCGGGCGGAGACCTGGGCGGCGTTCGACGTCGCGCCCTTGTCGGCCTTGGCCGTGGCCCAGGCGGGCTTGGTGCCCGCGAGCGTGTCGCGGCCCGGGTTGTCCACGGCCTGCGCCGCGGGTATGCCGATCGCCAGCGCGCCCGCGAGCATCGGCAGTGTCGCTGCCAGGCTCACGCCGGCGCGCACCTTGGCGCGGTTGGATCTCATGGAACCCCCTGTGCGGTTCGTGGCGAGTGGATCACTCGTGGTGGCCACTCTTTCGATGAACCGTTCATGTCAGGGGAATAAACAGACCAAGAAGACCCCAAGGAAGCGCTGTCCGTGCTGATTTGAGGCTTTGGTCCGGTCCGCGGCGGGCTGCCCCCGACCGGGCCGTGCTGCGAACGCGCCGTCGCGCCGCGCTGCCTTCGACCGGGCCGTGCTACGAACGCGCCGTCGCGCCGCGCTCCTTGAGCATGTCCGCCATCAGATCGATCTCCGACTGCTGTGAGTCGACCATGCCCTGCGCGAGCCGCTTCTCCACCCCGACCGCGCACTTGGCGACACAGCCCTCGGCCATGTGGATACCGCCCTTGTGATGGTCCGTCATGAGCTGGAGGTAGAAGACCTCGGCCTGCTTGCCGCTGAGCGTGCCGAGCTTCTTCATCTCGGTGTTGGTCGCCATGCCCGGCATCAGCGCGCCGTCCTTGCCGGAGGCCATGTCGCCCATGCCCATCCACGTCATCGGCGCGTCGGAGGACACCTTCGGCAGCTCCCACAGGTCGAGCCAGCCCAGCAGCATGCCGCGCTGGTTGGCCTGCGTCTGCGCGATGTCGTAGGCGAGCCGCCGCAGTTCGGGGTCCTTCGTGCGGTCGCGCACGATGTACGACATCTCGACGGCCTGCTGGTGGTGCACCGCCATGTCCCGCGCGAACCCGGCGTCCGCGGAGTCCGCGGTGGGGACGGCGTCCCCGGAGCCGTGCTCCTCGGCGACCGAGTAGGTGATCGCGCCGGCCGCGACGAGCAACGCCGCCGCGGCCCCCGCGACCAGTCCGACGTGCCTCACTGCGAGAGCCCACCCGTGCAGGCCGCACCCGGCTCGGGGGTCTGCGCGCCCTGGACGAACTTCTCGAAGAACGCGTCGACGTCCGGGTCGCTCGCGCTCGTCACCGTGCGCTGGTTCGCCCACGCGGTCAGCATGATCGGGTCCTTTTGGCCGTCGTCGGGGCTCATCAGCGTGTACGGCGTCTTCTTCACCTTCGCCGCCAGCGCGTCGACGTCGGCCTTGGCGGCCTTGCTGTTGTACGTCACCCACACCGCGCCGTGCTCCAGCGAGTGCACGGCGTTCATGTCGTTCAGCGCCTTGGCGTAGACGTCACCGTTGCAGTTCATCCAGACCTGGTTGTGGTCCCCGCCGACCGGCGGCTCGGTCGGGTACTTCACGGTCTTGGCGACGTGGGTCCGGCCCAGCGTCCCCTTCCACGTCTTCACCCCGTCCTTGCCGGTGACGAAGTGCCCCGAGGTCTTCGCGTCGCTCGCCGTGTCGTCGCCGGACTGCGACCGCACGACGAACACGCCACCGGCCACGAGCCCGGCGACCACGACCGCGCTCGCCGCGACCACGAGGATCCGGTTGCGCCGCTCACGGGCCTGCTCGGCACGTCGCATCTCCGCTATACGGGCCTGGCGCGCCGCGCCGCTGCTCTTCTTGGCGGAAGCCATGGGATGTCCTTCTGGGGAAAGGGGCGGGACGACGGGGTCCATCGGGTCCGCTGATCGTAATGGGACGGCCCCGGCCACTCGTAGAGAGGTCACAGGAAAGTCCGGATCGATACGATCGGGCCGGGCGATCCGGCGGGGCGATCCGGCGGGGCGATCCCGCGGGGCAGATAATTTGCGCATTATCTACCCTGTGGGTATGCGGCTGCTGCGTTCCACCGATCTCGCCCTGCGCGTCCTCATGCGGCTCGCCGTCACCGACGGGTCCAGTCCCACGACCCGCGAGGTGGCGGCGGACATGGACGTGCCGTACACCCACACCGCCAAGGTCGTCGCCGAACTCCAGCACATGGGGCTGCTCGACGCCCGCCGCGGCCGGGGCGGCGGACTCGCGCTCACCGCGAAGGGCCGTACGGAGTCCGTGGGCGCCGTCGTCCGCAGCTTCGAGGGCACGGGCGACGTCGTCGACTGCGAGGGCGCCACGCCCTGCCCCCTGAACACCGCCTGCGGGCTGCGCGGAGCCCTGCGCCGGGCCCAGGAGGCGTTCTACGCCTCGCTGGACCCGGTCACGCTGGAGGACATCGTGGCGGCGCCGACGGGCCCGCTGCTGCTGGAGATCTCCCGGCCGACGTGACGCGCCGAGCGGTGTCCGCGGCCGCCGGTGCCGGCACGTGGAGGCCCGCCGGTCAGTGACCCGTGTGCCGCGCCGCGACGGAGACGTGGTCGCCGCCGGCACCCTCACCCTCGTCCCCGCCGGTGCCGGCGCTGTCGCCGGATCCGGCGGCGGGCAGGCACTTGCCGATCGTGACGAAGAGGAGCACCAGCCCCGCGGTCAGCAGCGTGTGGCCGAGCCCGGCGACCATGGCGATGCCCTCGCCGCTCGTGTGCCCCAGCACCGTGAGCGAGCCGTGCAGGGTCATCATGGCGACGGTGACCGCCAGACCGGCGTTGTAGATCCAGTAGAACCAGCCGAAGAGCCGGCTGGAGGTCAGGGTGAACTGCTTCTCCAGCACCAGGACGATGAGGAAGAACAGCATGCCGAGGGCCAGGAGATGGGTGTGCACGACGGCGAGCTGGGTGTCGCCGGTGAAGTCCTCGGCCTTGGTGAGCTCGCGGTAGTACAGGCCGCTGACCACACCGATGACCATGTAGAGGTGTGCCGTGTTGAGGATCTTCCGCATGGATGCCGTCCCCCTGGGCGTCGAGTGAGTGATCCCCCCACCTTGCGCACCGCCCGTCCGGCCATCAACGATGAACCCGGCAACGAGTCATAACCGGCGGCTAATACGTCCGAAGGACCGCACGTGGAGCTGCGCGACATCGAGATCTTCCTCGCCCTGGCCGAGGAGCTGCACTTCGGCCGCACCGCGCGGCGGCTGCATGTCACCCAGGCCCGGGTCAGCCAGTCGATCAAGAAGCAGGAGCGGCGGATCGGGGGCCTGCTGTTCGAGCGCACCAGCCGCGTGGTGCGCCTGACCCCGCTGGGCGAGCTGCTGCACCGTCATCTCGGCGCGGGGTACCGGGAGATCACCGAGGGCATCGCGGCCGCCACCGCCGCCGCCCACGGGACACAGGCGCTGACCCTCGGCACGATGGGCCCGCACTCCTGGATGCTCGCGGACGCCGTGGCACGGTTCCAGGACAGGCTGCCGACGGTCCGGGTGCAGTTCCGGGAGATCCAGCCGCCCGCCCCGCTCGACCTGCTGCGCTCCGGCGAGGTGGACGTCGCGGTGCTCTGGCTGCCGGTCGACGAACCCGATGTCACCGTGGGGCCGGTGGTCCACGTCTCCCGGGTCGTGCTGATGACCGGCACCACGCACCCCTACGCCCGGCGCGAGGCCGTCGTCCTGGAGGACCTCGGCGACTGCGTGATCGTGGCCGGCCGTTCGCTGCCCGTGTCGATGGAGGTGGCGCTCAACCCCTTCCACACCCCCTCCGGGCGGCCCGTCCCGCGCGGGCCCGAGGTGTCGACCTGGCAGGAGATCCTCAACACGGTCGCCACCGGCGACGCCGTGGCCGCGGTCTCCGCCGAGGCGGCCGACTTCTACCCCTGGCCCCACCTAGCCTTCGTGCCGATCACCGACGCCCCGCCCTGCCGGTGGGCCCTGGTCTGGCGTACGGCAGCGGAGACGCCCCTCCTGCGGTCCTTCGTCCAGGCCGTGTCCGACGCGCCGCCGTCCGGCGAGGAGACCCGCCGGCGCTCGCTGCCGACGGCGACGACGCCCTCGAACACGCCCGGACGGGCCGCCCCCCGGGCCTAGCCCGGACCTCCCGGCCACACGCGCCTGGACGGGCCGCCCGTCGTACCCAGCCCGGGCCGCCCGCCCCCGCCCCCGCGCGTCCTGGTGTCAGGCGGCCCCCGCCAGCCACAGGTCCGGGCCGAACACCTCGTAGTGGATGTCCGCGGCGGCCACCCCCTTGTCGAGCAGCTGTCCCCGGACCGCCCGCATGAACGGCAGCGGACCGCACAGGTACGCGCGCGTGCCCGGGGGGACGGCGACATCGGTCAGGTCGACCAGGCCCGGGCGGGCGGCCCCGGCGGCGTCGTCCTGGTACCAGAAGTGGACCGCCGCCTCAGGCAGCTTCGCCGCGTAGGCCTCGTGGTCGTCGCGCAGGGCGTGGTGGGCGGGGGAGCGGTCGCCGTGCACGACGGTGACCGGAGCCGGGTGCCCGGCGTCCGCGAGCTGCGCCAGCATCGAGATCATCGGGGTCACGCCGATGCCCGCGGAGGCGAGCAGCAGCGGGGTGCCGGCGGTGCCGTCGAGCACGAGGTCGCCGCGGGGCGCCGACAGCCGAAGGACGCTGCCCTCCACCACGTGCGCGTGCAGGTGGTTGGAGACCTCGCCCTCGGGTCCCGGTGTGCCGGGCTCCCGCTTGACGCTGATCTGCCGCTGCGTGGCGTCGGGTGCGCCGGAGAGGCTGTACTGCCGTATCTGGCGGGCGCCGTCGGGGAGTTCGACCTGCACGGAGACGTACTGCCCCGCCCGGAAGGCGGGCACCGGGCCGCCGTCGACGGGCCGCAGCCGGAAGGTGACGACGTCGGCGGTCTCCGTGACCCGTGCCACGACCTCCCACTCCCGGTGTCCGGGTTCGCGGGTCTCCTCGGACAGCCGCTTCTCGATCGCGATCAGCGCGTTCGCCATCAGCCAGTAGACCTCGGTCCAGGCGGCCGCGACCTCGGGGGTGACGGCCTCGCCGAGCACGTCGGCGATGGCGGCGAAGAGGTGCTCGTGGACGAGCGCGTACTGCTCGGGCGTGACGCCCAGCGAGGCGTGCTTGTGGGCGATGCGGCCCAGCAGCGCGTCCGGGCGCCGGTCCGGGTGCTCCAGCAGGTGCGCCGCGAAGGCGGCGATGGATCCGGCCAGCGCCTCGCGCTGGGTGCCGGCGGCCTGGTTGCCGCGGTTGAACAGATCGCGCAGCAGCTCGGGACGGGCGGCGAACAGCCCGGCGTAGAAGCGCTCGGTGATCTCGCCGAGGGCCGCGCCCACGGCGGGGAGGGTGGCGCGGACGGTGGTTGCGGACTGCTCGGACAGCATCGGGGGGCTCCTCGGCCTCGGTGGGAACGACGCTCGGACACCTGCACGGTAGTTAAACTTGCATCTGCAATGCAAATTAAAGAGCGGGGCGGGGACGGACGTGGGCGGCCATGACGAATGCCGGTGCGAACAGGCAAGATGGGCGGCAGAGCAGTACACCTGCCGTACGTGAGTCGTTCAGGCCGATTACGTCCGGGCGATCAAGGTCCGCAACGCGCGTGAAACGCTGTTGTGGTGGGATGCTCAGGTGCCCGACCGCTTCCCGTGCTGCGGGAGACAGGCGGCCTGACCAGCAAGGATGGGGAAGCGGAAGATGGACAAGCAGCAGGAGTTCGTGCTCCGGACCTTGGAGGAACGCGACATCCGTTTCGTACGCCTGTGGTTCACGGACGTGCTGGGCTTCCTCAAGTCCGTCGCCGTGGCCCCGGCCGAGCTGGAACAGGCCTTCGACGAGGGCATCGGTTTCGACGGCTCGGCGATCGAGGGCTTCGCCCGGGTCTACGAGTCCGACATGATCGCCAAGCCGGACCCGTCCACCTTCCAGGTCCTGCCGTGGCGCGCGGAGGCCCCCGGCACCGCCCGTATGTTTTGCGACATCCTCATGCCGGACGGCTCCCCGTCCTTCGCCGACCCGCGCTACGTCCTCAAGCGCGCCCTGGCCCGCGCCTCCGACCTCGGCTTCACCTTCTACACCCACCCCGAGATCGAGTTCTTCCTGCTGAAGAGCAAGCCCCTCGACGGCTCCCGCCCGACCCCCGCCGACAACTCCGGCTACTTCGACCACACTCCGCAGAACGTCGGCATGGACTTCCGCCGTCAGGCGATCACCATGCTGGAGTCGATGGGCATCTCGGTCGAGTTCTCGCACCACGAGGGCGCCCCCGGCCAGCAGGAGATCGACCTGCGCTACGCGGACGCGCTGTCCACGGCCGACAACATCATGACGTTCCGCCTGGTCATGAAGCAGGTGGCGCTGGAGCAGGGCGTCCAGGCGACGTTCATGCCGAAGCCGTTCTCGGAGTTCCCGGGCAGCGGCATGCACACGCACCTCTCCCTGTTCGAGGGCGACCGCAACGCGTTCTACGAGTCGGGTGCCGAGTTCCAGCTCTCCAAGGTCGGCCGCTCCTTCATCGCGGGCCTGCTGCGGCACGCGGCGGAGATCTCGGCGGTCACCAACCAGTGGGTCAACTCCTACAAGCGCATCTGGGGCGGCTCCGAGCGCACCGCGGGCGCGGGCGGCGAGGCCCCCTCGTACATCTGCTGGGGCCACAACAACCGCTCCGCGCTGGTCCGCGTCCCGATGTACAAGCCGGGCAAGACCGGCTCCGCCCGCGTGGAGGTCCGCTCCCTCGACTCCGGCACGAACCCGTACCTGGCCTACGCCGTCCTCCTCGCCGCCGGCCTCAAGGGCATCGAGGAGGGCTACGAACTGCCGCCCGGTGCCGAGGACGACGTCTGGGCGCTGTCCGACGCCGAGCGCCGCGCGATGGGCATCGAGCCCCTCCCGCAGAACCTCGGCGAGGCCCTGAGCCTCATGGAGCGCAGCGACCTCCTCGCCGACACCCTCGGCGAACACGTCTTCGACTTCTTCCTGCGCAACAAGCGCGCGGAATGGCACGAGTACCGCAGCGAGGTCACCGCCTTCGAGCTGCGGAAGAACCTGCCGGTGCTGTAGCCGCGTGCCGCAGCGGCTCTCCCGCCGCCGCGACGAACGGGGCCGACGGTCATGGACCGTCGGCCCCGCTCATGTCTCCGCCCCGGGGCCGTCCGGGGCGTCGGGCGGTGGCGGAGAGGGCGGGTCGCCTTGCCGGTTCGCCGGGTCAGTCGATGTACGCGGGGGACACCGCCGCCGTGTTGAGGCGGTGGGGCCGGCCCGTGCCGTCGGACGGGATGGCGTAGAGGTCGGCTCCGTAGTCGCCCGGCAGGGCGTAGACGAGGGTGTGGTCGTCGCGCCAGACGGCCTGGTCGTCGACGCTGCGAGGCTCGGCCAGCGGCCGCTCGCGCAGGGTGCGCAGATCGAGGACGTACAGGTGCCAGGGGGCGTCGGCGGGCAGGCCCGGGACGCGTTTCTTGAAGGCGATCCGGGTGCCGTCGGGGGAGAGGGACGGGCACTCCACGTTCGTGCGCAGCGTCGTCACCGTGCGGGTGCGCAGGTCGCCGCGGACCAGATAGGTCTTCCCCCTGGTCGCCAGCGTCGCGTAGAACGTGCGGTCGTCCGCAGCGAAGGTCACGCCCCAGAAATTGGCGTCGGCCGCCTGGTAGCGGTGACCGTCCCGCATGATCCGGAACGCCTCCAGGGACGGGATCAGGCGTCCCGTCCGGGTGTCCACGATCGCCGCCCGGGTGGAGAAGTTCGTCCCGGCGTAGGAGTCGCCGCCGACGAACGCCGTCCAGGCGGCGAAGCGGCCGGTGGGGGAGACCCGGGCGCGGGAGGGGATGCCGGGGACGTCGTAGCGTGCCCTCTCCTTCAGGCGGGCGTCCAGGATCAGCGCGCGGTAGGTGTCCGAGACCGCGCCGTGTACCGCCTGGAGGCACACTCCGGTGCCGGCGGCGGCGTAGAAGCGCAGGCACCTGACGCCGGAGGCGGTCCGGGGTCCTGCCGGGTCCGACGCGGGCACCGTCGTCAGCTCGTCGCGGTGCGGGCCCCAGGCCATGTTGCGGAAGACCAGGCGGCCGCCGGCGGTCAGGGTGACCGGTCCCGGCGTGACCTCGGGGCCGCCCGTCTGTACCTGGTCGCGGCGCTCGGCACGCGCCGAGGCGTGCAGGACCGAGCCCACCGCGACCGCCGCCAGGACGGCGACGGCCGAGACGAGGACGAGGACGCGGTGACGTCCGGTCATGAGATGTCCTCCACGGAGACGGGACGCAGGACCCGGGAGCAGCAGAGCGCGCACACCGCGAGCGCCACCGTCGAGGCCAGCAGCGCGGTACGGTCGCCCCACAGCGTCCAGGCCGCCCCGAACCCCAGCGAGCAGGCGAAGCGGGCGAGTGCCTGGCCCGTCTGCACCAGGGCGAGGCCCGACGAGCGCAGCGCCTGCGGCACGCTGTCCGAGGCCGCCGCCATCAACACGCCGTCGGTGGCCGCGTAGAAGCCGCCGTGCAGGAGTAGGACGGCGTACGGCAGCGCCGTGCCGTGCCAGGAGGAGAGCAGGACGCCGTACGCCAGGAGCAGCGCGCCGTGTCCGGCCAGGAACACCCGGCGCCCGCCGATCCGGTCCGCCAGCCGCCCCAGCGGCACCGCCAGCAGCAGGAAGGCCGCCGCCGTGCCCAGCGGCAGCAGCGCGAACCAGCGGTCGGGGACGCCCAGACGGTGTTGCAGCAGCAGGTAGACGAAGGAGTCGCTGACCGTGGCCAGGCCCAGCAGCAGGGCGCAGAGCGTGAGGCGGCGCAGGTCGCGGCGGCGCAGCAGCCCCAGGGCGGCGCGGAGCGTGGGGCGCGTGGCCGGGGCGGGCATCCCAGGCGCGTCAGGCACCGCGGACGCCTCAGACACCCTGGGCGCCTCAGACACCCCGGGCGCCTCAGGAGCCATGGTCGTCGGGGCGGCGGTCGGTGCGCCGTTCGGTACGAACAGGACCAGGACCAGCACTCCGGTGACCGCCACACAGAAACTCACGGTGAACACGGCGTCGTAGCCGTCCACCGTCGCCCGCAGGATCAGGAAGGCCGCCAGCGGGCCGAGCAGCGCGCCCGCGGTGTCCATCGCGCGGTGCACGCCGAAGGCGCGGCCGCGGGTCTCGGGCGTGCTGGACAGGGAGATCAGCGCGTCGCGCGGGGCGGTGCGCAGGCCCTTGCCGGTGCGGTCGGCGGCCAGCACCAGGCCGATGGGGGTGAGCGTGTGCGCCAGCAGCAGGAGCGGTTTGCACAGGGCCGAGATGCCGTAGCCGATGCCCGCCACCCACTTGTGCCGGCCGCCGCCCCGGTCGGCCAGATGGCCCCCGGCCAGCCGCACCAGCGCGGAGAAGCCGTTGTAGACGCCGTCCAGGAGCCCGAAGCCCAGCGGGGACAGGCCCAGGCCCGCCACCAGGTACAGCGGGAGCACCGCCGTCACCATCTCCGAGGACACGTCGGTGATCAGGCTGACCGTGCCGAGCGCCAGGACCGTGGGGGCGACCGCGGCGCGGCGCCGCCCGGCGGAGGGCCGGACGGCGCCGTCCGCGGACACCGGCGTGCCGGGAGCCCCGGCACGGCTGTCCGCGACGTACACGTCAGGACGCCCAGATGCCCGTGATGTCCGCGGCGGAGGCCGCGTTGCCCGCGTGGGTGCTCAGGCCCTGCGAGTCCTCCAGGGTGCGCAGCAGGTTGTAGTGGTTGTACCTGGTCGCCGAGCTGGACCCGGCCGTGACCGGCTGGCCGTACAGAACCGTCGGGATGCGGTTGCCGGCCAGCCGGTTGTCCTCGTCGAAGGTGACGACGAGCAGGCTGTTGTGGGTCTTGGCCCAGGTGGCGTACGCGCCCAGGTTGTTCTTCAGCCAGGTGTCACCGCTCGACACCGAGCAGTCGTGCATGTCGCTGCACAGGTTGGGGACGACGAACGAGACGTTCGGCAGGGTGGAGTAGTCGGCCGGGAACTGCGCGAACGTCTTCGCCGTCGAGGTGGGGACGTTGCTGAAGCCGAACCACGGGTTGTGCTTGCGGGCGTATCTGCCGCTGCTGCACGTCGTCGAACCCTGGCTGGGCAGCGTCTCGTTGTAGCTGGCCCAGGTGCGGCCCGCGGCGATCAGCTCGGAGGCCAGGTTCGCGGCCGACGAGAAGCCGGGCGTGTAGCAGCTGTCGTCCGTGACGCCCTGGGTGGAGCCGGAGAACAGGGCGAAGTAGTTCGGCTGGCTCGGGTGGGTCTCGGCGTAGGTCTGGCTCAGGTTGGCGCCGCCGGTGCGGAGCGAGTTGATGTAGGGGGCGCTGGAGGAGCCGATGACCTGACTGTAGGCGTGGTTCTCGAAGACCACGACGACCACGTGGTCCGGGGTCGGCACTCCGGCCGCGGCCTGCGCGGTCGAGGAGCCGCCGAGACCGGTCCACAGGCCGACCGCGGCGGCCGCGAGGGCCAGCCCGGACGCCACGGCTGTACGACTGCGGCGGTACACGGAACTGCCGGACACATCTACCTCCGGTGGGGGAAGGACGAGGGCGGCGGTGCGCACAGAGCATGCTCACGCCAAAATTCCCCCGGCCCACGCCGTCCGCCCCGGCGGATGAAGAACCGATGAACTACTCCCTAGGTGCCGCCAGGGCCGCCAGCACCTGGTGCAGCGGCTCGGCGGCCCGCCGCCGGTACTCCTGGACCGCCCAGCCGTTGCCGTCGGGGTCCTTGAAGTACATGAAGGTGGCGCCGTCCTGCGGCGCGAACTGCTGCGGCTCGCTCACCTCGAGCCCCCGCGCGGTGAACTCCTCGTACGCCGTCTTCGCGTCCGCCACGCACAGCTGCATGCCGTGGTACGTCCCCGGCCGCGGTGTCCCCGTCGGCACCCGCAACCCGTCCACCAGCGCGATCGAACAGCCCGAGCCGGGCGGCGTCAGCTGCACGATCCGCACGCCCTCCATCACCTCGCCGTCGAGGTCGACGTGGAAGCCGACCTTGTCCCGGTAGAACTCCTTCGCCCGGTCCACGTCGGACACGGGCAGCAGGATCACTTCGAGGGTCATGTCCATGAGCGACTCCTTCGCCGGGCGAGAGCCGCGCGGAAGTCCGCGGTACGTCACGCGAACCGCCAGCGCGTCTGGCTGAACAACTCTCCCTTGCCGAAGCCGAAAGCGGTACGGGGCGTCACGGCGAACACGTACGCGGGCCCGTGCTTCGCCTGGAACGCGCCGTCCTCCCGCACCTCGAAGTGCCACACGGGGCCGTACTTCGCCTCCCACGCCCCGGCGAGCTCCCGCAGCCGGGCGTCGTCGGTGACGCGCACCGCCTCGCCCTCGACCACCAGGTCGAGTCCCTGTGCCCAGGCGCTGGTGCCCGTGGTGAGCACGACGTACGGATTCCCGGCGAGGTTCAGCGCCTTGCGCTCCCGCGCGCCGGTGCAGAAGTGCAGCGCTCCGTCCCGCCAGACGCCGATCAGCGGGGTCACGTGCGGCCGTCCGTCCGGCCGTACGGTCGACAGCCAGTAGAGCTCGGCCGCGGCCAGCCGTTCGACGGCCTGCGGCCAGGGGGTCGGCCGGGCGGCGGGGCTGCTGTAGCGCGGGTCGAGAGCGGTCTTCGGATCCTCGTGCGTCATGGCGTCTCCCTCCGAGGCAGGATCCTCCTCCACCGGGCCCGGCCCCGCCCGTCGGCGTGACGCATCGGCGGCGGCCCCGGAGCTTCGGCCGGGGACTGCGGTTAGGCTCGGGCCAGCACGACCTTGATCCGATCGCTTGATCCGATCCCTTGATCCGATGGGAGGCCGGGGATGACGGCGCCGGGGCGCAGGAGCAGCACCTTCATGAGGCTGCTGCGGCACGGCTTCACCGATCCCTCGGCCGCGGAACGGCTCCTGGACAGCCCGGAGCTCGCGGGCGTCCGCGACGACCCGGTGCTCCTGGAGGCGCTGGGCGCGACCGCGGACCCGGACCTCGCGCTGCACGGCCTGGTCCGGCTGCTGGAGGCACAGCCCGGCCCCGCCACGGCCCGCCGTGAACTGCTCGACACGCTGATAGCGGCCAAGCCGCTGCGCGACCGGCTGCTCGGTGTGCTCGGCGCCTCCAGCGCGCTCGCCGACCACCTCGCCCGGCACCCGCGCGACTGGGAGACGCTCGTCACCTACGAACCGCGCGACCTGCACCCCGGGGTGGAGGAGTTCGAACGGGGCCTGGCGCAGGCCGACGACCCCGTCTCGCTGCGCGTCGCCTACCGCCGCTGCCTGCTGTCCATCGCCGCCCGGGACGTGTGCGGCACCACCGGCCTCGCCGAGACCGCCGCCGAGCTCGCCGACCTGGCCACCGCGACCCTGCGCGCCGCCCTCGCCCTGGCCCGGGCCGCCGCGCCGGAGGACGCCGCCCGCTGCCGGCTCGCCGTGATCGCGATGGGCAAGTGCGGCGGCCACGAGCTCAACTACGTCTCCGACGTCGACGTCATCTTCGTCGGTGAGGCCGTCGAGGGCGCCGACGAGGGCAAGGCCCTCAGGTCCGCCACGAAACTGGCCTCCCACCTGATGCGGATCTGCTCCGAGACCACCGTCGAGGGCTCCATCTGGCCCGTCGACGCCAACCTGCGCCCCGAGGGCCGCAACGGCCCGCTGGTGCGCACCCTCGCCAGCCACCTCGCCTACTACCAGCGCTGGGCCAAGACCTGGGAGTTCCAGGCGCTGCTCAAGGCCCGCCCGGTCGCCGGTGACCTCGCGCTGGGCGAGGAGTACGTCGCCGCCCTGGAGCCCCTCGTCTGGCAGGTCGCCGAGCGCGAGAACTTCGTCGCCGACGTGCAGAAGATGCGCCGCCGGGTCGTCGAGAACATCCCGGTCGCCGAGGTCGACCGCGAACTGAAGCTGGGTCCGGGCGGCCTGCGGGACGTCGAGTTCGCCGTCCAGCTGCTCCAGCTGGTGCACGGGCGGGCGGACGTCTCGCTGCGCAGCGGCACCACCCTCGACGCCCTGCACGCCCTGGCCGCCGGGGGCTACGTCGGCCGCGCGGACGCCGTCCAGCTCGACGAGGCCTACCGCTTCCTGCGTTCGCTGGAACACCGCATCCAGCTGTACCGGCTGCGCCGCACCCACCTCGTCCCCGAGGACGAGGCCGACCTGCGCCGCATCGGCCGCTCCCTCGGCCTGCGCACCGACCCGGGCACCGAGCTGATCCGCGAGTGGAAACGGCACACCGGCGTCGTACGCCGACTGCACGAGAAGCTCTTCTACCGCCCGCTCCTCGACGCGGTCGCGCAACTCGCCCCTGTCGAGGCCAGGCTGAGCGCCGAGGCGGCCCGCGAGCGGCTGATCGCGCTCGGCTACGCCGACCCGGCCGCCGCCCTGCGCCACCTGGAGGCCCTCGCCTCCGGCGTCACCCGCAAGGCCGCCATCCAGCGCACCCTCCTGCCCGTCCTGCTGGGCTGGTTCGCGGACTCCGCCGAACCGGACGCGGGTCTGCTCAACTTCCGCAAGGTGTCCGACGCCCTGGGCAAGACGCCCTGGTACCTGCGGCTGCTGCGCGACGAGGGCGCCGCCGCCGAGAACCTCGCCCGGGTCCTGTCCGCGGGCCGCCTCGCCCCGGACCTCCTCATGCGCGCGCCCGAGGCCGTGGCCCTGCTGGGCGACGGAGACGGCGGCGGGGGCGGACTGAGCCCTCGTCCCCGCGCCCACCTGGAGCAGGAGATACTCGCCGCCGTCGGCCGCGCCGAGAACGCCGAGCAGGGGGTCAGGGCCGCCCGTGGCGTCCGCCGCCGTGAACTGTTCCGTACGGCCGCCACGGACATCGTCGGCTCCTACGGCACCGAGGCCCAGCCGATCGAGGCCGACCAGGGCGCGCTGGTGGACCGGATCGGCGGCGCGATCTCCGACCTGACCGCCGCGACCCTCGCCGGCACCCTGCGCGCCGCCGTCCGCGAGACCTGGGGGGACGAGCTCCCCACCCGCTTCGCCGTCATCGGCATGGGCCGCTTCGGCGGCCACGAACTCGGCTACGGCTCCGACGCCGACGTCCTGTTCGTGCACGAGCCGCGCGAGGGCGTCAGCGACCGGGAGGCCGCCGACGCGGCCAACAAGGTCGTCTCCGAGATGCGCAGACTGCTCCAGATCCCCAGCGCCGACCCGCCCCTCCTCATCGACGCCGACCTGCGCCCGGAGGGCAAGTCCGGCCCGATGGTACGGACGTTGAATTCCTACGAGGCCTACTACCGCCGCTGGTCGCTGATCTGGGAGTCGCAGGCCCTGCTGCGGGCCGAACCGGTCGCCGGGGACGAGGAGTTGGGCCGCCGCTTCATCGAGCTCGTCGACCCGTTGCGCTATCCGGCGGAGGGGCTCGGCGACGAGGCGGCGCGCGAGATCCGCCGGCTGAAGGCGCGGATGGAGTCCGAGCGGCTCCCGCGCGGTGCCGACCCCAAGCTGCACACCAAGCTCGGCCCCGGCGGTCTGTCCGACGTCGAATGGACCGTGCAGCTCATCCAGTTGCGGCACGGCTGGGCGGAGCCGGGCCTGCGCACCACCCGCACCCGGGAGGCGCTGGCCGCCGCCCGCGCCGCCGAACTGCTCTCCGGCGAGGACGCCGAGACCCTCGACGAGGCGTGGATCCTGGCGACCCGGGTGCGCAACGCGGTGATGCTGGTACGCGGCCGGGCGGGCGACACCTTCCCCTCCGACCCCCGCGAACTGGCCGCCGTGGGCCGGTATCTGGGCTACAGCCCCGGTCATGTGGGCGACATGCTCGACGCGTACCGGCGTACGGCCCGCAGGGCGCGGGCGGTGGTCGAGGAACTGTTCTACGGCGCGGCGGGCGAACGCTAGCCGACACCGCGGCCGAGCCGAAACCCGAGAAAAGCACAAACCGAACAAGTCCCCCACCCGAAGCCGAGCCCACCCCACCCCCACCGGCAACAGATGACCGGGTACCCCCGGCACCCCGGCCTCCGGCCACCCTGGTCTCCGGGCCACCCCGGGCACTCCCTGGCCCTCGGCGGCTCCCGGCCTCCCGGGCATTCCGGGCTTCGGCCGTGCCCCGGGCACCCCGGCCCTCGGCCGCTCCCCGGACTTCCGGGCACCCCGGGCTCCTGCCGTGCCTCGGCCCCCGGTCCCCGGCACCCGGGGCCCTGGACTCCTTGCGATCCCGGCACTCTGGCCCTCGGCCGCTTCCGTGACTTCGGCGGCTCCCCGATTCCCGGGCACTCCGGGCTCCCGTCGTGCCCCGGTCCCCGGCACCCGGGGACCTGGACTCCCTGCGGCCCGGCACCCCGGCACCCCGGTCCTCGGCAGCTCCCGGACTCCGGGCACCCCGGGCTTGCGCCGTACCCCGTGCCTCGGCACCCCGGGACCCGGGCACTCCGGCCCTCGGCCGCTCCTGACTTCCGAGCACCCGCCGTGCCCCGGCCCCAGGCAGTCCGGCCCCCCGGCACTTCGGGACCCGGATTCCTTGCGCCCCCGGCACCCCGCGACCCGGCCGCTCCCGGACTCCGGGGCACCCCCTGGGCTCTGGGGCACCCAAGCCCCCCGCGCCCCAGACCCTGGGCCCCGGCACCCCCGTTCCCCCGGCCGCTCCCGCGCCTCAGTCCCCTCCGGACCGGGGCGCGGCGGGCTTACCCGGCGAGGTTCGGCTGTTATGTCTCCTGGGTGGTCTCTGCCTCTGCCTCTGCCTCGCTGTGCTCTCGCTTACCGAGCGGTGCGGGGTCCGCGCCGGCCTGGGTGCCGAACCGTCGGCGGTGTGGTCAGCGAGCGGCCCGGGCTCAGCCTGTCCGCTCGGCTCGTCGCGGGCTTCCGCGCGCGCGGCCGGCCCAGGCGTGCCGCTGAGACCCCGCAGCGGGCCTGGGGCGTGCCCCTGACCCCGTGCCGGGCCTGCGCGGCCGCCGTCCCGGTGTCGCGAGGCGCGCAGGAGTCGGTGCGCTCGATCCGCGCGGCCGCACGCGCGACGGCGCCACCGTGACCGGCCCCGCGGATGGCGGCGGGGGTGGGCGCCGGTGGCGCTAGGTGCGGTGCTGGGCTCCGCGACGGCGCCACCGCGACCCGCCTCGCGGGTGGGTGCCGGTGGCGCGCGGTGCGCCAGCGCGCTCGGCGCGCCCGGGCCGAGGGAGAGTCAGTGCCGTCCGGACGAACGGCGTCTCAGCCGACCGGGTCCGCCGGGCGGACGTGCCGGAAGCGTTCGCTCCATGGCGTGCTCGGAAGGGCGTACGGCAGGGCGCCGTACCAGACCCGGCTCACCGCGAAACCGAAGGCGAGGCACAGCAGGCCGCCCACCGCGTCCAGCCAGAAGTGGTTGGCCGTGGCGACGATGACCACCAGGGTCGCCGCCGGATACAGCAGCCCCAGCACCCGTACCCACGGGACCCGCGCCAGCGCGAAGACCGTCAGCCCGCACCACAGGGACCAGCCGATGTGCATCGACGGCATCGCGGCGTACTGGTTCGACATGTGCTTCAGGTCGCCGGACGCCATCGAACCCCAGGTGTGGTGCACCAGGACCGTGTCGACGAAGCCCCCGCCGTTCATCAGCCGCGGCGGCGCCAGCGGGTAGAGGTAGTAGCCGACCAGGGCCACCCCCGTCGTCGCGAACAGCGCGAGCCGCGTCGCCGCGTAGCGTCCGGGATGCCCGCGGTACAGCCACACCAGCACCGCCAGCGTCACCACGAAGTGCAGCGTCGCGTAGTAGTAGTTCATGCCGACGATCAGCCAAGTCACCGAATTCACGGTGTGGTTGACCGACTGCTCGACCGCGATGCCCAGCCGGTTCTCGGACCGCCAGATCCAGTCGGCGTTGCGCAGCGCCTCGGCCCGCTGCTCCGGGACCGCGTTGCGGATCAGTGAGTACGTCCAGTAACTCACCCCGATCAGCAGGATCTCGAACCAGAGCCGGGGCCGGCGCGGAGTGCGCAGCCGGCGCAGCGGACCCCGCCTCGGGCCGTCCGCGACGGACTGGGGAACGGCCGCCCGTTCGCGGCCTTCCTGTGTCGTCACGGTCGGTTCACCCATAGGCACAAAGTCTGCCAGAAAAGCGTTCCGGCGCCGATCATCCCCTGGTCGGTCACGGGCCGCATGTCCTACTGCCATGGGATTCCCGCCACTCCTACCGACGTACGGTGAAATCCGCCCGATTCTCCGCCCTAAGGACGATTCCGGTCCCCAGGGGCCGAAGCGGTCGACCCCCGCACCACCAGCTCCGGCATGAACACGAACTCGCTGTGCGGCGCGGGCGTCCCGCCGATCTCCTCCAGCAACGTGCGCACCGCCGCCTGCCCCATCGCCGGGACCGGCTTGCGGATCGTGGTCAGCGGCGGATCGGTGAAGGCGATCAGCGGGGAGTCGTCGAAGCCGACCACCGACACGTCCTGCGGGACGCTCAGCCCCCGCTGCCGTGCCGCCCGTATCGCGCCCAGCGCCATCATGTCGCTGGCGCAGACGACCGCCGTGCAGTCGCGGTCGATGAGCGCCGTGGTGGCGGCCTGGCCGCCCTCCAGGGTGTACAGCGAGTGCTGGACGAGCTCGGTCTCGATGGTCTCGGCGGCGAGCCCCAGCTGGTCCTGCACCGCCCGGACGAAGCCGTCGATCTTCCGCTGGACCGGTACGAACCGCTTCGGGCCGAGCGCCAGCCCTATCCGGGTGTGGCCGAGCGACACCAGATGCGTGACGGCGAGCGTCATGGCGGCCCGGTCGTCGGGGGAGATGAAGGGCGCCTGCACCTTGGGGGAGAAGCCGTCGACGAGCACGAACGGCACGCCCTGCGCCCGCAGCTGCTCGTAGCGCTGCATGTCGGCGGTGGTGTCCGCGTGCAGCCCGGAGACGTAGATGATCCCGGCGACCCCGCGGTCGACCAGCATCTCCGTCAGCTCGTCCTCCGTCGACCCGCCGGGGGTCTGGGTGGCGAGCACCGGGGTGTAGCCCTGCCTGGTCAGCGCCTGGCCGATGACCTGGGCGAGGGCCGGGAATATGGGGTTCTCCAGCTCCGGGGTGATCAGGCCCATCAGGCCCGCGCTGCGCTGCCGCAGCCGCACCGGACGTTCGTAGCCCAGCACGTCGAGCGCGGCCAGCACGGACTGACGGGTGGTGGCGGCGACGCCCGGCTTCCCGTTGAGGACCCGGCTGACGGTCGCCTCGCTCACCCCCGCCTGCGCTGCGATGTCGGCAAGCCGTGTGGTCACGGCACCGGACTGTACCGGTCGGAAGCCGCCTTGCACACCAATCGGACGCCGTGTGCGAGCGGTTGGCCGCCCCGCCCCGGGCTGCTGCGTCATCGCGGTCCTCGTGTTCTGGTCGGCGTCCTGTCCCGCAAGGGATGATTCCCGCGCGGGTCACGGTCAGCAAGAGCTTGCAGAGTCTTGCACAACCGGGTCCGATCCCGCTCAGCCCCTGGTTCCACGGGTCTCGCGACGGTCGACGAGAGGTCACGGCGACGTAACTTCCGTGACCTCTTGCGCTTTTTTTCTGCAAGGTCTTTCGCAACGCTTACATGGCTGTTACGTTCTCGACGCCCGGCGGCCGCAACGGCGCAGTCGGCAAGTCACAGGGGCGGCGGACGGGACCGCCACCTGTAGCACACGGGCTTTCACCCTCAAGGAGAACTCATGCGGCGTGGCATAGCGGCCAGCGCGCTGGTGGCGTCTTTCGCCCTCGCGGCGACGGCCTGCGGCGGCAGCGACAGCGGCGACAAGGCCGACGGTCCGGTCACCATCACGTGGTGGGACACGTCCAACGCCACCAACGAGGCACCGACGTACCAGGCCTTGGTCAAGGAGTTCGAGGCCGCCAACAAGAACATCAAGGTCAAGTACGTCAACGTGCCGTTCGACCAGGCGCAGAACAAGTTCGACACGGCCGCCGGTGCCTCCGGCGCCCCGGACATCCTGCGCTCCGAGGTCGGCTGGACCCCCGCCTTCGCCAAGAAGGGCTTCTTCCTGCCGCTCGACGGCACCGAGGCGCTCGCGGACCAGGCCAAGTTCAAGTCGAACCTGATCACGCAGGCGCAGTACGACGGCAAGACCTACGGCGTGCCGCTGGTCACCGACACCCTCGCGCTGGTCTACAACAAGCAGCTCTTCCAGAAGGCCGGCATCGCCGAGGCGCCCAAGACCTGGGACGACCTGAAGAAGGACGCGGCCACCATCAAGGCCAAGACCGGCGTCGACGGCTACTGGGGCTCCACCCAGGCCTACTACGCGCAGAACTTCCTCTACGGCGAGGGCACCGACACCGTCGACGCCGCCGCGAAGAAGATCACGGTCAACTCCGACGCCGCGAAGAAGGCGTACGGCACCTGGCTCGGCCTGTTCTCCGGCAAGGGCCTGCACAAGGCGGACACCACCGCCGACGCCTACGCCCACATCCAGGACGCGTTCGTCAACGGCAAGGTCGCCGCGATCGTCCAGGGCCCCTGGGAGATCACGAACTTCTACAAGGGTTCGGCGTTCTCCGACAAGGCCAACCTCGGCATCGCCACCGTCCCGGCCGGCTCCAGCGGCAAGGCGGGCGCCCCGACCGGCGGCCACAACCTCTCGGTCTACGCCGGTTCGGACAAGGCCCACCAGGAGGCCTCGCTGAAGTTCGTGAACTTCATGACCTCGGCGAAGAGCCAGGCGGCCATCGCGCTGAAGAACTCCACGCTGCCCACGCGTGACGACGCCTACACCGACCAGGTCAAGGCCGACCCGGGCATCGCCGGCTACGGCACGGTCCTCGCCGCCGCCCAGCCGCGCCCCGCGCTGCCCGAGTACAGCTCCCTGTGGGGTCCGCTGGACACCGAGCTGCCCAAGATCGCGGGTGGCAAGGAGCCCCTCGACAAGGGCCTGAGCAACGTCGAGACCGCCATCGCCAAGCTGGTGCCGGACTTCAGCAAGTGACCCCGAGTGGCCGCCGGATCCTCCTGACTCATGGGGGGAAGGATCCGGCGGCCACCGGCCTGACCCGGTCCGGCCACCGAGGCGGTGTCCGCCCAGCCACTTCTCAGAGCCGAAGAACTTCCAGAAGGTGTCGAACATGACAGTCGCCATCGACCGCGCCACCGGCAAGCGCCACGGTGACCGCGCGCCGCGGCCCGGGCTGGGCCAACGCCTGAAGCACGGATACCAGAAGCACTGGTACGCGTACGCGATGATCGCCCCCGTGGCCGTCGTGCTCGGCGTCCTCGTGATCTACCCCCTGGTGTACGGGCTCTATCTCACCCTCACCGACGCGAACAGCCTCAACACGGCCCGCACGATCGGCGTCAACCACATCGACGCCACCTACAAGTTCATCGGCCTGGACAACTATCAGGACATCCTGTTCGGCCCGACGTCGTACGACCGCTTCTGGTCGCACTTCATCTGGACGATCGTGTGGACCGCGCTCTGCGTCGCGCTGCACTACGGCATCGGCCTCGGGCTGGCGCTGCTGCTCAACCAGAAGCTGCGCGGCCGCACCCTCTACCGGCTGATCCTGGTCCTGCCGTGGGCCGTGCCCACCTTCGTCACCGTGTTCGGCTGGCGGTTCATGCTCGCCGACGGCGGCATCATCAACTCCGCGCTCGACGCGCTCCATCTGCCCTCGCCCCTGTGGCTGGAGGACACCTTCTGGCAGCGCTTCGCCGCGATCATGGTCAACACCTGGTGCGGTGTGCCGTTCATGATGGTCTCGCTGCTCGGCGGCCTCCAGTCCATCGACGGCTCCCTCTACGAGGCCGCCGAGATGGACGGCGCGAGCGCCTGGCAGCGCTTCCGGTACGTCACCCTGCCGGGTCTGCGCTCGGTCAGCTCCACCGTCGTGCTCCTCGGCATCATCTGGACCTTCAACCAGTTCGCCGTCATCTTCCTGCTGTTCGGCAACACCGCCCCCGATGCCCAGATCCTCGTGACATGGGCGTACTTCCTGGGCTTCGGACAGCAGCCGCGTGACTTCGCGCAGTCGGCGGCCTACGGCATCCTGCTGCTGGCCATCCTGATCGTTTTCACCTCGTTCTACCGTCGCTGGCTGAACCGCAACGAGCAGCAGCTCGCGATCTGAGGCAGGAGATCCCATGAGTACGACCACAGTCGAGACCTCCGCCAAGGTGACCGAGAAGACCCCCGGCGAGGCCCCCCGCAGGTCCCGGCGCCGGGGCGAGACCGGCCTCGCCGGCTCCCTCGCCTCCCACGGCGTCCTGACCGTCGCGAGCCTGATCGCGCTCTTCCCGATCGGCTGGCTGTTCTATCTGTCCCTCGGCCCGGACAAGGACGACTACCTGCACCCCGGCGGCATCTGGGGCAAGATGACGTTCGACAACTACACGTTCGTCCTGGAACACACCAAGTTCTTCGACTGGCTGAAGAGCTCGCTGATCGTCACCCTCGGCACCACGTCCATCGGTGTGCTGATCGCCGCCACCACCGGCTACGCCGTGTCCCGCATGCGCTTCCCCGGCTACAAGAAGTTCATGTGGGTGCTGCTGGTGACCCAGATGTTCCCGGTCGCCGTCCTGATGGTGCCGATGTACCAGATCCTCTCGGACCTGAAACTCATCGACAACTACTTCGGTCTCGTCCTCGTCTACTGCACGACGGTCATTCCGTACAGCGCCTGGCTGCTCAAGGGGTACTTCGACACCATCCCCTTCGAGATCGACGAGGCCGGACGCGTCGACGGGCTCACCCCCTTCGGCACCTTCTTCCGGCTCATCCTGCCGCTCGCCAAGCCCGGACTCGCGGTGGCCGCGTTCTACAACTTCCTCACCGCCTTCAGTGAGGTCGCCTTCGCCTCGACGTTCATGCTCAGCGACGACAAGTACACCCTCGCCGTCGGTCTGCAGTCCTTCGTCAGCGAGCACGACGCCCAGCGCAACCTGATGGCCGCGACCGCCGTGCTGATCGCGATACCGGCCGCCGCGTTCTTCTACCTCGTGCAGAAGAACCTGGTGACCGGCCTCACCGCGGGCGGCACGAAGGGCTGACGCCCAGGCCGTCCCACCCCGGCTCCCGCGCGCCTGACCGCGCGGGTGGCGGCCGCGGTG
The DNA here is from genome assembly GCF_053593435.1 of Streptomyces sp. NPDC002306. Classification (NCBI taxonomy): domain Bacteria; kingdom Bacillati; phylum Actinomycetota; class Actinomycetes; order Kitasatosporales; family Streptomycetaceae; genus Streptomyces; species Streptomyces sp. NPDC002306. Next base: position 305,513 of record NZ_JBSFCK010000007.1, read on the forward strand.
CCCCATCCGACCCCGCAGGCACCGCGGCCGCCTCGTCACCCTTCGCAGACCCCGACGACCCGACCCCCTTCCCCCACTCTCGACTGCGATCGAGCGGGGGGACCCATCGCAGCAAGGAAGCCATGAGCCAGCACTCCGCCGACCCGGCCGAAAACACCGCCGTCGCCACCGTCGCCCAGCGCGACTGGTGGCGGGACGCGGTGATCTACCAGGTCTATCCGCGCAGCTTCGCCGACAGCAACGGTGACGGCATGGGCGACCTGGAGGGCGTACGTTCCAGACTCCCCTACCTGCGCGACCTCGGTGTGGACGCCGTGTGGCTCAGCCCCTTCTACGCCTCGCCGCAGGCCGACGCCGGTTACGACGTCGCCGACTACCGGGCCGTGGACCCCATGTTCGGCAGCCTCCTGGACGCCGACGCGCTGATCCGCGACGCCCACGCACTGGGGCTCAGGATCATCGTCGACCTGGTCCCGAACCACTCCTCCGACCAGCACGAGTGGTTCAAGCGCGCGCTGGAGGAGGGCCCCGGCTCCCCGCTGCGCGAGCGCTACCACTTCCGCCCCGGCAAGGGCGCGAGCGGCGAACTCCCGCCCAACGACTGGGAGTCCATCTTCGGCGGGCCGGCCTGGACCCGTGCCGCGGACGGTGAGTGGTACCTCCACCTGTTCGCCCCGGAACAGCCTGACTTCAACTGGGAGCACCCGGCGGTCGGCGACGAGTTCCGCTCGATCCTGCGCTTCTGGCTGGACATGGGTGTCGACGGCTTCCGCATCGACGTCGCCCACGGCCTGGTGAAGGCGAAGGGCCTGCCGGACCTCGGCTCGCACGAGCAGCTCAAGCTGCTGGGCAACGATGTCATGCCGTTCTTCGACCAGGAGGGCGTGCACGCCATCTACCGGCAGTGGCGCACGGTCCTCGACGAGTACGCGGGCGAGCGCATCTTCGTCGCCGAGGCGTGGACCCCGACGGTCGAGCGCACCGCCAACTACGTCCGCCCCGACGAGCTGCACCAGGCCTTCAACTTCCAGTACCTGGGCACGGAATGGGACGCGGCGGCGCTGCGCGCGGTCATCGACAGCACCCTGGAGGCCATGCGCCCGGTCGGCGCCCCCGCCACCTGGGTGCTGTCCAACCACGACGTCACCCGCCACGCCACCCGGTTCGCCAACCCGCCCGGTCTCGGCACCCAGATCCGCACCGCCGGCGACCGCGAACTGGGTCTGCGCCGGGCCCGCGCGGCCAGCCTGCTGATGCTGGCGCTGCCCGGCTCGGCCTACGTCTACCAGGGCGAGGAGCTCGGCCTGCCGGACGTCGTGGACCTGCCGGACGAGGTGCGCCAGGACCCGGCGTACTTCCGCGGCGCGGGTCAGGACGGCTTCCGCGACGGCTGCCGGGTGCCGATCCCGTGGACCCGCGAGGGCTCCTCGTACGGCTTCGGCAGCGGTGGCAGCTGGCTGCCGCAGCCGGATTCCTGGGGCGGGTCGAGCGTCGAGGCGCAGCAGGGCGTGCCCGGCTCCACCCTGGAGCTGTACCGCGCCGCCCTCGCCGTCCGCCGCGGCCGGTCCGACCTGGGCGCGGGCGGGTCGGTGCAGTGGCTGCGCGCCCCCGAGGGCGTACTCGCCTTCCGGCGCGGGGAGTTCGTGTGCGTCGCCAACACGACGGGCGAGTCGGTGAACATTCCGGCGTACGGCCGTGTGCTGCTCAGCAGCGGTGAGGTGACGGAGGCCGGCGGCGAGGCGAAGGTGCCCGCGGACACGACGGTGTGGTGGGCGACCGCGTAGGCGCCGCTCCGAAAGTTCTTGCTGCAACTTCCTACGGCCCGCTGCCCTTTTGGGTGGCGGGCCTTTAACATCTGCGCAACCGCGAGGTTTCCGCGGTGTTTCAGCAAGAACCTTCAATGGAGAAGGAACCCCCACATGGCCACTAGCAGAACCGTCTCGGGCGCGCTCGCCCTCGCCGCGGCGGCGGCCGTCATGGCGCCCGGCACCGCCCAGGCCGCCCCGCCCGGCACCAAGGACGTCACGGCCGTCCTCTTCGAGTGGAACTTCGCCTCGGTGGCGAAGGAGTGCACCAACACTCTCGGCCCGGCCGGGTACGGCTACGTCCAGGTCTCCCCGCCCGCCGAGCACATACAGGGCTCGCAGTGGTGGACGTCGTACCAGCCCGTCAGCTACCGGATCGCGGGCCGGCTGGGCGATCGCACGGCGTTCCAGAACATGGTGAACACCTGCCACGCGGCGGGTGTGAAGGTCGTGGCGGACTCGGTCGTCAACCACATGGCGGCGAACGGCGGCACCGGCACCGGCGGCTCGTCGTACACGAAGTACAACTACCCCGGTCTGTACTCCTCCTTCGACTTCGACGACTGCACCGCCCAGGTCTCCAACTACAGCGACCGCTGGAACGTCCAGCACTGCGAACTGGTCGGCCTCGCCGACCTCGACACCGGTGAGGACTACGTCCGCAGGGCCATCGCCGGCTACCTGAACGACCTGCTCACCCTGGGCGTCGACGGATTCCGCATCGACGCGGCCAAGCACATCGACGCGGCCGACCTGGCCAACATCAAGTCCCGGCTGAGCAACCCGTCGGTGTACTGGAAGCAGGAGGTCATCTACGGTTCCGGCGAGGCGGTCCAGCCCACCGAGTACACCGGCAACGGAGACGTCCAGGAGTTCCGCTACGCCTACGACCTCAAGCGGGTCTTCAACAACGAGAACCTCGCGTACCTGAAGAACTACGGCGAGGGCTGGGGCTATCTGAGCAACTCGGTCGCCGGTGTCTTCGTCGACAACCACGACACCGAGCGCAACGGCAGCACCCTCACCTACAAGGACGGCGCGAACTACACCCTCGCCAACGTCTTCATGCTCGCCTACCCCTACGGCGCCCCCGACATCAACTCGGGCTACGAGTGGTCCGACGCGGACGCCGGTCCGCCCAACGGCGGTTCCGTCAGCGCCTGTTGGCAGAACGGCTGGAAGTGCCAGCACGCCTGGCCCGAGATCAAGTCCATGGTCGCCTTCCGCAACGCCACCCGGGGCCAGTCGGTGACGAACTGGTGGGACAACGGGGGCGACGCGATCGCCTTCGGCCGGGGCAGCAAGGGCTATGTGGCCATCAACCACGAGTCCGGCGGTCTGACCCGCACCTACCAGACCTCATTGCCGGCGGGCACGTACTGCAACGTGCAGAACAACACGACGGTCTCGGTGAACTCCGGCGGGCAGTTCACCGCCACCCTGGGCGCCAACACGGCCCTGGCGCTCTACTCCGGCAGGACGAGCTGCTGAACCGCCCCGACCGGGGCGCCCGGTGCCCTTCCCGGCGCCGGGCGGCCCGGTCGGCGGCACGCCTGAACGCCGGTGTGAAAGTTCTTTCCATGGGTTTCAAGACCCTTGCTGTAAACCTTTCGTTAGCGATACGGTCGCGCCGGCGCCCGGCGACGAAGCCGTCCCGCGGCGCAGGGGTCGGACCCTGTGAGGGCCCTGACGGGTCCTTTTGAGCCGTAATCGCTAGGAGTTCACGCCTGTGATACCGAGATGGCCGGCGCCCCGGACGCGCCGCACCGCGTATGCGAGACGGATCGTGGCCGTCACCGTGGCCGCGCTCGCCGCAGCCCTGGTCCAGCCCCTCGCCGCCCACGCGGACGCCCCGCCCCCGCCCCCGTCCGACGCGAAGCTCGCCGCCGCGCCCGCCCGGCACGACGACACCCGCGAGCAGTTCTACTTCGTCATGCCGGACCGTTTCGCCAACGGCGACTCCGCCAACGACCGCGGCGGGCTGACCGGTTCACGCCTCAGCACCGGCTACGACCCCACCGACAAGGGCTTCTACCAGGGCGGCGACCTCAAGGGTCTGACACAGCGGCTCGACTACATCAAGGGCCTGGGCACCACCGCCATCTGGATGGCCCCGATCTTCAAGAACCAGCCCGTGCAGGGCACCGGCGCCGACGCCTCGGCGGGCTACCACGGTTACTGGATCACCGACTTCACCCAGGTCGACCCGCACTTCGGCAGCAACAAGGACCTCCAGACCCTCATCTCCAAGGCGCACGCCAAGGGCATGAAGGTCTTCTTCGACGTCATCACCAACCACACCGCGGACGTCGTCGACTATCAGGAGAAGTCCTACGGCTACCTCTCCAAGGGCGCCTTCCCGTACCTGACCGAGGACGGCGAGCCCTTCGACGACGCCGAACACGCCGGCGCCGGCGACGCGTTCCCCGCCGTCGACGAGGACTCCTTCCCCCGGACCCCGGTCGTCCCCGCGGCGAAGAAGAACGTCAAGGTCCCGTCCTGGCTCAACGACCCGACGATGTACAGCAACCGGGGCGACTCGACGTACGCGGGCGAGTCCACCACGTACGGCGACTTCTCCGGCCTGGACGACCTGTGGACCGAACGGCCCGAGGTCGTGCGGGGCATGGAGAAGATCTACCAGCGCTGGGTCGGGGACTTCGACGTCGACGGCTTCCGGATCGACACCGTGAAGCACGTCGACATGGAGTTCTGGACCCAGTGGGCCACCGCTCTGGACGCCTACGCGGCCCGGCAGGGCCGGGACGACTTCTTCATGTTCGGCGAGGTCTACTCCGCCGACACCTCGATCACGTCCCCCTACGTCACCCGGGGCCGTCTCGACGCCACGCTCGACTTCCCCTTCCAGGAGGCGGCCCGGCAGTACGCCTCCCAGGGCGGCAGCGCCCGGAAGCTCGCGGCCGTCTTCGGCGACGACTACAAGTACACGACCGACAAGGCCAACGCGTACGAGCAGGTCACCTTCCTCGGCAACCACGACATGGGCCGGATCGGGTACTTCCTGAAGCAGGACGACCCGGGCGCCGGCGACGCCGCACTCCTGCGCAAGGACGAGCTCGCCAACGAGCTGATGTTCCTCAGCCGCGGCAACCCGGTCGTCTACTACGGCGACGAGCAGGGCTTCACCGGCGCGGGCGGCGACAAGGACGCCCGCCAGACCATGTTCGCCTCCCGCGTCGCCGACTACCTCGACGACGACGAACTCGGCACCGACCGCACCCACGCCGCCGACGCCTACGACCCGAGCGCACCGCTCTACCGGCAGATCAGCGCGCTCGCGAAGCTGCGCAAGGCCAACCCGGCGCTCACCGACGGAGTCCAGGAGCAGCGCTACGCGGCCGACGGACCGGGTGTCTACGCGTTCTCCCGCACCGGCACCGGCAAGGACACCACCGAATACGTCGTCGCCCTCAACAACGCGGGCGAGGCGAGGACGGCCACCTTCGCCACCGGCTCGGCCGGCATGACCTTCCGGGGCCTGTACGGCACCGACGCCACCGTCCGCTCCGACGCCGGCAAGAAGATCACCGTCACCGTCCCGGCCGGCTCCGCGATCGTCCTCAAGGCGGCCGGCCGGCTCGCCCCGCCCGCGACGAAGCCGACGATCGCCATCGAGGCGCCGGCCGCCGGAGCCACCGGCACGGTCGAGCTCACCGCCGACATCGACGGCGGCCGCCTCAACCGGGTGGTCTTCGCCGCCCAGACCGGCAACGGGAAGTGGCGGACCCTCGGCTCCGCCGACCACGCCCCCTACAAGGTCACCCAGACCCTCGGCGAGGACGTACCGGCCGGCACCGCGCTGCGCTACAAGGCCGTCGTCGTCGACTCGGCCGGCCGCACCGCGAGCGCCACCGCCGCCTCGGTCACCGGCACCCCGCCCGCCCCGGAGATCCCCACCGCCTCCTCCCGCGACTACGCGGTCGTGCACTACAAGCGCACCGACGGCGACTACGCCGACTGGGGTCTGTACGCCTGGGGCGACCTGGCCGACGGCGAGGCCACGAACTGGCCCGACAGCCACCCCTTCACCGGCCGCGACGCCTACGGCGCCTTCGCCTACGTCAAGCTCAGGCCCGGGGCCTCCGGCGTCGGCTTCCTCGTCATCGACAAGGACGGCGACAAGGACGTCTCCGCCGACCGCACCATCGATGTCACCAGAACGGGTGAGATCTGGATCGAGCAGGGCAAGGAGACCGTCCGCACCGAGAGGCCGACGGCCGACTACCCCGACCAGGACACGACCAAGGCGGTCCTGCACTACCACCGCGCCGACGGGAACTACGACGGCTGGGGCCTGCACACCTGGACGGGCGCCGCACACCCCACCGACTGGTCGAACCCCCTGAAGCCGGTGAAGACTGACGCCTATGGCGCGGTCTTCGAGGTACCGCTCACCGAGGGTGCCGGCAGCCTCAGTTACATCATCCACAAGGGCGACGAGAAGGATCTCGCCACCGACCAGTCCCTGGACCTCACCGCGAACGGCCACGAGGTGTGGCTGTTGAACGGCCAGGAGAAGTACCTGCTGCCGCAGCCCGCGGGCTCCGCGGGCGCCCTCGACCTGACCACCTCCAAGGCGGTCTGGATCGACCGGTACACGGTCGCCTGGAACGGCTCCGACGCGGCCGCCTCCACCCAGCTGCGCTCCTCGCACGACGGCTCGATCGCCGTCCGGGACGGCGCCCTCACCAGCGACGACGAGCGCTGGCTGCGGCTGACGAGAACCACGCTCACCGACGCCCAGAAGGCGAAGTTCCCGCACCTGAAGGACTACACCGCCTGGTCCGTCGACCCCCGGGACCGCGACCGGGTGCGCGAGGCGCTGCGCGGCCAGGTCGTCGCCTCCCAGCTCGCCGCGAACGGCGCGGTCCTGTCCGCCACCGGCGTCCAGATCGCGGGCGCGCTCGACGACCTGTACGACGCGACCGGGGCGAAGCTCGGCCCGGTCTTCCGCGACGGCAGACCCACCCTGTCCGTCTGGGCCCCCACGGCCCAGTCCGTCCGCCTCGACCTCGACGGCACCACCGTTCCCATGCGGCGCGACGACACCACCGGCGTCTGGTCCGTCACCGGTCCGGCCTCCTGGAAGAACAAGCCCTACCGGTACGTCGTCAAGGTCTGGGCGCCCAGCGTCCGGCAGATCGTCACCAACCAGGTCACCGACCCCTACTCCGTCGCCCTCACCGCGAACTCGGAGCGCAGCCTCGTCGTCGACCTCGACGACCGCTCCCTCGCCCCCCGCGGCTGGTCCACCCTGACCAAGCCCGAGGCGGTACCGCTGAAGGACGCGCAGATCCAGGAGCTGCACATCCGGGACTTCTCCGTCGCCGACCCGACGGCCGCGCACCCCGGCACCTACCTCGCCTTCACCGACAAGGACAGCGACGGCTCCAGGCACCTGCGCGCGCTGGCGAAGGCCGGCACGTCGTACGTGCACCTGCTGCCCGCCTTCGACATCGCCACCATCGCCGAGAAGAGGTCCGACCAGGCGAGCACGGACTGCGACCTCGCCTCCTACCCGGCCGACTCCGACCGGCAGCAGGAGTGCGTGGCGAAGATCGCCGCGAAGGACGCCTACAACTGGGGCTACGACCCGTACCACTACACGGTCCCCGAGGGCTCGTACGCCACCGACCCCGACGGCACGGCCCGCACGGTCGAGTTCCGCCGGATGGTCAAGGCCCTCAACGACGACGGGCTGCGGGTCGTGATGGACGTGGTCTACAACCACACCGCGGCCGCGGGCCAGGCCGACACGAGCGTGCTCGACAAGGTCGTACCGGGCTACTACCAGCGCCTGCTCGCCGACGGCTCGGTCGCCGACAGCACCTGCTGCGCCAACACGGCCACCGAGAACGCCATGATGGGCAAGCTCGTCGTCGACTCGATCGTCACCTGGGCCAAGGAGTACAAGGTCGACGGCTTCCGCTTCGACCTCATGGGCCACCATCCGAAGGCCAACATCCTCGCCGTGCGCAAGGCGCTGGACGCGCTGACCCTCGCGAAGGACGGCGTCGACGGCAAGAAGATCATCCTCTACGGCGAGGGCTGGAACTTCGGCGAGGTCGCCGACGACGCCCGGTTCGTGCAGGCCACGCAGAAGAACATGGCCGGCACGGGCGTCGCCACCTTCTCCGACCGGGCCCGGGACGCGGTGCGCGGCGGCGGCCCCTTCGACTCCGACCCCGGCGTACAGGGCTTCGCCTCCGGCCTGTACACCGACCCCAACTCCTCGACCGGCAACGGGACACCGGCCGAGCAGAAGGCCCGCCTCCTGCACTACCAGGACCTGATCAAGGTCGGCCTGACCGGCAACCTCGCCGGGTACCGCTTCACGGACACCGCGGGCAAGGACGTCACCGGCGCCGGAGTCGACTACAACGGCGCGCCCGCCGGCTACGCGGACGCGCCGGGCGACGCCCTCGCCTACGTGGACGCGCACGACAACGAGTCGCTGTTCGACGCCCTGGCCTTCAAGCTGCCGAAGGACACCTCCGCGTCCGACCGGGCCCGGATGCAGGTCCTCGCGATGGCCACGGCCGCCCTCTCCCAGGGGCCGTCCCTGTCCCAGGCGGGCTCCGACCTGCTGCGCTCCAAGTCGCTGGACCGCAACTCCTACGACAGCGGCGACTGGTTCAACGCCGTCCACTGGAACTGCGCCGACGGCAACGGCTTCGGCCGGGGCCTGCCGATGGCGGCCGACAACGCCGACAAGTGGCCCTACGCCAAACCCCTGTTGAGCTCGGTGAGCGTGGGCTGCGCGCAGATCACCGGAGCCTCGGCCGCCTACCGGGACCTGCTGCGGATCCGTACGACCGAGCGGGTGTTCTCGCTCGGCAGCGCCGGGCAGGTGCAGTCGAAACTCTCCTTCCCGCTCTCCGGGAAGGACGAGACGCCCGGGGTGATCACCATGCGGCTGGGCGACCTGGTCGTCGTGTTCAACGCGACGCCCACGACCCAGCGGCAGACCGTCGGCGCGCTCGCCGGGACGGGCTACCGCCTGCACCCGGCGCAGGCGTCGGGCGCGGACCCTACCGTCAAGTCGGCGCGCTACGAGCGGGAATCGGGCACGTTCGCCGTTCCGGGTCGCACTGTGGCGGTGTTCTCCCGGACCGCGTGACGGCGCACTAGCGTGGTGGGGGCAGGCCCGGCGCGGGTCCGCCCCCATCCGCACCTGCCCTTGAGGGGCGTCGGCACATGAACGGGAACGGCAAGCAGCAGACGACGGACACCACCGTGCTGGTCGTCGACGACACGGCGGCCGGCCGCTACGCCATGGGCGCGGTGCTGCGCCGCGCCGGACACCGGGTGGTGCCCGTGGCGAGCGGCGAGGAGGCGCTCGTCGAACTCGACGTACGGCTGCGCTCGGGCACCCTGCCCGACGTGGCGCTGGTCGACGTGGGACTGCCGGACATGAGCGGCTTCGAACTGTGCCGCCAGGTCAAGGCACGCCCGCCGATGGCCGCCCTGCCCGTGGTGCACTTCTCCGCCGCCGCGGTGGCGCCCGGCGACCGGTGCCGCGGGCTGGACGCGGGCGGGGACGCCTATCTGACCGTGCCCGCCGACCCCCAGGAGATCCAGGCCGTGGTCCGGGCCGCGCTGCGCGGGGCGCGCCGGGGCGCCGGCGCGCAGACGCTGGTCCACCGGCTGACCCTGCTGTCCGAGGCGATCGTCGCCGTGCAGGGCGCGAGCGGCCCGACGGAGCTGGCCGGTGCGGCGGCCGAGGGCGCGGCCCGGCTCACCGGCACCCCGGCCGTCGTGTTCGTCGCCGGACCGGACGGTGAGCTGTACCGGGGCACGTCCCGGGACCTCGACATCCTCGGACTGCCGGGCGCGGACGCGGAGGAGACCGTGGCGCGGCTGCTCCCGCGGATCGCGGAAGGACGCGGCGGGGTGCAGAGCGTCGTCGTGCCCGCGCCGCTGTGGCCGGTCGGCTTCTTCCGGCCCGGTGTGCGCGACGACGCCCGGCTCGTGCTGACCCTGACCCCGGGCCGGCGTACGCCGGTCTGCATCGCCACGCCGGCGCGCTCCGCCCACGGCGCGGACACCGAGCGCGACGGACCGCTCGCCCGCCTCGCCCAGGCGACCGCGCTCGCCGCCGAACCCCTGCTCAGGTACCAGGTGGAGCGCCATGTCGCCCTCACCCTCCAGCGCAGCTTCCTGCCCCGCCCGGACCGCCTGCCCGAACTGCCCGGCGTCGACCTGGTGGTCCGCTACGTACCCGCGTCGCACGACACCGAGATCGGCGGCGACTTCTACGCCGTGCTGCGCACCGGCGCCGGGGTGCTGACCGCGGTCGGCGACGTCGTCGGACACTCGCTGGACGCGGCCACCGTGATGGTGGAGATCCGGCACGCGCTGCGCGCCTACTGCGTCGAGGACGGCGACCCCGCCGTGCTGGCCGGACGGCTCGACCGGATGCTCCAGCACTACCACCCGGACATCACCGCCACCGTCTGCCTGGCCCTCGCCGACCCGGACAGCGGGCGGCTGCGCATCGCCAACGCCGGTCACATCCCGCCGCTGATCCTGCGCGGCGAGGGCGGGGCCGAGTACGTCGACGTCGCCGGGCCCCTGCTGGGGCTCGGTCTGGACCGGCCGGCCCCCACCGAGGTGGTGCTGCGCCCCACCGACCGGCTGCTCATGATCACCGACGGTCTGATCGAGACCCGCGGCACCGACCTCGGGACCTCCATGCGCCATCTGCGCACCGCCGCGGCCGGTACCCCGCCCGGCCTCGACACCCTGTGTGACCTGCTGCTGGACTGTTTCGGCCAGGAGCGGGAGGACGACATCGCGATGCTGGCCCTGCGGTTAGGGTGAAGCCTGTCCCCCCAGAACAGGAGTTCCCCATGCCGCAGATCACCGTCGACTACTCGGCACGGCTGGCCGACGGCTTCGACCGGCCCGGCTTCGCGCGGGCGCTGCACACCGCCACGGTCGAGATCGCGGCCGCGAAGCAGCCGGCGTGCAAGACGCGGTTCCGCCGGACCGAGGACGACGTGGTCGGCCCGGACACCGAGGGGCATGCCGTCGTGCACATCCACATCGGCCTGCTGGCCGGCCGCACCGAGGAGACGAAGGCCCGGCTCACCGAGACCGCGCTCGACCTGCTGCGCCGGCACGTGAAGCCCGTCGACGGAGTCGTCCTGCACGCCTCCGCCGAGGTCCGCGACCTCGACCCGTCGTACCGGAAGTACGAGAGCTGAGCGCGTCCCTCAGGACGCGAGCGCGATCAGCCGGGCGGCCAGGTCGCTGAAGGGGCCGTCGGCCGGTTCGCTCTCGAGCATCGGCCGCAGCAGCGCGCGCATCTCGTCGTCGAACGCGGCGCTCACGGCGGTCAGCGCGGCGAAGTCGTGCACGAGCTGGATCTCCAGTTCGGCCCGCGCGATACGCCGGCCGTCCAGCCAGATCAGCGCGGTCGACTCGGCGAGCGAGATCCAGGAGCGGATCACCAGCTCCAGCCGCGCGGGCGGGTCCGTGACCCCCAGATGCGCGAGGATGTGCTCGTAGGCGGCCTGGCGAACGGAGTCGATGAGCGCGTTGGTGGCCGAGACGTGGCTCATCGGGCGGGATTCACCCGCGGGGACCGCGGGGCCGCCGCGCATGAGGGCCGAGAAGCCGGGGCCGTGCTCCTCCACGAAATCGAAGTACCGGCGCATCACCCGCAGCAGCCGCGCTCCGAGCGGACCCTCGTGCGGTTCGGCGAACCGGCCGGCCAGATCCTCCGAGGCACGCTTCAACGCGGCTTCGTAGAGGCTGAGTTTGCCGGGGAAGTAGTGGTAGACGAGCGGTCGGGAGATGCCGGCGGCGGCCGCTATCTCGTCGATGGAGACCTCGTCGGGCGAGCGGCGGCTGAACAGTTCCAGGGCGACACCGATCAACTGCTGCCGACGCTCGTCGACTCCCATTCTGCGGCGAACCCCGGTAGTCATACGAACACCTTACCGACCCGAACCGGAACCGAACGGACCGGACGTGCCGCACGTGTTCACAGATCCAACACAAGTCGCTCACTTTTTGCCCGCGAGACGCAGATGAGCATCGAGTCGGCGCGCTCCGCGTCCGTCAGCAGCGCGTCCCGGTGGTCGATCTCACCCTCCAGCACCCGCTGTTGGCAGGTCCCGCAGAAGCCCTGCTCGCACGAGTACGCGGTGCCCGGCAGCTCGGCGCGCACGGCGGCCAGCACGGTGGTGGCCGCCGGGACCGTCAACGTCCGCCCACTGCGCCTGAGTTCGAGCTCGAAGGGGCCGTCGCCGCCGGTGGAACCGCCCGGCGCGAACCGCTCCAGATGGAGCGTGGCCCCGGCCGGCAGCCGTGCGGCGACCGCCTCCATCAGCCCCTCGGGCCCGCAGCAGTAGACGGCGGCACCCGCCGGCAGGTCCGCGAACAGCGCGTCGAGATCGGGCAGCCCGTCCTCGTCCTCGGCGACGACGGTGACCCGGTCCGCGCCGAACCCACGCGTGATCTCCCCGATCTCCTCCAGGAACGGCATCGAGGCGCGCGTACGGCCCCCGTACAGCAGCCGCCACCGAGCTCCCGGCGGGAGCGCCCGCAGCATCGGCAGGACGGGGGTGATCCCGATGCCGCCCGCGACGAAGACGTACGACTCCGCCTCGACCAGCGCGAACCGGTTGCGCGGCCCCCGCACCTCCAGCTCCGTCCCCACCCGCACCCCCGCGTGCACCTCGCGCGAACCGCCCCGTCCGTCCTCGGCCAGCCGCACGGCCACGTTGTACGACGAGGTGTCCGCCGGGTCGCCGCACAGCGAGTACTGCCGCACCAGCCCGGAAGGCAGCACCAGGTCGAGATGCGCGCCCGGCTCCCAGCGCGGCAACCGCCGCCCCTGAAGGCGCAGGCGTACGACCCCGTCGGCGACCGTCTCGCGGGAGGTGACCGACAGCCGCAGCGCCCGCGACCGCGGCCGTCCGGAGACCGGCCGCTCCAGGGCGGGCAGCGGCCACAGCGGCGAGACCTGGATCCGGCGGCGCAGCGCCCGCCGGGCGAGCAGCGCCGTGCCGGCGAGGACCGCTACGGTCCGCAGCTTCGGCATCAGGCGGAACCCTTCTCGGCGGCGAGCGCGGCGCGGGCGGCGGGGGAGCCGGCCAGGTAGGCGACGGCCTGCGCGGTGCTGCCCTCCTGCGAGGGGTGGTAGTCGCGGCTCAGATAGCGCGGGATGGACCGGGCCATGGCGCCGGCCGAGGGCAGGACACCGCTGCGGCCGCGGACGCGGAAATCCTTGAAGGTGGCCCTGCCGTCCACGAGCGTCGGGTCGTTCGCCATGAAGAAGCGCGTCCCGCGCTGCCAGAGGAACACCAGTGCCGTGAACGCGGTCGCCCAGGTCCGCGCGCGCCGCCGGTAGCCGCCGTCGAGGTGCTGGAACAGCTCGAAGGCGACGGACCGGTGCTCGACCTCCTCGGCGCCGTGCCAGCGCAGCAGGTCCAGCATGGTCGGATCGGCGCCGCGCCGGTCCAGCTCCTCGGCGTTCAGCACCCAGTCGCCCAGGAACGCCGTGTAGTGCTCGATCGCGGCGATCAGCGCGACCCGCTCCAGCAGCCACCACCTGCGGGCCCGGCCCGGCGGCAGCGTGCGGTCGCCGAGCAGCTTCTCGAAGAGCCAGTCGACCTGTGCGGTGTACGGCGTCGGGTCGAGCCCCAGTTCCCGCAGACGCGGCAGCACCTCGTCGTGGGCCTGGGAGTGCATCGCCTCCTGCCCGATGAACCCGATGACGTCCTCGCGCAGCCGCTCGTCCCGGATGTACGGCAGCACCTGCTTGTAGACGTGCACGAACCACCGCTCGCCCGCGGGCAGCAGCAGGTGCAGCACGTTGATGGTGTGCGTGGTGAACGGGTCACCCGGCACCCAGTGCAGCGGGGTGGCCTCCCAGGAGAAGGACACGTGGCGCGCCTTGAGCGGGATCCGCTCGTCCTCGACCGGACGGGGCACCCGGGCCTGCTTGTTAGACATGGCGTCAATGTACTGACGGGTATGCCCGGGTGGAACCCTCGTGGCGTACTTCTTTCGCCGCCCGGCTCAGCGCAGCGCGCTGATCGACCGCCCGTCGTCCAGCGTTCCCTTGAGCCCGGCCTGCGCCCCTTCCTCGGTGCGCGCCGCCAGCAGACTGCCCCGGGCGGTCGCCCGCACCCCGCCCGTCGCACGGATCGACGCGGTGTCCCGGCTCCCGGCCGCCAGCAGGTACCAGGACCCGGACTCCGCCTTCCACAGCACACCCGCCAGCACGTGCGGATCACGCTCGCCGCACGCCGACACGTTCTCCGCCTTCGCCGCGACCGCCCCGTACTTCCCGCCCGGGGTGTGGAACTGCGCCAGCACCCGAGGACCGCCGCCGCGCCAGGTCTCGGCCCGCGTGCACACCCAGGTGGCCGAACCGTTCGCGTCCGGCAGCGACTGCTCCGCGTACTTCCAGGCGTTCACCGACCGTACGCCCTGGCCGCGCGCGTCGGCCAGCGAGCACGCGAACGGCGCCCAGGTGCGCAGCGCCCCCGCGCCGCTCACCTCGCGGGGCGCGGTCGGCCGGCCCGAGGTCAGCCGGGCCGGCACCAGTTCGCCGAGGTCCGTCAGCAGCCGGGAGCCGGACCCGTCGGTCAGCTGGAGCACGTTCCAGGAGGTGCAGTCGCCGGTACGGACGGCCGGGCTGGCCAGCGGCGCGGTGATCCCGCCGGTCAGGTCCAGGTCCATCACCCCGGCGCCGGGCTTCATCAGGTCCCGCTCCGCCGCCTTGCGCACCCACGGCGCGGTCAGATAGCGCACGTTGCCGTCGGTCCGGCCGAGCACCACCGCGCCCGCCTCGGCGGCCGTCGCGCCGTCGACCCGGGCGAAGTCGAGGGCGGCGCCCCGCGTGCCGTCCTTCGGCTCGGCGTAGCGGGCGATGCGCAGACCGTCGTACAGGATCACCACGCGCGCGCTGTCGACGGTTCCCGCGTACAGCAGCTGGGGCGGTCCGGCCGGGCCGCCGGAGGGGGTGCCGGGAGTGACGGAGACCTGGACGCTCTCGCCGGGACGGGCCCAGACCGCGAGGGCGCGGCGCAGCAGGGCGGTGTCGCCGGTGAGGTCGCCGCGCGCGGGCCACACGGAGAAGTCGGTGCGTGCGGACGACTCCCAGGCCAGGGGGGCGACGCGGAGCAGCTTGCCCGGGTCCAGGGCCGCCTCGGCCGCCGGGTTCTGCGCGTACGCCGGGGCGGCGGCGCCGTCGGGCCCCCAGCCGTCGCCCGGCAGGGCCACCAGGGCGCCGCACACCGCGAGCGCGGCGGCCGCGGCGAGCGCGGCCCGGGAGTGCTGGCGGCGGCGCATCAGGTCGGTCGGCCGGGCCTGGAGCGCGCAGGGGTCGAACTCGGGGGAGTCGAGCAGTGCGTACGGCGCGGGCACGGTGTCGGCCTCGCGCAGCGCGGCGTCCGGGTCGCTCACGCCCGCCGCCGTGAGCACCCTGCGCACATCGCCGTCGGGGAGCTTCTCCAGACCGCGCAGCACATGCGCGGCACGGGCCGGCCCCGACAGGGCCGAGAGCCGCTGGTCCAGGGCGAGTTCGTCGGCGCCGCCCGAGCGCGGGAAAAGGCGCAGACCCCACACGTGGGGCAGCAGCGGCGGCAGCTGGGAGCGCTTCGGCCAGGCCAGGCGGCGCAGCGGCAGCCCGGCTTCCAGCGCCGTGCGCACCACCTGGAGCCGGACGAAGGCGTAGCCCGGGTCGCCGTCCCGGCCGGTCGACTGGGCCGGGATGGCGGGCGCCGACGCGCGTTTGCCGGGCAGCGCGCGCTGGGTCAGGGCGTGCGCGGTCAGGACGCGCCGGCCCCGGCCCAGGCCCGGCGGCAGCACCAGATAGGCGAGCCGGACGAGCCGTGGGTAGTGCTCGACGAGCGCGGCCTCGGCCTGCTCGACGTCGACGTCGGTGGCGGACGGTGTGGGGCGCGGGGCGACATGCTGTGACTGCACGTTCAGCAGAACGAGCGAATCGGTGGTTGGTCACCGCCATCCGGGCGAGCCGTGTGCCGAGCCGTCGGTGGAGCGGGCCGCCTCGCGGGCGTCTCGCAGCCCGCCGGGTCCGTCCGCCGGTCCGCCGGGTCAGTCCGCCGGGTCGACCAGCGCTCGCGCGTAGTTCGTCATCGACCGCTGGTAGCGCGGCAGGTGGGGGGCCAGGGCGCCCAGGACGAGGGAGAGTCCCTCGCGGTCCCGGCCGAGGCTGGACAGGCACAGCGCGAGACAGGCGCGCACCGCGTCGTCCAACGGGTCCGAGGGGGCGTCCAGTTCGGGTGTCAGCAGCTCGACGCCCTCCTGCGCCCGGCCCACGTTCCGCAGGGAGCTCGACAGCTGGATCTTGGTACGCCGGCCCTTGTAGCCGTCGAGGCCGCGCGCCAGCGCCTCCCGGTACAGCGGAACCGCCCGGTCGGAGTGCCCCGTCGAGTCCCAGGCGCAGGCCTGCTCGAACGGCCCCAGCGGGCTGTCCTTCGGCAGTTCGGCGACGAGCGCGTCGATCACGGACCGGAAAGCGGCCGCGTCCTCCTCGGCGTAGTCGTCGAAGGTCGCCCAGGCGGCGGTCACGCGATCTTCCCAGTCTTGGTTCACCGGCCCACCCTCGCACGTGTGTGCCTACAGTGGCACGTGGAATTCTGGGCCACTCGCACCCGGTTTGAGTGTGCCGCGCGCCGGAGCCGTATCCAGGACGAGGCTCTTGCAGGGAGGACAGATGAAGGTGACCCGACCGATGCTCGCGGCGGCCGCCGCCGTGGCGGTGCTGTCGCTGGCGGGCTGCGGCTCCGGCTCCGACACGAAGGCGGCGGTGCCGGTGACGGCGACCGGCAGCCTGGAACACCTGGCAGCCGAGGTGAAGTGCGCGCCGGACATGCAGACGGACGCCGACGAGATCCGCCAGGCGGTGTGCAAGAACTCCGACGGCAAGTTCATCCTGGCGACCTTCGCCACCGACCGCGGCCAGCGCGAGTGGATCAACTCGGCCAAGGACTACGGCGGCCACTACCTGGTCGGCCGCAAGTGGGTGGCCGTCGGCGAGGACAGCACCGTGGCGGCGCTGCGCACCACGCTCGGCGGGGACATCGAGCAGGGCACCGACCACGCGGCGCACACCGGTCACTGAACTGACGGCGGACGGCGCGTACGGCACGCGAAAAGAACCGGCGGTGGGAATCTCCCACCGCCGGTTCTCTTCGTGTCGGGCTAGCCCGCTGCCGTCACTGGCAGCGCTGACCCCGGTTGATGCAGTTGGCGATCTTGTTGTTCAGGTTCCCCGTCATCACGTTGATGAAGTCGTCGTGATCGGTCGCCGCCTTGTGGAGCTGCTCCGGGAAGCCGTCCACCGCGTAGGGGTTCTTGACCTGTCCGTTCTGCAGGACCGGGGCCGGAACGTTGTACACCAGGCGCATCGTCAGCTGGGGGATCGCCTTGAAGCCATTGGCGCAGTTGCCGTTGGCGTCGGCGAAGGCGACGTGCGTGCGGTGGTTGGCGCTGTCGACGTTCTGGCCGTCCCAGCAGCTCTGGAAGGCGAACGTACGCACCACGCTGCTGCCCCTCGGGCAGATCGGGTACTGCTGCGTGAGCTGCACCTTGTTCTCGAAGCCGGTGCAGCTCCAGTGCGCGTTGGCGTTCGCCAGACCGTTGGTGGTGGTCTTCGCGTCACCGGTGATGATGCGCAGGAACTGCGGCATCGCGACGACCTTGGCCTTCGGGCTGCCGACGAACTTGATCTCCGCCTGCTTGGGGACGAGGATCTTGCCGACGTTGCCTTCCTTGCCACCACCGTCGTTGTTCTGGTCGAAGTCCTGCGTCCCGTTCTGGAGACGGATCACCGGCCAGTAGTACGACGACTTGTCCTGCTGGTTCTGGCAGGTCGACTCGGCCGCCGCGAACTTGTCGTTGTTCGCGAAGGCGTCGTTCGACTGGTTGCCCACGTAGTCGTGCAGGTGGTGCGCGCCGTTGGTCACGCCGGGCGCCACGATCACGTTGTCCGTGTTGTGGTTGCCGTTGGCGTTGACACCGCACTTGGTGACGAACGTACCGGTCGACGCCTGGCGGTTGTTGCGGGGCTTGGCGGCGACGTTCGCCTTGACCTTCGTGATGTCCACGAAGTCGGCCGCGTTCGGGCCGTTGCCGGCCTGACCGCCGTTGCCCGTCTGACCGCCGTTCTGGCCGTTGCCGGGGGCCGCGCTGGGGCTCGCGGTGTTGCCGTTGTTGTTCTGGCCGCCATTGTTCTGGCCGCCGTTCTGCTGGCCGTTGTTCTGGCCGCCGTTGTTCTGCTGACCGCCGTTCTGGCCGCCCGCGTTGGTCTGGCTGGCGGGAGTCGCGGTGCAGGAGGCGAGGGTCTCCAGACCGGCGGGCGTGGTGCCGCCGACCCTGGTGATCTCCAGCTTGATCCGGTCGATGATGTTCGCCCGGCGCTCCTTGAGCGGCTGGAGGATGGAGTTCTGAACGAAACTCGCATCCTTGGCCTGCGCGTCGCGGGTGGTGGCCAGGCGCTGGTAGGCCTCGGTGATCTGGCGGTCCAGGTTGGCCAGTTCGCCGTCGACGTCGGCGCGGGCCTGGGCCGGCACGTCCGTCAGCTTCTGACCGATGTCCGGGCAGGAGACCGTGGCGACCTGAGCTGCGGCGGCCTTCGTCTGGTTCCAGCCGTTGCTGTTGTTCGACTCATGCGCCGAAGCGTAGAAGTTCGCCCAGATCAGCCCGCCCCCACCGAGCGCTAGGGCCGCCGATGCTGCAATGGCCTTGTTGGCCAACGGCGTACGGCGTTTACGTGTATTGCGTCCCATGGAACTCCTCTGACTTCCTTGAGGGGCAGCTTCGAGGCGCCCGACAGGAGTGAAGCGGCTCCCATCCATACGGAGGCGGTCCCACGGGTGTTCAAACGTCTCAGAAATTGATGAGAGAGCCGGGACACAATCCCTCCCCAACTCCCGCATCAGCCACTCGGGTTGTGATGATCAGCGGTCCTGGTCCAGATAGGCGAGCACCGCCAGGACGCGACGGTTGTCATCGTCCGACACCTCGAGTCCCAGTTTGGCGAAGATGTTGGCGGTATGTTTGGCGATCGCCCGTTCCGTCACCACCAGCTTGCCGGCGATCGCCGCGTTGGTCCGCCCCTGTGCCATCAGCTCCAGCACCTCCCGCTCCCGCGGGGTCAGCCGCCCCAGCGGCCGGTCCTCCGACGTCCGCCGCGCCAGCAGCTGCTGGATCACCTGCGGGTCCATCGCCGTACCGCCGGCCGCCACCCGTCGTACGGCGTCCACGAACTGGTCAGCGTCGAACACCCGGTCCTTGAGCAGATAGCCGACCCCGCCGGTGCCGTCGGCGAGCAGCTCACGCGCGTACAGCTGCTCCACATGCTGCGAGAGGACCAGCACCGGCAGGCCGGGCCGGTCCCGACGGGCCCGCAGCGCGCACTGGAGGCCCTCGTCGGTGTGCGTCGGCGGCAGGCGTACGTCCACCATCGCGACGTCGGGGCGCGCTTCGGCCAGCGCCCGGTCCAGCTCGGGGCCGGACTCGACGGCGGCGGCGATCTCGAAGTCGTAGGCCTCCAGCAGTCGGACCAGTCCGTCACGCAGCAGGAACAGGTCCTCGGCTAGGACAACTCGCACGGGATCTCCATGGTCACCATGGTGGGACCGCCCGCGGGAGAGCTGACGGCCAGGACGCCGTCGAATGTACCGAGCCGTCGTTCGACCCCGGTCAGGCCCGAGCCGGCCCCGATCGCGGCACCGCCCCGGCCGTTGTCCGTGACCGAGATCCGCAGCATGCCGTCGGCGTGGTGCAGGTCCACCCAGACACGGTCGGCGTCCGCGTGCTTGACGGCGTTGGTGAGGACCTCGCTGACGGCGAAGTACGCGGCCGACTCCACGGGAGCGTCCGCCCGGCCGCCCGGCTCCACCGTCACCTCCGTCGCGATCGGCAACCGCAGCGCCAGCGCCCGTACGGCGTCGCCCAGCCCGCGCTCCGCCAGCACCGGCGGATGAATGCCCCGCACCAGGTCGCGCAGTTCGGCGAGCGCGTCCGCGGAGGACTGCCGGGCCTGCGCCAGCAGCAGCTTCGCCTTCTCCGGGTTCTTGTCCAGGAGCATCTCGATGGTTCCCAGGTCCATGCCCATCGCCACCAGCCGGGCCTGCGCCCCGTCGTGCAGGTCACGTTCGATGCGGCGCAGTTCGGCGGCCGAGGTGTCCACGGCGTCCCGCCGGGTCTCGGTCAGGACGCGGACCCGCTCGGCCAGTTCGGCGGGACCGGGAGCGAGGACGGCCCGGGTGAGCCGGAAGTGGGCGGTCAGCAGCCGGGGGGTGAACCGGTGGGCGAGGACCAGCAGGACGGCGGCCAGCGCGGCGGCTCCGAAGGCGGTCGTCTGGTCGCTGACCGGCACGAAGCCGTACCAGTAGGGGCCGTACTCGCCGTACGGGCCGCCCGTCATGGTCCGCCACAGCCCGGCGGCCAGCGCGAACCCCTCCAGGGGATAGAGCAGCAGGACGGCGGGCGCCAGCGCGGTCACGAACCCCGCCGTCATGTCGACCGGCAGCCAGCGCAGGTCCCGCCAGGTCGCGGGATCCCGCAACAGCGCGAAGGTACGCGTCCACGGATCGGTCTTCTCCGGCGGCGGCCGGTACGCCGACGGTATGTGCACCCCGCACCACTTCGCCGCGAGCCTGCGCCGCACGTCCGCGAAGTCCCGTACGCCACCGAGTATCCAGGGGGTGGTGACCAGGCCGACGCCGATCGGAACGAGTGCGAGGGAGACCAAGGCGAGCGTGAAGCACAACACCGCGACCGGGAGCATCGCCAGGGCCAGCACGAGCCCCCGGACCGCGGCGAGCGTGACGTCCCGCAGTCGCTGACGCCCCGCGTCCTTCTTCGTGTCGATGTCCATGGCGTCAGTCTCGTGGACCGCCGGACGGCGGTCACTGGGCCGAGGCCCCCGCTCAGGGGGTGGTGCCAGGTACACCCGTACCGGCCGCCAGCACCTTGGCCTCCACCGCCGGATCGAGCCCCGTGAAGCTGCGGTCCGGACGCAGGGGCGCGGTGCCGCCGATGTCCCGCAGCCACTTCCAGGTGTCGGCCACGGTCTCGGTGACCGGCCGGCACACCAGGCCCGTGGCCAGCGCCCGGGAGACGTCCACGCGGTACACGGCGCCGTGCAGCTCGCTGTCCGGCGGCACCCACACCGGCAACTGCGTCCACGGCTCGATGCCCGCGCCGAGGACGACGTCCGGCTCGGTCCACCGCAGTTCGGCCGACCCGCCGGTGACCTCCGCGCACGCGTCGAGGAACTCGCCCATGGTGGCCTGACCCTGCTCGCTCACCAGGTTGTACGGGCCGCTCGACTCCCGTTCGACCGCTTCGAGCACCCACGCGGCGAGGTCACGGACGTCGACGTACTGGAGCCCGAGATCCCGCGGCCCGGGCGCGAGGACGGGCCCGCCCCGCGCCATCCGGGTGAGCCACCAGGGCAGCCGGCCGATGTTCTCGTACGGGCCGAGGATCAGCCCGCACCGCACCAGCACCGACCGCTCGGCCCCGAACTCCGCCACCGCGGCCAGCTCACCGCCCCGTTTGTCGCGCGCGTAGTCGGTCCGCTCCGCGTCGGCCGAGGCATCCTCGACCAGGGGCGCGTCCTCGGCGTACCCGGCGGGCGGCGCCCACGCGTACACCGAGCAGCTCGACACATACACGTAGCGCCGAACGCGGTCCCGCAGCAGCCGCGCCGTGTCCCGTACCGCGCGCGGTGCCGCGGACCAGGTGTCGACGACGGCGTCCCACTCGCCGTCCGCGAGGGCGGCGAGCCCGTCGGGCGCGGTGCGGTCGCCGACCAGGGAGCGGGCGCCGGGGACGGCCGCGTGCCGCCCCCGGTTGAACACCGTCACCTCCCAGCCGCGTCCGAGCGCCGCCTCGGCCACGGCCCGCCCCACGAACTCCGTACCACCCAGCACCAGAAGTCTCATGCCGGTGACTCTGCCCGGTCCTGCCCCGGCGGGGAACCCCCGTCTGCTGTCGGCAGACGGCGGGCGGCGGGCGGTAGACGACGGAGAGCGCGGAGGGGCGAGTGGGGGGCTCAGTGGGTGAGCGGCGGGGAGTACTTGTAGCCGACGCGGCGGATCGTCTGGATCGAGCCGCGGTACTCCGCGCCCAGCTTGCGCCGCAGCCGGGCGATGTGGACGTCGACGGTACGGCCGTCGCCCACGTGGCCGTAGCCCCACACCGTGGTGACCAACTGGTCGCGGGTGTGCACCCGGTGAGGGTGCGCGACCAGGTGCGCGAGCAGCTCGAACTCCAGGTATGTGAGGTCGAGCGCCCGCCCGCTCACCGCGACGGTGCGCTGCACGGGATCGACGCGTACCACCGGCTCGCCCCCGGCCGGGGCGGCCTGCTCCTCGGCCTGCGCCGGGTCGGGCACCGCCACCGGCAGGAACGGCGGCTGCTGGTCGGCCGGGACGAGCACCAGGTAGCCGATCATCGGCGGATGGCCGGGCAGGACGGGCAGGGTGTGCTGCGGCGCGGGCAGCCAGGTGGCACCCGGCGGCAGGAGGCCGGCTACGTCCACCACCTCGTCCCGGTCGACGGCACGCAGTCGGTGCCGCCCGGGGGAGGGGGAGGTGGTGGCGGTCGTCGCGACGGGGGAGAAGGAACGAGTGGTCGCCATGAGAGATCAGCTCTTTCGCGCGAGAAGTTCGTCGGGAAGCTCGACGACCGCGAGTTCGTGGTCGGGTCCGCCGAGGACGTACGTCGTGCGCGCTGGCCGAAGGCCGGGGTGTACGGCTTTAGAGGGCCGGCGCGTTCATCGCGCGGCAACACACCCGGTCGAAGTCGTGGTGCTGACGGGAAGGCCAGAAGGGCTCGAGGTCATGGCGACCCGTCGCGGTGCACTTCCTGAAGCTGGCCATGAACCCATTGAAGCAGAAGCCGGAGCCCGGCAGGAGACTCCTCTCAAGGACCGGACGCCTTCGCGCCACACGGCCGCGCTGCGCGTGCCCGCTGGACGACAGGGCGACGCGGCCGACGCGGCCGACGCGAAGGGGCGCCCACCGGATCGGTGGACGCCCCTTCACGGGTGGGCGGGGGATCAGACCTGGCCGGCCTTCTCCAGCGCGGTGCAGCAGGTGTCGACGATCAGACGCGTCACCAGGTACGGGTCGACGTTGGCGTTCGGGCGGCGGTCCTCGATGTAGCCCTTGCCGTCCTTCTCGACCTGCCAGGGGATACGGACCGAGGCGCCACGGTCCGACACCCCGTAGGAGTACTCGTTCCAGGGGGCGGTCTCGTGCAGACCGGTCAGCCGGTCGTCGATGCCGGCGCCGTAGTTCTTGACGTGGTCGAGCGGCTTGGAGCCCTCGCCCAGCGACTCGCACGCGGTGATGATCGCGTCGTAGCCCTCGCGCATCGCCTTGGTGGAGAAGTTGGTGTGCGCGCCCGCGCCGTTCCAGTCGCCCTTGACCGGCTTGGGGTCGAGGGTGGCGGAGACGCCGAAGTCCTCGGCGGTGCGGTAGAGCAGCCAGCGGGCCACCCACAGCTGGTCGGAGACCTCCAGCGGGGACAGCGGGCCGACCTGGAACTCCCACTGGCCGGGCATGACCTCGGCGTTGATGCCGGAGATGCCCAGGCCCGCCTGCAGGCAGTTCTCCAGGTGGGCCTCGACGATCTCGCGGCCGAAGATCTCGTCGGCGCCGACACCGCAGTAGTAGCCGCCCTGGGGAGCGGGGAAGCCGCCCTCGGGGAAGCCCAGCGGGCGCGGACCGTCGAAGAACGTGTACTCCTGCTCGATGCCGAAGATCGGCTCCTGGCCGGCGAACTTCTCGGCGACCTCGGTGAGCGCGGCACGCGTGTTGGACTCGTGCGGCGTCATGTCGATGTCGAGGACCTCGCACAGGACGAGCACGTCGTCGCCGCCGCGGATCGGGTCGGGGCAGGTGAAGACCGGCTTGAGCACGCGGTCCGAGGCGTGGCCCTCGGCCTGGTTCGTGGAGGACCCGTCGAAGCCCCAGATCGGCAGTTCCGCAGCCTGCGCCGACTTGTCGGAGTCCGCCAGTATCTTCGTCTTCGAACGGAGCTTGGCCGTCGGCTGGGTGCCGTCGATCCAGATGTACTCAGCCTTGAAGGTCACGGGCCACATCCTTCGGGGGTGGGTCTCTAGGCGCACTTGCGGGTGCTGCGGTGCTGCGGCACCGGGGCGCCGCACCTGATGCGCGCAAGCCTGTCAACAGGCGATTTCCCGATCATTGCCCGACTGTGAACCCCGTGTTACCGGGCCTGCTGTGGCGCGGTTCACGGTGTGCGCGGGCCCGTTCCGCGGCGGGTCGCCGGTCGCGGTCGCCGGTCGCGGTCGCGAGGACGGGCGAGAAGGGCCGGCGGGCCGGGCCGGTGGGCCGGCTCGTATGCGATGGGTGTGAGCGGCGCTCGCGCGGGCAGGCCGACGCGGTACCGGACCCGGACATGCCGGTCCTGCTGCCCCTGGCCGGGAGCAGCAGGACCGGTGACACGTACGAGGGGGCGAACCCGTCCGGACGTCCGGTCGGACGCCGCGCTGTGCCGCGTCCCCGGGCCGGGGTGCCACCTCAAGGATCTTGTCCCGCGTCGGGCCTCACCCCACCTTCTCGATCAGTGCCCGGCGGATCAGGAACTTGCCGGGCTCACGGACCTGTTCGAAGGCCGCGTTGTTGAGCAGGGCACAGCTGCCGGAGACCCCGGTGACCTGCACCGTCGTGGACTTGTTGTTGTCCAGGTTGGTGACCTTCAGCTTGGTGCCCGCCGGGAACTGGTTGCTGGACGCGGCCGGAGCGCCGGCCTCTCCGGAGAGGGTGACCGTCGAGCCGTTGCACACCTGCTGACCGGAAGCGGCACCACCGGCGTTGTTGCCGGTGTTTCCCGCGTTACCGGCGTTACCGGCGTTACCGGCGTTACCGGCGTTACCGGCGTTACCCGCGGGGGCGGTCTGTGCGGGAGCGGTCTGAACCGGCTGAGTGGTCTGGGAGCCCTGAGCCGATTCCCCAACCGCACAACCGGACGCCTTCTGCTGCACCTTGATCTGCGCGATGACCGCCTCGCGATTGGCGATCCGGGCCGCGGACTGCGCGTCCGGGTTGGCCCGTTGACCGTCGATGAAGGACTGGTTGTTGCCGATGGCGGTGGCCAGTCCCAGACAGACGGTCGAGTTCCCCGCGGACAGGGTCTTGGGGGACTGGGAGGCGTTCGAGGTGCTCGCCATGACGAAGGCGCCCCCTCCCGCCACCGCCGCTGCGCTGACCAGCACCGCGAGCTTCTTCTTCGTGCTGAGTGTTTTCCTGCGTGACATGCGCGCCATCCTGAGAGGTAGGGGTGCGTACGCCGCTATGTACGAGATGCCGAACGAAGTTGCTCAGTGGGTTACAGGAGTCACCCAAGTAACCTGTGTCACAGCGCAGTTGACGTGCGGGTTCACGATCCGGTGCGGGACATGGCGTCCCGGACGGCCTCGTCGGTGCGGGCCACCACCGCCGTGCCGTCGTCCGCGGTGATGATCGGACGCTGGATGAGCTTCGGATGCTCGGCGAGCGCCCGGATCCAACGCTCGCGCGAACCGGGCTCCCGCGCCCACTCCTTCAGGCCGAGCTCCTCGACGGCGGCCTCCTGGGTGCGCGTGATGTCCCACGGCTCGAGGCCGAGACGGTCGAGTACGGCGCTGATCTCGTCCCGCGTCGGCACGTCCTCCAGATAGCGGCGGACGGTGTAGTCGGCGCCCTCGGCGTCGAGCAGCGCGACGGCGCCGCGGCACTTGGAGCAGGCCGGATTGATCCAGATTTCCATGGCGCCCACGGTACGCGAAAACCCGTGTTCCTCAGGCGTCACTGTGCCCCCGAAAGCCCTTGTGGCCAGGGGCTTTTGTCAGTGCCGGGCGGTAGAATAGAAGCAGTGTTCGAGGGTGTCGCCGGGGTGGTCGGACCCCGGGGGAGACACCCTGACCGCGACAGGAGGATGCCTGTGCCCGCTGCCGCACTGAAGCCGAAGCCGTTGCCCACCCAGTCCACCGCCAAGCGTGCCGTCCTGCTCGACACGCCCTACGCACCGGTCGAGAAGCGGCCGCTGCCCCCCGGGCGCCCGCGCGAGTGGTACGTCACGCACAACCGCCGCCTCAAGGCGATGCGCCTCGCCATCGCCCTGCTCGACTCCGGTGTCTACGTGCCGAACCAGGCACGCAACGAGACCATACGGAGCACGGCGGAAGAGATCGGCGTCCACCCGCCGTCGGACACGACGTGCCACATGGTGCGCGCGCTGATGCGCTACGCGAGGTGAGCGGCGGCGCCGGGCACGGTCTCGCACCGGCCGCGCCCGGCGCCGGTCCGCTCCGCGCGGCTGCTGTCCGTCGTACCGGGGCGGCTGCTCTGTTGTTCCGTGGCCGGCGTTTTGCCGCTGGCGTTCCGTGGCCGACCGGTTCATCGGGGGAGGTGCCGCCGTCCGGCCGTCCCGTCGTGGGAGGTGCCGTACGCCGTGCGGGCGCCCCGTGCCCCCCGCCCCCGTGCCCCCTCGCCCCCGTGTCCCCGCCCCTGATCGCCCGCGCCCTCAGGCGCCGGACGGGACGGGTCCGGCCAACTCCCGCTCCAGCGGCGTCCGGAACCGTGGCGTCACCCTGGTCGTGCCCAACCACCCCCGCAGCCGCTCCGCCTCGGCCGAGATCAGCGTCCGCGCCTCCCGGCCCACGCCGTCCCCCGCAAGCACCCGCCAGACGATCTCGCCGTCCGGCCGCTGCGCCCAGCCCCCCACCACCCGCCCGTTCCACCACACCGTCGGCCCCACGTTCCCGTTCGTGTCGAACAACGACGGACGCAGTTCCGGCGCCAGGTACCAGTCCCGCTGGCGCCAGCCCATGGCCGTCGGATCGAGCCCCGGCAGCAGCGCCGCCCACGGCTCCTCGGGTCCGGTCACGGGATCGACGTCGCCGTCGGTGACGTGACCCGGGCCCTCGTCCAGGAGCACCTCCCGCGCCCCGATCGCGGCCAGCGCCCGGCGCACGTCCGTCACCCGCCACCCCGTCCACCACTTCAGGTCCGCCTCGGTCGCCGGTCCGCAGGCCGCCAGCCAGTGGCGCAGGAGTCGCGCGCGGGCCTCGGCGGCGTCCAGTTCGGGGTGCTCGGGGGCGGGTGCCCAGCGGAACTGGCTGGACGTCCACGAGCCCAGCGGGCGGCCCCGGACCACCTTCCCCTCCACGCCCAGCACCCGCAGCAGCCGCGTGGAGACGGTGTGGACGCCCTCGTAGCTCTTCCCGGCCGCGTACACGAACTGCTCCCGCAACCGGGGCTCGTCCCGGGCCAGTTCGGCCGCCGTCGCCTGTCCGCGCCGGGCCAGCGCGGCGAGGGCCGACTCCTCGACCTCCGTCAGCCAGGCCGCGTCCGGCGCTCCGGCCTTGCCCATGTCCTTCAGCAGCGAGGCGCGCTCCCGGGCGGCGACGTCGAGGCCGGTCGAGGCGTGCACGACCGCGGTCAGGTCGCTGGGGAAGACGAACACCGTGTGCCGCATGCCGTGCATCCGGACCAGCGTGCGGTCCGTGTAGAGCGCCCGCTCGGCCGCGGCGACCGTCGTCGCCGGGTCGGCCAGGCGCGCGCCCAGCGCCAGGTACACCGTCGCCGGGTCCGTGCCGTGCAGGGCGACCAGGGAGCGGGCGATGTCCTCCGGAGCCGCCCCCCGTGCCGAACCGGCCAGCCGGTGGCGCAGCGCCAGCCGCGCCCGCCGTTCCGTCACGCCGATGTACCGCTCGCCGCCCATGCCGACCTCCGCCCGCCCGCACACCACCGTCCTGGGGGCATCCTCGCCCACGCCACTGACAACCGGGGCCGCCGCGGACCGTCACACGATCGCCGTCCTGGGCATGCGGCACCCCCGCCCAGGGCTTTCACTGCCCTCAGAGGGTGAGTTCGACGGGCGGGTTTCCGAGGGTGGATTCGGCAGGGAGGTCGGATGAGGCTGCACGGTGCGCGGCGCGGGGAACGGAACGGGTTCGCGGGCACGGCACGGCCGGACACCGGCTCGTGACCAGCCCGGTCGACCGCGCCCAGCGCGGCAGGGACGCCCGCAAATACGTGGCGCGTTCCGCGCACGGCCTCTGGCTGCCGTCCGTCGAACGGCCCGACCCCGTCGTCGTCCTTGAGCGGCAGGGACGGGACCGGCTGCCGGAGCTGCTGCCGATCCGCTACGGGCGCATGATCGCCTCCCCGTACGCCTTCCTGCGCGGGTCCGCCGCCGTACTGGCGGCCGACCTCGCCGCCCAGCCGCACACCGGACTGACCGTGCAGTTGTGCGGGGACGCCCATCTGCTCAACTTCGGTCTCCACGCCTCCCCGGAACGCACCCTGCTCTTCGGCCTCAACGACTTCGACGAGACGTTCCCCGGCCCCTTCGAGTGGGACGTCAAACGGCTGGCGGTCTCCGTCGCCGTGGCCGCCCGGGAGAACGGCTACACCGAGACCAAGGTGCGCGAGGGCGTCCTCGCGGCGGTGGCCGGGTACCGCACCAGCATGCGACGGCTGGCCCGGCTCGGAGAGCTCGCCGTCTGGTACGAGTGCATCGAGGCCGACCTGCTGCTGCCCCTGGTGCGCTCCGGGCGCCAACGCCGCCGTGCCGCGTCCAGCCTCACCCGCGCCCGCCGCCGCACCAGCCTCCAGGCGGTCGGCAAGCTGACCGAGATCGTCGACGGCCGGCGGCGCATCATCCAGGATCCGCCGCTGCTGGAGTCGGCCGGTGCCTCCGACACCGCCGCGCTGCGCAAGATCTTCAGCGACTACCGCTCCACGCTCACCGAGGAGCGCCGGCTGCTGCTGGACCGCTACCGCTTCGTCGACGCCGCCCGCAAGATGGCCGGCGTCGGCAGCGTCGGCACCCGCTGCTTCCTGGTGCTGCTGGCCGGACGGGACGACGACGACCCGTTGCTCCTCCAGATCAAGGAGGCCAGACAGTCCGTCCTGGAGGCGCATCTGCCGAGCGGACCGTACGTCCACCCGGGCCACCGGATCGTCGCCGGGCAGCGGCTGCTCCAGGCCGCCGGTGACATCTTCCTGGGCTGGACGACCGGGCCGCAGGGCCGCGCCTTCTACTGGCGGCAGTTGCGCGACACGAAGTGCTCCGCGGACGTCGCCGGGATGGGCCCGGCGCTCCTGCACGCCTACGTCCGGCTGTGCGGCACCGCTCTGGCCCGCGGGCACGCCCGCTCCGGCGACCGGGTCGCCATCGCCGCCTACCTCGGCAGCGCCGACACCTTCGACCAGGCCGTCGCCGACTTCGCGCTGAGCTACGCCGGCCAGATCGTCGCCGACCACGCGGCCCTCGGCGCGGCCGTGGCCGCCGGAGTGGTGTCGGCCGCCCCGGGCGGCTGACCCGCCTCACCCGCCCCGCCTCACCCGCCCCGCCTCACCCGCCCCGCCCCGCTTCACCCGCCCCGCTCGGCCGACCTCCGCACGGACGCCTCCGGCCGACTGCCCGCCGCCTTGGGCACTTCCGGTGTCGCCGGGGCCCCCGGCACCGGTTCCGTCCGGCCGTGGTCGCCGGGGCCGGTCAGTACGGCCGTCGCCAACTTCTCGCGGTCCGCCGGGTGATCGCGCAGCCATCGGCCCAATTGATGCTCGGCGTCGGGGAGTTCGAGGCGGGTGTACCGAGCGCGGGTCGAGAGGGCGTCCTGTACGGCCTCGGTCACGGCCGGCGGGATGACCGCGTCGCTCCCCGGGACCGCCAGCACCGCCCGGCCCGGGTACGCGCGCAGCACGTCGAGCGCGGGCGCCCCGCGCCAGCTTCCGGGCCTACGGATGATCTCGCTGAACCGGCCGGTGCCGTCCCCGAACGGCACCCCCCACGCCTCGGCCGCGTACACCGCGGGGGCGCACAGCCCCAGCGCCGCCACCCGGTCCCCGTAGTGCGCGGTCAGGTCGGCCACCGTCTGCCCGCTCATGCTGAAGCCCACCAGCACCAGGGGGCCGTCCGGCGCGTGCGCGTCGATCACGGACACCGCCTGCCCGAAACGGCGGCGCAGGCTCGACTCCCGCAGCGCTCCGCTGCTTTCGCCGTGCCCCGAGAAGTCGAAGGCGAGGGCGCGGCGGCCACGGGCGGCGAACTCCGCGAGGAGCGGCAGGAGCCGTGCCTTGCTGCCGTTGCCGGCGCCGTGCAGCAGGACGACGGTGGTCCGGCCCGGACCACCGTCGCCGTCGTGCGCACCGCCGCCGCCGTACATGCCGCTCAGTCGTTCACCGTCGGTGTCGTGCCTGAAGGGGGAGAGCGCGCTCATACGCCCATTCACTCACGGCGCGTCCGGCGCACCCGGTTCAGGGGCTTCAGGACGAGAACTTCTCCTGCGGAACCTTCTGTTGCGCGGGCTTCTGCTGCTGTGCGGCCGGCTCCTGCGCGGTCTTCGCCTGCGGTGCCCGGGCCGCCTCGATCGCCTCGCGCAGCGCCTCCTCGTCGGCCTTGCTGAGCGAGGTCTGCACCAACTGGCCGCCGTAGGAGGCGATCTGCGGTACCACCTTGTCCCCGGCCGCGTGCTTGACCAGGACGAAGAGGGCGGCCGCGCCGGGGCGCAGGTTCTGGCTGAGATCCTTCATGAAGTTGTCGTTGATGCCCGTGTCGGTGAACGCGCCCCCGGCCGCGCCGGCCGCCGCGCCCACCGCGGCGCCGAGCAGCGGAGCGAGGAAGAGCAGCCCGATCACGCCGCCCCACACCGCGCCGCCCGCCGCTCCCATCGTCGTGTGGTTGACGGCCTGGTGGAGCTTGATCTTGCCGTCGGCGTGCCGCTCGACGACCACGGCGTCCTCCAGCTCGACCAGATGCTGCTTGGACAGTTCGAACAGCTTCTCGCGCACCTGGTTGGCGGTGGCCAGGTCGTCGTACGCGACAACGAAGAGATTGCTCATCCCGAAACACCCCTTTTGAGTCACTTTGCTACGACTCTAGGTCCAGGGAAAAGGGGATGCACCCCGAGTGACCGCATCGCTACGCTGAGCACACGACACGCTCATCCATCCATGGACAAGGAGGCACCAGTCATGAGCACCGTCATCGTGGCCGGAGCCGTCGTCCTGGTGGTCCTGGGGTTCGGAAACCACGTCTGGTGGCTGGCCGCCGCCGCTCTGCTCCTCGGATACGCGCGCCACGCGCGGCCCAATGGGCAGGGGCAGGGGCAGGGCACCACCTCGGCGACCACGCCGGGCCCCGGCACCCCGACGGGAGCGGCGCCCGCCACCTACCGGGCGTACCGTGCCCGCCGTGACCAGCAGGCCAAGTGGGAGCGCCGTTACCGTCGCGAGCGCCCCCTGGAGGCCCGCCGTCAGGACCGCGGCAACCGATGAACCGGCCGACCGGCCGTCGTCCACGCGCCCCCGGGGGTCACAGACCGGGGGCGCCCCACACCGGGAACCAGCGGTTCAGGTCCGCCTCGATGCGCAGATCGTTCGCGAGCGCCGCCTTGACCCGGAGTTCCAGCGCGTTGTCGCGCCGCTGCCCCTGACCGGGCAGCGGCGCGAACGGGAAGTAGGTCCCGCGCTTGTAGAGGTAGACCAGCGCCAGCCCGCGACCCGCGTCGCCACCCCGTCCCTCGAACCCCGCCAGCGAGCACAGCAGCTGCGGCCCGAAGCCGTTGGCCTCCATCGAGGTGTTCACCGCGTGCAGGTCGTTGACCAGGAGCGCCAGCTCGTCGGGCGCCCGGCGGGAGATCAGCCAGGAGTAGCCGTACTCGTCCTGCGTCAGCTCGACCGGGGGGCCGGTCCGGTCGGCGTCCGCGTCGAGCAGCGCCTGGACCTCGCGGTGTGTCTGCTCGAAGGCCGAGCCCTCGACCGTGGCGAAGCACACCGCACCCTGCCCGGTCGGCGTGAAACCGGCCGCCGCCTCCAGCGTCACCGCCGCCGAGGGCAGCGCGAACAACTGGTCGAGATCGGGGGCGACCGGCTTCGTACGGCCGAGCAGGATGTCCAACAGCCCCATGTTCAGATCGCCTTCCCGGGCGCCGCGGCCTCACCCAGCTCCACGCTGATCCGCCCCAGCTGGTCGAGCCGCTGCTCCAGGCTCGGGTGGGTGGAGAAGAACCTGGCGAGGCCGGGCTCGGCGCCCAGCGCCGGGGTGAAGTAGAAGGCGTTGAAGGCCTGGGCCGTGCGCAGGTCCTTCGTCGGGATCCGGGCGATGTCGCCGGAGACCTTCGTCAGCGCGGAGGCCAGCGCCGAGGGCCGCCCGGTCAGCTGTGCCGCCGCCCGGTCCGCGGCCAGCTCGCGGTACCGGGACAGGGCCCTGATCAGCAGGAAGCTGATCGCGTACACCGCCGCCGAGACGCCCATCACGACGGCGAACACGGCCAGGGTGTTCTGGTCCTTGCGGCCCCGCCCGCCGAACAGCTCGGAGTAGAAGGCGAACCGCACGACCAGCCCCGCGACCACGCCGAGGAACGACGCCACCGTGATCACGGCGACATCCTTGTGCGCCACGTGCGACAGCTCGTGCGCCAGCACGCCCTCCAGCTCCGCGGGCTCCAGCCGGCGCAGCAGCCCGGTGGTCACGCAGATCACCGCGTGGTCGGGGTTGCGCCCGGTCGCGAACGCGTTCGGCATGTCCAGCTCGGACACCGCGACCACCGGCTTCGGCATGTCCGCGATCGCGCACAACCGGTCGACCACGGCGTGCAGCTCGGGACGCTCCTCCCGCTCCACGATCCGGCCGTGCATCGCGTACAGCGCGATCCGGTCGGAGAACCAGTACTGGGCGGCGAGCGCGCCCACCGCGACGACGACGACCAGGACCCACGACTTCAGCAACACGATCAACGCGGCCACGAACGCCACGTACAGCAGTCCGAGCAGGAACAGCGTGACCGTCATCCGCACGGTCAGCCGCCGGTCGCTCCGGAATCGGCTCTGCATCTGCATCACCCCGCAGTCAGGCACTCGTCCCACTGCCCAGTGTGCACCTGACCTGGCCCATGAAGCGGTCGCGCGCGGCTCTAGGAGCCGCAAAGACCCGCCCCCGTCGGAAGCGGCGAAGGCCCGCTGCCGCCTCTCAGTACGACCGCAGGTCGGCGTACCCCAGGAGCAGGATCACCCCGACGACACAGCCGAGCACCAGCACCGTCGACAGCCACGACGAGCGGCGAGGTCCGGCCGGCCCCGGGCCCGCGCGGAACGGCACCGGCCCCGGCGGGTTGTCCTTCCAGCGCGCGGCGAGCATCCGGGCCCGGGCCGAGGGTTCCTTGTGCTCGGCCGCGCTCGCCCACCTGTGGTCGAACTCGTACTCGGAGTCGTTCTGTTCGGCCATCCCCGTCACCTCTCGCCTTCCGCAAGCATCCGGGGAATCGACCCCCCTGTGTAGGAGGCCTGCGAGCCTCGAAAGGTTGTACGGAACACCGTATGTCGGGTTGAGTGAGCGGGTGAAGCGAACCGACTCGGCTGAAACTCCGACAGCGCCCCCGGCCTCGAAGCACGCCGGGGGCTGCCTGGCTGGGGTCCTGGTCCTGCTCGCCGGGCTGCTGATTGCGCTCAGCTTCGGAGGCACCGCCGAGATCGAGTCACCGGACCAGTTCGCGGGGCTGAGGGACAACCACAGCAGCGTTGCGCTGGTCGTCCTGATCCTGGGTGCTGTCGCGCTGCTCGGAGGACTGGCCACAGCCATGCGGACGTCCCGCGGTCTGCCGGCTGTCGTCGGCGCGGTATGCGGCGTCCTGATCGTCGCGGCCGGCTACCGGGGCTACACGCTCTCGCCGATGGTGAAGTGCTGGAGCCACAACGCCATCGCTCAGAACCCGGACGGCTCGTACACGTGTTACGACCGGTGACGCCCTGGCTGTCAGGGATCGCGGCTGACATGGCCCGTGGTCCGTACGTCGACCCGTCCTCCGCCTGGGCTCGCGGTAGGCGGGCCCGGAAAGGCCGGCGGCCGTGCTCCCTCCGGTCGAGGAAGAGCACGGCCGACGGCCCACAGACGGCCCAGGGGAGCGGGAACCCGCTCTGACCTGGGGCGATATCACACGTCGAAGTACAGCTCGAACTCGTGCGGGTGCGGGCGCAGCTGGAGCGGGGCGATCTCGTTCGTGCGCTTGTAGTCGATCCACGTCTCGATCAGGTCGGACGTGAAGACGTCGCCCGCGAGCAGGAACTCGTGGTCGGCCTCCAGGCGGTCCAGGACGGCCGGGAGCGAGGTCGGGACCTGCGCGACGCCCGCGTGCTCCTCGGGCGCCAGCTCGTAGAGGTCCTTGTCGATCGGCTCGGCCGGCTCGATCTTGTTCTTGACGCCGTCCAGGCCCGCGAGCAGCAGCGCGGAGAAGGCGAGGTACGGGTTGCCGGAGGAGTCGGGCGCGCGGAACTCGACGCGCTTGGCCTTCGGGTTCGAGCCGGTGATCGGGATACGCATGGCCGCGGAGCGGTTGCGCTGCGAGTACACCAGGTTGACCGGGGCCTCGAAGCCGGGCACCAGACGGTGGTACGAGTTCACCGTCGGGTTGGTGAAGGCCAGCAGCGACGGCGCGTGCTTGAGGATGCCGCCGATGTAGTAGCGGGCCATGTCCGACAGGCCCGCGTAACCGGCCTCGTCGTAGAAGAGCGGCGAGCCGCCCTGCCACAGCGACTGGTGGACGTGCATGCCCGAGCCGTTGTCGCCGAAGATCGGCTTCGGCATGAAGGTCGCGGTCTTGCCGTTGCGCCAGGCGACGTTCTTCACGATGTACTTGAAGAGCTGGAGATCGTCGGCCGCGGCGAGCAGCGTGTTGAACTTGTAGTTGATCTCGGCCTGGCCGGCGGTGCCCACCTCGTGGTGCTGGCGCTCGACCTTGAGGCCGGAGGCGGCGAGCTCGAGGGAGATCTCGGCCCGCAGGTCGGCGAAGTGGTCGACCGGCGGGGTCGGGAAGTAACCGCCCTTGTAGCGGACCTTGTAACCACGGTTGTCCTCGACGGCGCCGGTGTTCCAGGCGCCCGCCTCGGAGTCGATGTGGTAGAAGGACTCGTTCGCCGAGGTCTGGAAGCGCACGCTGTCGAAGACGTAGAACTCGGCCTCGGGGCCGAAGTACGCGGTGTCGGCGATACCGGTCGACGCGAGGTAGGCCTCGGCCTTCTTCGCCACGTTGCGCGGGTCACGGGAGTACTGCTCGCCCGTGATCGGGTCGTGGATGAAGAAGTTGATGTTGAGGGTCTTGTCCCGGCGGAACGGGTCGACGCGGGACGTCGACAGGTCGGCGCGCAGGGCCATGTCGGACTCGTGGATGGCCTGGAAGCCGCGGATCGACGAGCCGTCGAAGGCGAGCTCCTCGTCCGGGTCGAACGCCTCGACGGGCAGCGTGAAGTGCTGCATGACCCCCGGCAGGTCGCAGAAACGGACATCGACGAACTTGACGTCCTCGTCCGCGATGAACTTCTTGGCCTCGTCGGCGTTCTGGAACATCCAGCTCCTCCTACTCCCGACCGTCCCGCCGGGGTGGTAGTTCGTTTGTGCGGCCAGTGCGGTGGCACACATTGTCCCCGACCCTAGGGATGCGTGATTTCTCGGGCGTGACCCGTTTGTTTCACAGACGTTAACCAGGTCTGGTTCCACCGTAGCCCCGACCCACCCCGGCGTCCCCCGGTCATATAGGGGCGCAGTACCTTGGACGGGTGGACAACAGGCAAGCAATCGGATCGTGGCTTTCCGGGCCGCGCGCGGCCATGGAAGACGCCGGTGCCGACTTCGGATACCGGGGCGAACAGCTCGGTCTGCCGCAGGAGGGGCCGGGTTCGATCGCCCGCCCCGGACGGCGGCTCGGCGCCCTCGCCGTGGACTGGGGCCTGTGCCTCTTGATCGCATACGGCCTCATCACGGACGGCTACGACCCGCGGACCGCCAACTGGACGCTGCTGGTCTTCCTCGTGCTGGGCGTCCTGACCGTCGGCACGGTCGGCAGCACCCCGGGCAAGCGCGTCTTCGGCCTGCGTGTGGTCGCCCTGGGAACCGGCACCGTCAACCCGCTGCGCGCCCTGCTGCGCACGGTCCTGCTGTGCCTCGCCCTCCCGGCCCTGATCTGGGACCGTGACGGCCGCGGGCTGCACGACCGGCTGGCCGGCACGGTCGAGGTCCGTATCTAGCGCCGCCCGCATACGCGGAAGGGGCGCCCGGAGTGATCCGGGCGCCCCTTCCGCGTAGAGGTCGTCGTACGGGACCCGTACGAGGTGGTGGGTCAGCGGCCGTTCTGGCCGCCCCGGGGCATCCGCATGCCCTTCGGCATCGGCCCCTTCGGCAGCGGCATGTTGCTCATCAGGTCGCCCAGCGCACGCAGCCGGTCGGTGGTCGCCGTGACCTGCGGGCCGGTCAGCACGCGCGGCAGCTTCAGCATGGTCGTGCGCAGCTTCTTCAGCTCGACCTGGCCCTCGCCCGTGCCGACGATCACGTCGTGCACCGGTACGTCCGCCACCACGCGGTTCATCTTCTTCTTCTCCGCGGCCAGCAGCGACTTCACCCGGTTCGGGTTGCCCTCGGCCACCAGCACGATGCCCGCCTTGCCGACGGCGCGGTGCACCACGTCCTGGCTGCGGTTCATCGCCACCGCGGGGGTCGTCGTCCAGCCCCGGCCGATGTTGTCCAGCACGGCCGCCGCGGCGCCGGGCTGTCCCTCCATCTGTCCGAAAGCCGCCCGCTCGGCCCGGCGCCCGAACACGATCGCCGTCGCGAGGAAGGCGAGCAGAAGGCCCAGGATGCCGAGATAGATGGGGTGACCGATCAGAAAACCGATCGCGAGGAAGACACCGAAAGTGAGGATGCCGACAGCCGCGAGTACAAGACCGATCTTCTTGTCGGCCTTGCGGGTCATCTTGTACGTCAGAGCGATCTGCTTCAGTCGCCCGGTGTTCGCGGCGTCCGCCGCGTTGTCCTTCCTCGCCATGCCACGAAGTCTACGTGGCCCCCGGAGCGCCGACGACGGCAGTGTCCGGGGAGCGGGGGAGGGGGTGCGGTCAGAGACGGGCGGACAGGGTCTCGTCGAGGACGCGCTGGGTCTCGACCCGGTCCTTGGCGCGGCGGCGGTCCTCCAGCACGGAGGTCCAGGCGTTGCGACGCGCGGTGCGCTGGCCACTGCTCATGAGCAGTGACTCGACGGCACGCAGTGCGTCGGTGAAGGACGGGATCGCGGTGGCGCGAACGGGCGCGGCCTGCATGGTGGGAGGTCCCCCCTCGGTACGGCTCCGGGAACGGGCGCGGTCTACATGGTGTGACTTCAGCGTCACTGATTGGTGTTACCAGGGCGTGACCGACCGGTCAAACGCCAATGAAACCTTGACGCGGGTCCTCGAAAGACTGACGCGGTCCTGACGGCGCCCTCATCTGCGAGGACGGTCGGGACCGCGTCGAATCAGCCGTTACTGGCCAGTAGTATCTTGTGCCCGAATTCACACGCTTGTCTCGCGACCATCCGGGGTACGAAAGCTGACGGTCCGTCAAACAATCCACCGGACGGTCAGCCGCGCGGCTCGTCGAACCGTCCGCCGCGCGGCTCGTCGGGCGGGTCGCCGAACGGTCCGTCGCGCGGACCGTCAGACGGCCTGCGTGGCGATGTAGGCGCCCCGCTTCTCGACGGCCATCTGGTAGAGCCGACCGGCCCGGTACGACGAGCGGACCAGCGGGCCCGACATCACGCCGGAGAAGCCGATCTGCTCGGCCTCGTCCTTGAGCTCGACGAACTCGTGCGGCTTCACCCAGCGCTCCACCGGGTGGTGGCGCACGGAGGGGCGCAGGTACTGCGTGATGGTGACCAGCTCGCAGCCGGCGTCGTGCAGCTGCCGGAGTGCCTCGCTGACCTCCTCGCGGGTCTCGCCCATGCCGAGGATCAGGTTGGACTTGGTGACCAGGCCGTAGTCGCGCGCGGCGGTGATCACGTTCAGGGAGCGCTCGTAGCGGAAGCCGGGGCGGATCCGCTTGAAGATCCGGGGGACCGTCTCGACGTTGTGCGCGAAGACCTCGGGCCGGGCGGAGAAGACCTCCGCCAGCTGCTCGGGGACGGCGTTGAAGTCGGGGGCGAGCAGCTCGACCTTGGTGCGGCCGGCCTCGCGTCCGGCGGTCTGCGCGTGGATCTGGCGGACCGTCTCGGCGTACAGCCAGGCGCCGCCGTCCTCCAGGTCGTCGCGGGCGACGCCGGTGATGGTGGCGTAGTTCAGGTCCATGGTGACCACGGACTCGCCCACGCGGCGCGGCTCGTCACGGTCGAGCGCCTCGGGCTTGCCGGTGTCGATCTGGCAGAAGTCGCAGCGCCGGGTGCACTGGTCGCCGCCGATGAGGAAGGTCGCCTCGCGGTCCTCCCAGCACTCGTAGATGTTCGGGCAGCCGGCTTCCTGGCAGACCGTGTGCAGGCCCTCGCTCTTCACGAGGTTCTGCATCTTCGTGTACTCGGGACCCATTTTCGCCCGGGTCTTGATCCACTCGGGCTTGCGCTCGATGGGGGTCTGGGCGTTCCGGACCTCCAGGCGCAGCATCTTGCGTCCGTCGGGTGCGACTGCGGACACATCGGCTCCCTGCTGATTGCTGTGAGTAGTCTTCGATTCTTCGGCGTACACCAGCGTACGCCCGTGTTTGGCGGGCTCTGCTGTGAGGCCAACCCGAGAACCGGCGGGCGCATTCCCCGGGGTCAGGCGGTCGCCCTCTCGATCTCGCGCGGCTTGAGGTCCGCGTCGCCCAGGACGTCCCTCAGGTGCCGTTCGGCGACCGGCAGCACATCGGCGATGGTGAGGGCGCGGCCCAGTTCGTGGGCGAGGGAGGTCACCCCGGCGTCGCGGATGCCACACGGGATGATCTTGTCGAAGCTGGAGGTGTCCGGGTTCACGTTGAGGGCGAAGCCGTGCATGGTGACGCCCTTGGCGACGCGGATGCCCATGGCGCAGATCTTGCGGTCCTCGCGGCGCTGGCCGGCGTTGGAGGGCGCGTACTCGGGGCCGTCGAGACGGGGGTCGAACTCCTCGTCGGTCAGCCGCGGGTCGAAGTCCAGCGAGAGGCCGCCGATCGCCGGGCGCCGCTCCACCGGGTCGCCCAGCACCCAGACGCCGGCCCGGCCCTCGACCCGGCTGGTCTCGACGCCGAACTCCGCGCAGACGCGGATCATCGCGTCCTCCAGGCGGCGCAGATGGGCGACGACGTCGACCGGACGCGGGAGCTTCTGGATGGGGTAGCCCACCAGCTGGCCCGGCCCGTGCCAGGTGATCTTGCCGCCGCGGTCCACGTCGACGACCGGGGTGCCGTCGAGCGGGCGTTCGTTGTCCGCCGTGCGCCGGCCGGCCGTGTAGACCGGAGGGTGCTCGAGGAGCAGCACGGTGTCGGGGACCTCGTCGGCGAACCGCGCCGCGTGCACCCGGCGCTGCTCGTCCCACGCCCGCTGGTACTCGACGGCGTCCGCGTCGAACCCCATGCGGACGAACCGCAACTCACTCACGGCAAGCGCCTCCCTAGAAGCCCGTAAGGCACGAAACATGCCCACGCCACTGTACGTCGGGCGGAATCCCGTCAGCCTTGCGGTCAATCCTCACACGATCGGATGAATGAACGTCGAGATGTGCGATCGACTGCTTACGCTCCGCTACATTCGCGCCGTTCACGAGGCCATATGGGCTGCTCACAGGCAATCCGGGCACCGCAGGGCCTCCGCGAGGCCCGAAAGGCAGGAGACCGCACCGCAGATGACGGACCGACCCGCGCAGCGCACTCCCAACCGCCAGCTCGCCGCGCTCATCGCAGAAGCGGGGTTCTCCAACGCAGGTCTCGCCCGTCGGGTGGACCAGCTCGGTCTCGAGCACGGGCTCGACCTGAGATACGACAAGACATCCGTGACGCGCTGGCTGCGCGGACAACAGCCCCGGGGCACCACCCCCGCGCTGATCGCCGAGGTCTTCACCCGCCGGCTCGGACGCCGGCTGTCGGCCCAGGACCTCGGCCTGGACGCCTGCGCCCCGGTGTACGCCGGCCTGGAGTTCGCCGGCACCCCCGAGGAGGCCATCGACATCGTCAGCGGGCTGTGGCGCAAGGACTCCGGCAGCCACGCCGAACTGCGCAAGATCGCGTTCACCCCGGCGGGACTCGTCGTCCCCAGCCGGGACTGGCTGATCGGCCGGGCCGACGAACGGGTCGCCCGCGGCGAACCGGCCGCCCGGGTGCCCGCCCAGGGTCCGCTCCCGCTGTCGGCCCCGGCGGCGGCGCTGTCGGCGGCCCTGTCGGTCCAGGCCCGCTCCGCCGTACCCCGCCAGCGCGGCCAGGCCGAACGCGGCGTCGGGCAGCGCGTCACCGGCGGCGACATCGCGGCGCTGCGCTCGGTCGGCGAACTGTTCCGCACCCTCGACGACGCCTACGGCGGCGGCCACGCCCGCCAGGCCCTCGTGCGCTACCTGGAGCACGAGTGCGAGCCGATGCTCCGCGGCACCTACGGCGAGCAGACCGGGCGCCGGCTGTTCGCCGCGGCCGCCGACCTGACCCGGCTGGCCGGCTGGACGTCGTACGACATCGCCGCGCACGGACTCGCCCAGCGCTACTTCGTGCAGGCGCTGCGGCTGGCGCAGGCGGCGGGGGACCGGGCGTACGGCTCGTACGTCCTGATCACCATGAGCCGCCAGGCCGTGTACCTGGGGCACGGGCGCGAGGCCGTGCAGCTCGCGCGCGTGGCCCAGCAGGGCGTCGGCACCGGTGCCCCGCCGGTCGTGCAGGCGCTGCTGCACTCGGTCGAGGCCCGCGCGCACGGGATGCTGGGCGAGGTGCGGGCCTGCACCGCCTCCCTCGTCCGGGCCGAGCGTGCCCTGGAGGCGGCCCGGACCGGGGACGACGTGCCGTACTGGGCGCGGTTCTTCGACGAGGCACAGCTCGCCGACGAGTTCGGGCACTGCCACCGGGACCTGCAACAGTTCCGGGCCGCCGCCCAGCACGCCGAGCGCTCGCTGCAGCTGCGCGCCCCCTCCTTCGCCCGCAGCCGGGTGTTCTGCCGGATCGTGCTCGCCTCCGCCCGGCTCGGTCTCGGTGAACTCGACCAGGCCTGCCTGCTCGGCGCCGAGGCGGCCGGGCAGGCGGCGGAGATGCGGTCGGTGCGCGCGATCGAGTACGTACGGGACTTCGAACGGAGGCTGGAGCCGTACAAGGACGCCGCGCCGGTGCGCGGGTACCGGGACAAGGTGGCCGCCGCCCTGGGGTGAGGGGGCGGGCGGCGGCCGGCTCAGGCCGCCGACCGCAGCGGCTCGGCCGCGTGCAGCGACCCCGCCGCCCCCAGGTCCGCCAGGATCGCCGCGCAGGCCCGCCGGCCCGAGTGCAGCGCTCCCTGCACGGTGCTGGTGTCGCGGTGGTCGCCGCACACGTACAGGCCCGCCAGCAACCGCACCGGCCGCCGCAGGTCGTGCGGTGGCCGCATCGCGGGCACGGCCTCGGCGGTGTGGTGCACGGCGAGGGTCTCCCAGCGGGCGGTCGAGGTGCCGTACAGCCGGGCCAGGTGTGTGCGTACGGCGGTGTCGAGGTCGGCCGGGGGCGTGCCGAGGACCGTGGACGACACCAGGGTCCGGCCCCCGGGCGCACGGCTGGGGTCGACCTGGCTGACCACGGTGGTGTGCGCGACGGGGCCGCCGCGGTCGGCGTCCAGCAGCAGGGACGCGCCGGTGTCCGGCGGCTCGTCCATGGCGTGGTGGACGACCGTCACGGGGTGGAAGTCCGGCACCCGCAGCCCGGGCAGCAGCTCGGCGGCGGTGCGGGCGTCGGTGGCCACCAGGACCGCGCGGCAGCGGAACGCGCCGTGCTCCGCGGTGGTCA
Organism: Streptomyces sp. NPDC002306; assembly: GCF_053593435.1. NCBI lineage: Bacteria > Bacillati > Actinomycetota > Actinomycetes > Kitasatosporales > Streptomycetaceae > Streptomyces > Streptomyces sp. NPDC002306. Next base: position 347,044 of record NZ_JBSFCK010000007.1, read on the forward strand.
CCACGTTCGTGGCGACCGAGGTGACCCGGACGCCGGTGCGCACGGTGCCCGGCGGCAGCGTCCGCGCGAGCAGCTCGGGCAGCACCTCGGCGCCGCCCTCCGGCAGGCACAGCCGGCCGGAGGCGAAGGAGTGCAGGGCGAGGTCGGCGCACCGGCTGGAGGTGGTGAGGTCCGGGTCGCATAGCAGGGCGGCGAGCAGCGGGCGCAGAAAGCCGTCGATCGTGCGGGCGGGCACGCCCCGGGCGGCGAGGGCGTCGGCCGCCGGTGCCTCGGGGCGGGCCAGCAGCCGTTCGACCGGGGTGTGCGCGATCCGGCTGAGCGCGGCGCCGAGGCGGGCCTGGTCGACGGCGGAGCCCAGCGGGGCGCCGGTGCGGGCCCGGGGCACGGACGACGGCCTCGGGACGCCGCCCCGCGGCCGGGGCAGGGCGACGGGCCGGGGGGCGCTCGCAAGGGCGCGTACGGCGTGGAGTGCGCCCCTTGCGCTCCCTCCGGCCGCCGGGGCGCCCGCCCGGTGCCGGTGCCCGTCGCTGTGCAGCAGGACGCCCGGGGCGAACGGGCGCAGCACGAGCGCGTCCAGCCCCGGGGCCCGGTCCAGTTCGGGATACGACGTGGACAGCAGCTGTCCGATCCGGTCCAGCCGGAATCCGTCGACTTTCTCGGTCGCCATGCGGCCGCCCACACAGGGGGCGGCCTCCAGTACTGCGGTCGTGATTCCTGCGCTGGTCAGCCGATGCGCCGCGGTGAGACCGGCGACCCCGGCTCCCACGACGACCACATCTGCCTGGTACGTGGGCTCAAGCACGTGCCCCTCCTCGAGGTTGCGCGGCCGGTGGAGACGTCATGCCCCCAACGGGCGTCCGGGATGCCCGAGTTCGGATCGAGGTTAGGGCCGTGATCGGTCAGGGGCAGTCGCGCATGGCCAGGGCACGGTCGCACGGCGGTCGCATACGGTCCCCGACGGGGTCACGCCGCCCGGATGGCGTCCTCGATCCCCGCAAACGCAAACGCGAACCCCGACTCCAGCAGCCGCTTCGGCACCACCCGTTGACTGCCCAGCACGTCCTCGGCCAGCTCCCCGAGGGCCGTGCGCAGCACCGGCTCGGGCACCGCGAAAAACGTCGGCCGGTGCAGCACGCGCCCCATCGCCGCCGTGATCTCGCGGTTCGTCAACGGCCGCGGCGCGGTCAGATTGAACGGCCCCGACAGGTCGTCGCGGTCGAGGAGGTGCCGGATCGCGGCGACCTCGTCGTGCAGCGAGATGTACGACCAGTACTGCCGCCCGTCGCCCAGCCGCCCCCCGAGCCCCGCCTTGAACAGCGGGAACAGCCGGCCCCAGGCGCCGCCCCCGCGCGCCACCACCAGCCCGGTCCGGGAGAACACGGTGCGCACGCCCGCCTCCCGCGCGGGCGCCGCGGCCGCCTCCCACTCCACGCAGAGCCCGGGCAGGAAACCGTGCCCGGCCGGGGTGTCCTCGTCGGCGACCCGGTCCCCGGTGTCCCCGTAGAAGCCGATCGCACTGCCGTTGAGGAACACCCGCGGCGGCCGGTCCAGCGCGGTCATCGCCTCCGCGAGCGCCGTCGTGCCGAGCACCCGGCTGTCGTGGATCCGCTTCTTGTACGCCGGTGTCCACCGCCGGTCGCCCACCCCGGCCCCCGCCAGGTTGACCACGGCGTCACAGCCGTCGAGCCCGGCCGTGTCCACGTACCGCTCCGAGGGGTCCCAGCAGACCTCGCTGCCGCCCTGGGCCGCCCGGCGCACCAGCCGCACCACCTCGTGCCCGTCGGCGGTCAGGGACCGCACCAGAGCGCTGCCGATGAGACCGGACGCGCCGGCCACCGCGATTCGCGTACGTTCCATGGCCACCATCCTGACCCGTGAAGCCCCGCGCAGCCCATCAGACCGGCGGACGGGGACCAGGAAGCGGCCGGCCGGCGATCAGTCGGTGAGCAGCTTGCCGGTGTCCACCCGGGCCGTCGCCTTCGCCGCGCGTTTGGCGTCCGGGGCGACCTCGGCCGCCGTCAGGGCGTAGCCGGTCTGGTCGTCCGAGGTGGAGCGGGCGAAGACGACGCCGAACACGCGGCCGTCGGTGGTCAGCAGCGGGCCGCCCGAGTTGCCCGGAAGGACGGTCGAGCGGATCGAGTAGATCTCACGGGTGACGGTGGAGTCGTTGTAGATGTTCCGGCCGGTCGCCTTCACCCGGCTCGCGACCGTGGCCGCCTGGAGGTCCAGGGCGCCGTCCTGCGGATAGCCCGCGACCACCGCCTGGTCGCCGCGCGCCGCACGGCCGTCGAAGCGCAGCACGGGGGCGTGCAGACCGGGCACGTACAGCACCGCCACGTCCTTGTCCGGGTCGAACAGCACGACCCGGGCCTCGTACGACCGCCCGACGCCCCCGATGCGCACGCTCGGCCGGTCGATGCCCGCCACGACGTGCGCGTTGGTCATCACGCGCTCGGTGGAGTACACGAAGCCGCTGCCCTCGCGGCCCTGGTCGCCCGCGGCGCCCTCGATCTTCACCGTGCTCAGCTTGGCGGCGTTGGTCGCGCTCGCCGTGACGCTGTCCCCGGACGGCTCGGCCACCTCGGCGGTCGACTCGTTCTCGAACGGGTTGAAGACCTGGGGAAAGCCCGCCTGGGTGAGGGCGGTCGTGGCGTTCGAGAACCAGGCCGGGGTGGTCTGCGGCATGGCCTTCTGCACGGTCCCCAGCAGCGCCGAGTCACGGATCGCCGTCGTCACCACCGGGGACGAGGACGCGCCCAGGACACTCGCGGCCACCCACGCCACGATCAGCACGGCGACCGCGTTGGCCGCGGCGCCGCCGACCCCGTCGGCCACCCGCAGCGGCCCCCGGTCCAGCTCGCGCCGCAGCTTCAGGGCCAGCCGTCCGGCCAGCTCGTGGCCCACGGCGGCCGGGGTGAGCACCGTCAGCACCGCGGTGACCGTCGCCGCCGTCGTCCCCGGCGTGACCAGTTCCATCACCCACGGCAGGATCCACACGCCGACCAGCGCACCGCCCACGAACCCGGCGAGCGAGACGCAGCCGGCCACCAGTCCGCGCCGGTAGCCGGACCCGGCGTAGGCCAGGATCACCAGCAACAGCAGGATGTCGAGCAGGTCCACGGAGCCGCCTTTCTCTCGGACCCTCAGGGGGCGTCTCCTAGTACGCGCGGGACGGTCCCGGTGATCAGTCACGCGCCGGTGGCCGATCGGAGGCCGTCACGCCGCCGTGTACCCCGAAAAACGTCGCGGACCGGGACGATGGTTCCACCGGGTGGCACAGCACACATCGCGGACGTCGCGGTTCGCGCAGAAAGTGGGTCCATGTCTGTCTTCCGACCGGGCCCGCGAAGAACACGGAGCGACCACCCACGGCGTGCTTCCCGGGTACCGAGCACCGTGCTGGTGCTGCTGGCCTGTCTGCCCGGACTCACCGCTCTCGGCGCCCTGGTGCTGTGCGCCGACGGCGTCGACAACGCCGTGTCGGCCTCCCTGGCCGCCCGCCCGGCGCGTCCGTCCGCCGCCCGCGACCTCACCGCCCCGCACACGGCGGACAAACCCCCCATCGTGCCGCGCTCGGCCTGGCTGGACGCCGGAACCCCGCACACACAGCCGCCCCCGCGCTACGACGACAAGATCCTCGCCGTCTTCGTCCACCACACCGACTCGCCCAACGGCTACGCGTGCGCCGACGCCCCCGAGATCATCCGCCACCTCTACGAGGGCCAGACCGGCGCCCGCCAGTGGGACGACATCGGCTACAACTTCCTCGTGGACCGCTGCGGCACCATCTACGAGGGCCGCGCGGGCGGTGTCGACCGCGCCGTCACCGGCGCCCACACCCAGGGTTTCAACCACCGCACCACCGGCATCGCCGCCCTCGGCACCTTCACCTCCGGGGTCACCGTCCCGAAGGCGATGACCGACGCGATCGCGGCACTGGCCGCCTGGAAGCTGGGCCCCGCCGACATCGACCCCCGCGCCACCGTCCACCTGGTCTCCAGCAACAGCCTCAGCCGCTACCCCCTCGGCAGCACCGCCACCCTCGCCGCCCTCGCCGCCCACAAGGACGGCTTCATGACCAGCTGCCCCGGCGCGGCCCTGGACGCCAAGCTGCCGGACATCCGCAAGGCGGCGGCCCGCCTCCAGGGCCGTACGACCACAGCGACGCCGTAGGCGGCACACAGGGCGCGCGCGGCCCCTCGGCGGTGGTCCGCGCGGGCGCGGCCGTCGTCCTGGGGGCGGCCGTGGGCCACCGTGGGACGACGCGGGAACGCGACGGTGACCGTGCGTGTCAGTCGCGGAACCGGTCCCACAGCTTGGGGAAGCGCTCCGCGAGCGTCGTCTCGTTCTCGAAGTCGATCGGCGTGCCCTCCGGCTCCGCGGACGCGGGCGGGATGCCCAGGTCAGGGGCGACGACACCGGTGAGCTGCTCGTAGGCCTCGTCCGCCGCGTAACCCAGCTCCTCGCCGTCGCCGTCGATCTCCTCGTCGAAGTCGTCCAGCAGGTCGGCCAGCGAGTCCGGGCCGCCGTGCAGCGCGCCCTCGAAGACCTCCCGGCCCTGGCCGATCAGCCAGCACCGGAAGAAGTCGAACGCGTCGTCGCTGGCCCCGTCGAGGAGCACCCACGCGGCGCCCCACAGATCCCAGGTGTAGGCGCGGTTGTAGCGCGACTCGAAGTGACGGGCGAAGTCCAGCACCGAGTCCGGATCCAGCTGGAGCAGCCGGTCCGTCAGCACCTCGGCCTGCTCCTCGGGGTCGCCGTCGGCGGCCTCACGGGCGGCGTCCACGAGTTCCCAGAACTCCGTCTCGTCCATCACGGGTCCAGCATCGTGCCTGGCGGAAGGGGACGCACGTGGAGTGGGGCGGATTGTTATGGGCCGTACAGCCCGGCGAGCCGCGCGGCGTCCCGCGCGAACCGCTCCCGCAGCCCCGCGGGTGCCAGCACCTCCACCTCGGGCCCGAGCCCGGTGAGCTGGGAGTGGGCGACCTCCTCGGACTCCACCGGCAGGGTCGCCGTCACCCGCCCCCGCTCGTCCGGGGCGTCCGCATCCGCCAGCGCCTCCCGGGCGGACAGCGGATCGACGGCGTACGGCAGCCTGCGCGCCCCCTCCCGGGACAGCCGGACCACGACCTCGGACCGCAGGATGGACCGCGCGAACTGCCCGGCCCGCTCCGCCCAGAAGGCGGGCAGGTCGAACTCCTCGGCACGCTCGAAGCGCTCCCCGTCGGCGGTCACCGCCGTGAACCGCTCGATCCGGTACACCCTGAAGCCGCCGTCGTCCGCCACCCGCGCGCACAGGTACCAGACACCCGCCTTGAGCACGAGCCCGTACGGCTCCAGCAGCCGCTCGACCTCCTCGGCGCCCGGGCGCTCCCCCTCGCCCTCGCCCGCCCGCTCCCGCGCGGCGTCCCGCCCACCGCGCCGGTATCGCGCGGTGACGCGCCGGTCGTCCCACACCGCCTCCGCCACGGCCGGCAGCAGCCCGGGCGTGGCGGGTTCCTCGAACCAGCCCGGCGCGTCCAGATGGAACCGCTGCGAGGCCGTGCGGGACGCGTCGCGCAGGGAGGGCAGCAGCGCCGCCGACACCTTCAGGCGGGCCGCCGAGGCCGCGTCGTCCAGGCCCATCTCCCGCAGCGCGCCGGGCACACCGCTGAGGAACAGCGCCTCCGCCTCACCGCGGGCCAGCCCGGTCAGCCGCGTCCGGTACCCGCCGACCAGCCGGTACCCCCCGGCCCGGCCCCGCTCGGCGTACACCGGCACACCCGCCTCCGACAGGGCCTGCGCGTCCCGGGTGACGGTCCGCTCCGAGACGTCCAGTTCCCGGGCGAGTTCGGCGGCGGTCATGGTGGGCCGGGACTGGAGCAGCAGCACCATCTTGATGAGCCGGGCAGCGCGCATACGGCCATGATGCCGGGCCCCACTGACAGTGGAGGGGTACGGCGGTCGGTCGCCGTACCCCTCCACCACTGACCAGTGTTACAGGCCGTACCTGTCCCGCGCTTCCTTCACCGCGGTGGCCTTGACCTCGCCGCGGCGGGCGAGCTGGGCCAGCGCCGCGACGACGATCGACTGGGCGTCGACGCCGAAGTGACGACGGGCCGCCGTACGCGTGTCCGACAGGCCGAAGCCGTCGGCGCCCAGGGACGAGTAGTCCTGCTCGACCCACTGCGCGATCTGGTCCGGGACCTGGCGCATGTAGTCGGAGACCGCCAGCACCGGGCCCTCGGCGCCGTTCAGCGCCTGACGCAGGTACGGGATGCGCTCCTCGCCGCGCAGCAGGGCCGCGTCGGCCTCCAGCGCGTCGCGCCGCAGCTCGGTCCAGGAGGTCGCGGACCACACGTCGGCCGCGACACCCCACTCCTCGGCGAGCAGCCGCTGCGCCTCCAGGGCCCAGTGGATCGCCGTGCCGGAGCCCAGCAGCTGGATCCGGGGCGCGTTGGCCGCCGGGGACAGGCCGGCCGCCTCCGCCGTGTTGAAGCGGTACAGGCCCTTGACGATGGCCTCGTCGATGCCCGGGCCGGACGGCTTGGCCGGCTGCGGCATCGGCTCGTTGTAGACGGTGAGGTAGTAGAAGACGTTCTGGTCCTCGCCCGGAGCCGCCTCGCCGTACATCCGGCGCAGACCGTCCTTGACGATCGTCGCGATCTCGTACGCGAAGGCCGGGTCGTACGACAGGGCCGCCGGGTTGGTCGCGGCGATGACGGGGGAGTGCCCGTCCGCGTGCTGGAGGCCCTCACCGGTCAGCGTGGTCCGGCCGGCCGTGGCGCCGACCAGGAAGCCGCGGCCGAGCTGGTCGCCGAGCTGCCACATCTGGTCTGCCGTGCGCTGCCAGCCGAACATCGAGTAGAAGATGTAGAACGGGATCATCGCTTCGCCGTGCGTGGCGTACGCGGTGGACGCGGCGATGAAGTCGGCCATCGAACCGGCCTCGGTGATCCCCTCGTTGAGGATCTGGCCGTTCTTGGCCTCCTTGTAGTACATCAGCTGGTCGCGGTCGACCGGCTCGTACGTCTGGCCCTTGGGCGAGTAGATGCCCAGCGACGGGAACAGGCTCTCCATGCCGAAGGTGCGCGCCTCGTCCGGGACGATCGGCACCCAGCGCTTGCCGGTCTCCTTGTCACGCACCAGATCCTTGATCAGGCGGACGAAGGCCATGGTGGTGGCGATGTTCTGGGAGCCGGAGCCCTTGTCGAAGGAGGCGAACGCCTTCTCCGCGGGGGCCGGCAGCGGGGCGAGCGGGTGCGTACGGCGGGCCGGGGCCGGGCCGCCGAGGGCCGCGCGGCGCTCCTGGAGGTAACGGACCTCGGGGGAGTCGGCGCCGGGGTGGGCGTAGGGGACCACGCCGTCGGCGAACCGGCTGTCCGGGATCGGCAGCTCCAGCAGGTCGCGCATCGTCTTGAACTCGTCCACCGTCAGCTTCTTCATCTGGTGGTTGGCGTTCTTCGACGCGAAGCCCTCGCCGAGGGTGTGCCCCTTGACGGTCTGGGCCAGGATGACGGTCGGCGCGCCCTTGAACTCCACCGCCGCCTTGTAGGCCGCGTAGACCTTGCGGGACTCGTGGCCGCCGCGGGAGAGGTGGAAGCAGTCGAGGATCTTGTCGTCGCTCAGCAGCTTCGCCATCTCGACGAGCGCCGGGTCCTTGCCGAAGAAGTCCTCGCGGATGTAGGCGGCGCCGCGGGTCTGGTACGTCTGCACCTGGGCGTCCGGTACCTCGCGCAGCCGGCGGACCAGCGCGCCGGTGGTGTCGAGCTGGAACAGCTCGTCCCAGGCGGAGCCCCACAGCGACTTGACGACGTTCCAGCCGGCGCCGCGGAACTGGGCCTCCAGCTCCTGCACGATCTTGAAGTTCGCGCGGACCGGGCCGTCGAGGCGCTGGAGGTTGCAGTTGATGACGAAGGTCAGGTTGTCCAGACCCTCGCGGGAGGCGAGGGCGAGTGCCGCCGTCGCCTCCGGCTCGTCCATCTCGCCGTCGCCGAGGAAGGCCCAGACGTGGGACGCGGAGACGTCCTTGACGCCGCGCGCGGTCAGGTAGCGGTTGAAGCGCGCCTGGTAGATCGCGGAGAGCGGGCCGAGGCCCATCGACACCGTCGGGAACTCCCACAGCCAGGGCAGCCGCCGCGGGTGCGGGTAGGAGGGCAGGCCGTTGCCGCCGGCCTCCTGACGGAAGTTGTCCAGGTGGTGCTCGTCCAGCCGGCCGTCGAGGAAGGCACGGGCGTAGATGCCGGGGGAGGCGTGGCCCTGGATGTAGAGCTGGTCGCCCGAACCGTCGGCTTCCTTGCCCTTGAAGAAGTGGTTGAAGCCGGTCTCGTACAGCCAGGCCGCGGAGGCGAAGGTGGCGATGTGGCCACCGACGCCGTGCTTCGCGCCGCGGGTCACCATGGCGGCCGCGTTCCAGCGGTTCCAGGCGGTGATCCTGGCCTCCAACGCGACGTCACCGGGCACGGAGGGCTCGGCGGCGGTCGGGATGGTGTTGACGTAGTCCGTCTCGAGGAGCTTGGGCAGCGCGATGCCGTTGCCCTCCGCACGCTCCAGCGTCCGGCGCATCAGGTACGCCGCGCGGTGCGGCCCGGCAGCCGCGGTCACCGCGTCCAGCGAGGCCTGCCATTCGGCGGTCTCCTCCGGATCGCGGTCCGGGAGCTGGTCGAGCGCGCTCGGCTGGATGGCGTTGGGGTCGGTCATGTCGCCGCCTCCCTCAGTCGAAGGGGGTTCCCTATGAGGTGTTGTTCGGGGGGTGCCCTAGGTCTTTGGCAGGACAGGGCGTTGGGGCCTGGTGCGGTGCCTGTGTGTGGCTCCGCCACGCGGCCCGTCGGAGACTGTAACCCCCTGATCGATGATCGATCAAAGATTTGAGGCCAAAACCTCTCGATTACGAGAAAGTCGGCACCGGGTGCCTGGACGGCAGGCACCCGGTGCCGACTTCTGGAGAGATTTCGCACCGTGTTCTCGCAGGTGAGCGGGCGCGTGCTCGGTCGTGTCAGGGGCGCGGCGCGCACCCCAGGACATGGGCCTTCACGAGCTCCGCGATCCGCGGGTCCCGGCGCCGGAACGCCTGCACCAGCTCCTCGTGCTCCTCGGCGTACGACTGCTGCACCGTGCCGAGCCACCGGATCGACAGCGCCGTGAACACCTCGATGCCGAGCCCCTCCCAGGTGTGCAGCAGCACCGAGTTGCCGGCCGCCCGCACCAGCTCCCGGTGGAAGCCCACCGTGTGCCGGACCTGGCCCGTCCCGTCGGACTTGCGGTCGGCCTCGTACAGCGCCACGACATGCGGCTCCAGGGCCGAGCAGTCCTCCGCCAGCCGTTCCGCCGCCAGCTCCGCCGCGATGGCCTCCAGACCGGCCCGGACTGGATAGCTCTCCTCCAGGTCGGCCGCGGTCAGGTTCCGCACCCGGACGCCCTTGTTCGGCGCCGACTCGATCAGCCGCAGGGACTCCAGCTCGCGCAGCGCCTCGCGTACCGGCGTCTGGCTGACCTCCAGCTCGGTCGCGATCCGCCGCTCCACGATCCGCTCACCCGGCTGCCAGCGCCCGCTGACGATCCCCTCCACGATGTGCTCGCGGATCTGTTCGCGCAGCGAGTGGACGACGGGCGCGGTCATGAGAGCTCCTTAGGGAGAGGCTCAGAATCCAATGGAGTGGGCCGAAGGGTCTCGTCGAGGGGCGGCGGGCGGGACCCCGGGGGCGTTTGACGTTTAGACAATAAGGCCGCGGGAGTCTTCCGGAGGGGCGCGCGGGGGCGCTTCGGTGCAGGTGAGACGAGGCTTACACGCTGCTGACAAGGCGTGACCTGTGCCGACGTCAAAACGACGGTGCCCCGGCCGGAGGACTCCGGCCGGGGCACCGCACGACTGCTCCTGAGGGTTACAGACCGAGCTCGACCTCGAACTCGCCGGCCTCCAGGATCGCCTTGACCGCGGTCAGGTAACGGGCGGCGTCCGCGCCGTCCACCAGACGGTGGTCGTAGGACAGGGTCAGGTACGTCATGTCGCGGACGCCGATGACCGTGCCCTCCTCCGTCTCGATGACGGCCGGACGCTTGACCGTGGCACCGATGCCGAGGATCGCGACCTGGTTCGGCGGCACGATGATCGTGTCGAACAGCGCGCCGCGCGAGCCGGTGTTGCTGATGGTGAAGGTCGCGCCGGACAGCTCGTCCGGGGTGATCTTGTTCGCCCGGACCTTGCCCGCGAGCTCGGCGGTGGCCTTGGCGATACCGGCGATGTTGAGGTCGCCCGCGTGCTTGATGACCGGGGTCATCAGGCCCTTCTCGGAGTCCACCGCGATACCGACGCTCTCGGTGTCGAAGTAGGTGATCGTGCCCTCTTCGACGTTGATCCGGGCGTTGATGGCCGGGTGGGCCTTCAGCGCCTGGGCCGCCGCCTTCACGAAGAACGGCATCGGGGAGAGCTTGACGCCCTCGCGCGCGGCGAAGGAGTCCTTGGCCTGGGCGCGCAGGCGCATCAGTCGGGTGACGTCGACCTCGACGACCGACGACAGCTGGGCCTGCTCGTGCAGCGCCTTGACCATGTTGTCGCCGATGACCTTGCGGATGCGGGGCATCTTGACGGTCTGGCCACGGAGCGGGGAGACCTCCAGCTTGGGGGTCTTCCGCGCACCGGCGGCAGGGCCTCCGGCAGTCACGGCGGCCGCGGGGGCCGGAGCGCTCACGGCGGCCTTCGCGGCCTCGGCGGCGGCGAGGACGTCCTGCTTGCGGATACGACCGCCGACGCCGGTGCCCTTGACGGCGGACAGCTCGACACCGTGCTCGGCGGCGAGCTTGCGCACCAGCGGGGTCACGTAGGCGCCGTCGTCACCGGCGGGCGCGGCCGGAGCCGGAGCCGACGGAGCCGGGGCGACCGGGGCCGGGGCCGCCGGAGCGGGGGCCGGGGCGGCGGCGACCGGGGCGGGCGCCGGAGCCGGAGCCGGGGTGGGCGCCGGAGCCGGAGCGGCCGGAGCCGCGGGGGCGGGCGCCGGGGCAGCGGCGGCGGGCGCCGGAGCCGGGGCGGCCGGGGCCGGGGCGGCCGCCGGAGCGGCACCCGGGGCGCCGATGACGGCGAGCTTGGCGCCGACCTCGGCGGTCTCGTCCTCGGCGACCACGATCTCCAGCAGCACGCCGGAGACGGGCGCCGGGATCTCGGTGTCGACCTTGTCCGTGGAGACCTCGAGCAGGGGCTCGTCCTCCGAGACCTCCTCGCCGACCTCCTTCAGCCAGCGGGTGACGGTGCCCTCGGTGACGGACTCACCGAGCGCGGGCAGGACCACGTCCGTGCCCGAGGCGCCACCGGCCGGAGCCGCCGGGGCGGCGGGGGCCTGCGGAGCCGGGGCGGGGGCGGGGGCGGCGGGGGCCGCCTCGGCCACGGGGGCCGGAGCGGCGGCCGGAGCCGGCTCGGCGGCCGGGGCCGGAGCGGCAGCGGGTGCGCCCTTGCCGTCGTCGATGACGGCGAGCTCGGCGCCGACCTCTACGGTCTCGTCCTCGGCGACCTTGATGGAGGCCAGCACACCGGCGACGGGCGAGGGGATCTCGGTGTCGACCTTGTCGGTCGAGACCTCGAGCAACGGCTCGTCGGCCTCGACGCGCTCACCCTCGGCCTTCAGCCAGCGGGTGACGGTGCCCTCGGTGACGCTCTCACCGAGCGCCGGAAGGGTTACGGAAACCGCCATGGTTTCGGTTGCTCCTTACGAATTGCGGAAGTCTGTGTCGTCGCGTGGTCGAACGAGGGTCAGTCGTGCGAGTGGAGCGGCTTGCCGGCCAGGGCCAGGTGCGCCTCGCCGAGTGCCTCGTTCTGCGTCGGGTGGGCGTGGATGAGCTGGGCCACCTCGGCCGGCAGCGCCTCCCAGTTGTAGATCAGCTGGGCCTCGCCGACCTGCTCGCCCATGCGGTCGCCCACCATGTGGACGCCCACCACGGCACCGTCCTTGACCTGGACGAGCTTGATCTCGCCCGAGGTGTTGAGGATCTTGCTCTTGCCGTTGCCCGCCAGGTTGTACTTCAGAGCGACGACCTTGTCCGCGCCGTAGATCTCCTTGGCCTTGGCCTCGGTGATGCCCACGGAGGCGACCTCGGGGTGGCAGTACGTCACCCGCGGCACGCCGTCGTAGTCGATCGGGACGGTCTTCAGTCCGGCCAGACGCTCCGCCACCAGGATGCCCTCGGCGAAGCCGACGTGCGCGAGCTGGAGCGTCGGGACCAGGTCACCGACGGCGGAGATGGTCGGCACGTTCGTGCGCATGTACTCGTCGACCAGGACGTAGCCGCGGTCCATCGCGACGCCCTGCTCCTCGTAGCCCAGGCCCTGCGAGACCGGGCCGCGGCCGACGGCGACGAGGAGGACCTCCGCCTCGAACTCCTTGCCGTCCGCGAGGGTGACCTTGACGCCGTTCTGGGTGTACTCGGCCTTCGAGAAGAAGGTGCCCAGGTTGAACTTGATGCCGCGCTTGCGGAACGCGCGCTCAAGAAGCTTGGAGGAGTTCTCGTCCTCGACCGGGACGAGGTGCTTCAGGCCCTCGATCACCGTGACGTCGGAGCCGAAGGACTTCCACGCGGAGGCGAACTCGACGCCGATGACACCGCCGCCCAGGATGATCGCGGACTGCGGCACGCGGTCCAGGACGAGCGCGTGGTCGGAGGAGATGACGCGGTTGCCGTCGATCTCCAGGCCCGGCAGCGACTTCGGCACGGAACCGGTCGCCAGCAGCACGTGACGGCCCTGGATCCGCTGACCGTTGACGTCGACGGAGGTCGGCGAGGACAGCCGGCCCGCACCCTCGATGTACGTCACCTTGCGGGAGGCGATCAGCCCCTGGAGACCCTTGTACAGGCCGGAGATGACGCCGTCCTTGTACTTGTGGACGGCCGGGACGTCGATGCCCTCGAACGTGGCCTTGACACCGAACTGCTCGCTCTCGCGGGCCTGGTCGGCGATCTCGCCCGCATGCAGCAGGGCCTTGGTGGGGATGCAGCCCCGGTGCAGGCAGGTACCGCCGACCTTGTCCTTCTCGATCAGGGCGACGTCGAGACCCAGCTGGGCTCCGCGCAGGGCCGCGGCGTAACCACCGCTGCCACCGCCGAGGATCACTAGGTCGAAAACGGTGCTGGCGTCGTTCGCCACGTCACGTCCTCCATGCATGTGCGCCACGCCGGTCTCCAGTGACCGGTCGGCGGCTGGTGTCCGGCCGCTTCTTGCTGTCGGCCCTTCGGTGGGGGCCCTGTCCTGCCGTGCCCCATCTTCGCACCTGTCGGCGGCGGACGAGACGCGGGGCCGGGGTGTGAGACGTCCCACGTTCGGTCCCGACGGCGACGGACCCCTTCGGCCGAAGCGGCGCGCGGCCGCACGGATCGGCGGCCGCGCCGCCCGGGCGCGACCGGCGGCACCCGGCCCGCCGGCGCCTCACGAGGCCGGCGGGCCGGGTGTCGAGGGGCACGGCCTCCGGCCCCCGGGGGGACTCAGCCGAGTTCGCCCGCGGCCGTGACCTCCGCGAGCCGCACCAGCGTGCGCACCGCCGTGCCCGTGCCGCCCTTGGGCGTGTAGCCGAACGCGCCGCCCTCGTTGAAGGCCGGTCCCGCGATGTCGAGGTGCGCCCACGTGATGCCCTCGCCGACGAACTCGCGCAGGAAGAGACCGGCGACCAGGCCGCCGCCCATCCGCTCGCCCATGTTCGCGATGTCCGCGGTGGCGGAGTCCATGCCCTTGCGCAGGTGCTCCGGCAGCGGCATCGGCCAGGCCGGCTCGCCGACCTCCTCGGCGGCCTCGTGCACCGCGGAGCGGAACGAGTCGTCGTTCGCCATGATCCCGAAGGTGCGGCTGCCCAGCGCCAGCATCATCGCGCCGGTCAGGGTCGCCACGTCCACGACGGCGTCGGGCTTCTCCTGGGAGGCGGCCCACAGCGCGTCCGCGAGCACCAGGCGGCCCTCGGCGTCGGTGTTGAGGACCTCGACGGTCTTGCCGCTGAACATGCGCAGCACGTCACCCGGACGGGTGGCGGAGCCCGACGGCATGTTCTCCGCCAGCGCCAGCCAGCCGGTGACGTTGACGTCCAGGCCCAGGCGGGCGGCCGCGACGACGGCGGCGAACACGGCGGCGGCACCGCTCATGTCGCACTTCATCGTCTCGTTGTGACCGGCCGGCTTCAGGGAGATGCCGCCCGAGTCGTAGGTGATGCCCTTGCCGACGAAGGCGAGGTGCTTGTCCGCCTTCGAGGAGGTGTACGACAGCTTGACCAGGCGGGGGCCGGAGGCCGAGCCCTTGCCGACGCCGAGGATGCCGCCGTAGCCGCCCTTCTCCAGGGCCTTCTCGTCGAGCACCTGCACCTTCAGGCCGTGCTCCTTGGCCGCGGCCTGCACGACAGCGGCGAAGGCCGCCGGGTCCAGGTCGTTCGGCGGCATGTTGATCAGGTCGCGGGCGCGGTTGAGCTCCTCGGCGACGGCCGTGGCGCGCTCGAGGGCGGCCTTGTGCTCCTTGTCGCGGGACTTGCCGCCCAGCAGCGCGGCCTCGGCGAGCGGGGCCTTGCCGGCCCGCGCCTTGGCGTCCTTGCCGTTGTCCTTGTAGGTGTCGAAGGAGTACGCGCCGAGCAGCACGCCCTCGCCGATCGCGCCGAGGTCGGCGGCGTCGTCGAGCGGCAGCGCGAAGGCGGCCTTCTTGGCACCGGCCAGGGTGCGGGCGGCCGCGCCGGCGGCCTTGCGCAGCGCCTCGGCGTCGTAGGAGGAGTCCTTCTCGGGTACCGGGCCCAGCCCCACCGCCACCACGAGGGGCGCCTTGAAGCCCGTCGGTGCCGGCAGCTTGGTCACCTCGCCCTCGGCACCGGAGGCACCGAGGGTCTCGAGGACGCCGGCGAGCCTGCCGTCGTAGGCCTGGTCCACAGCCTCGGCGCCCGGTGCGACGACCGGACCCTTCGGACCCTTGCCGACACCGATCACGATGGCGTCGGCCCGCAGACCGGGCGCCGCGGCGGTGCTGAGAGTGAGAGCAGTCACGGTGGTGAAATCTCGCTTCCGATGTGAAGTGTCAGTGGCCGAACTGTGTGGGTCGACCGAGCCCGGCTGTCGACCCTAGATCCGGTCGACGGGAGCGGTCTCCACCGGGGCCCTCACCGGTGCGGCGGACCGGTGCGGACGCCTGGGAGGAGAGTACGCGCGTACGGGCGTTTGCTCAGTCCCGCGGGCGTTCACCCGTGGGTGGCGTCGTCGTCACCTGCCGATCCTCGCACTCCATGACCCGCGCCACACGCATCGGGTGCGCAACCGCTTCCACCCGGCCGTGTCAGCGGCCGAGCGACAGCACCACGAGCGCCGCCGTCGCGGCCGTCTCGGCGAGGGCGCCGAACACATCACCGGTGATGCCGCCGAAGCGGCGCGTGCAGCGGCGCAGCAGCAGTTCGGCGACGGCGACGGCGGCGAGCACGGCGAGGGCCGTGCGCACGATGTCGTACGTCCCGAGGAGCGCGCCCCCGGCCGCGGCGCCGAGGACCACGACGGCCGCCGTGCCCGCCGCCGCCCGCACCGGGACCACCCCGGCGACGGCGGCCCCCAGCCCCTCCGGCCGGGCGGCGGGCACCCCGTCGCGGGCGGCCAGGGTCAGCGCCAGTCGCGCGGCCACCGCCGAGACCACCGCCGCGAGCGCGCCGCGGGCCCAGGAGGCGCCGTACAGCTGGGAGAGCGCCGCCACCTGGGCGAGCAGCACGAGAACGAGCGTGATCACCCCGAACGGCCCGATGTCCGACTGCTTCATGATCCGCAGGGCGTCCTCGGCGGGCTTGCCGCTGCCCAGCCCGTCGGCGGTGTCGGCCAGCCCGTCGAGGTGCAGCCCGCGGGTGAGCGCGGCGGGCACGGCGGCGGTGGCGACGGCGGCGAGCAGCGGGCCGGCCCCGAGGAGGAGCAGCAGCGCGCCGAGTGCGGCGGCGCAGCCGCCGACCACCAGGCCGGCCAGAGGCGCGCACAGCATCCCGCCGCGCGCGGCCTCGCGGTCCCACCGGGTCACCCGGACCGGGAGGACGGTCAGGGTGCCGAAGGCGAAACGGAGGCCGTCCGGCAGGGCGGGGATCTTGGACACCGGCGCAGGTTACCCGGCGGCCCGGGAAGCCTTCACGGCCCCCATGGATAAAGTGCCCATATGGGACATTGGTTGTACCGGAACATCGTCGAGCCGGGCAAACTACCGCTGCTCCTCGCCCTCACGTCCTTCGTCGTCACCTTCGTCGTCACCCGGGTCATCACCCGCATGATCCGCGCGGGCAAGGGCCCCTTCGGCAACGTCAAGGCCGGCGGCGTGCACATCCACCACGTGGTCCCCGGTGTCGTGCTCACCGTCATCGGCGGCTTCGGGGCGGTCGCCAGCGGCCGGCACGGCTTCGGCGCGGCCCTGTGCGCGGTCATCTTCGGCGTCGGCGCGGGCCTCGTCCTGGACGAGTTCGCGCTGATCCTGCACCTCGACGACGTCTACTGGACCGAACAGGGGCGCAAGAGCGTGGAGGTCGTGGTGGTCACGGCCGCGCTGGTCGGGCTGCTGCTCTCCGGCTTCTCCCCGTTCGGCGTCAACGACGTCTCCGACGAGGAACTCCAGGACCGCGGCGGAATCGTGGCGACCGTCGCCGTGAACTTCCTCTTCTCCCTCCTCGCGCTGAGCAAGGGCAAGGCGCGGACCGCGATCTTCGGGGTGATCGTCCCCGTCGTCGCCGTCCTCGGCGCCGTCCGTCTGGCCCGCCCCGGCTCGCCCTGGGCCAAGCGCTTCTACCGCCGCCGTCCCCGCGCCCGGGCCAGGTCCCGACTGCGCGCCTACCGCCACGACCGCCGCTGGCTGGGCCCCCGCCGCGCCCTGGAGAACTGGATCGGCGGCAAACCGGACCCGGCCCCGGCCCGGCTGCCGGGTCCGGGGGCGGGGACTCGGTAGGGGGTGTACGGGGAGCGGGGTGGCGCCGAGGGGCGAGGGGCGCGGGGTGCCGGGGTCGGCGGCCCGGCGGGCGGCGTCCGATGGGCGATACTCCCCGCGGTCGGTGGCCGAGCGCCGATGTCCCGCGGTCAGTCGTCCTGGGGTGGTCGGCCCGGAGGCGGTCGGTCCGGTGCTCGTCGGTCCGGTGGGCGGGGGTCCGGTGGGTGACGGTCCCGTGGCCGGCGCTCGCGCACTCGTCCGCGAGGACGACGCGGGCCGCGCAGGGTCGTCGCGCCGCACAGCAGCACCGCCGCCGCGATCGCCGCCAGGTGCTCCTTGCCGGCCAGGTTCTCCTTCAGGAGCACCTCGGCGACCATCGCGAGGGCCACCGCGGCCGCGGTCACGTAGGCGCCGTAGCGCCAGCCGAGGAAGATCGCCAGCCCCACCACGGCCGCGGACGGCCCGGTGTCCACGACCTGGGCGTCCGAGGCGGGCAGCCCCAGCGGGTGGCCGGGGCCGAGCCGGATGCCGAGGCGGGCGTAGAGCGTTCCGGCGAGCGTGGCGACGTAGGCGATGACGAGGGTCCGCCACCAGCCCAGGCAGATCTCCGCGATCCCGAACACGAACAGGATCTGGGCCAGCGCGCCCCACACCGGCAGGTCGAGCGCCGGCACGAACAGCGACAGGGGTGTGCGCAGCAGGGCCGGCCAGAGCGGGTCCTCGGCGCGCACGGCACCGACGTCCTGCACGAACCGGAAGCCCCACGACTGGTTCTGCACGATCTGCAGGACCGTCGTCAGGCACACCGCCCCGATGCTCATCGGGATCGCCCGCCAGCGCCGCTTCAGCAGCGGCTCCCGCACCGTGACGTACAGCAGCCCCCATTCGGCGCGGGCCCAACGGGCGATCCTGTTCATCCCGTGTTCCTCATCCCCGTGGTCTCATCTGTGCGTGTCCAGATGCCTGCGGTGCAGCCACTTGGGCAGCCCCGGCGCCTCCAGGAACCCCTCCGCCCGCGCCGACGCGACGCCGATGCGCGGCAGGTCCGCGCTCTTCTCGAAGAGCAGGAACCGCGGCTCCCAGATGGGCCGGTACTTGGCGTTGGCGCGGTACAGCGACTCGATCTGCCACCAGCGGGAGAAGAAGCTGAGCAGCGATCGCCACAGCCTCAGCACCGGCCCGGCGCCGAGACGTGCTCCACGTTCGAAGACCGAACGGAACATGGCGAAGTTGAGCGAGACCTGCGTGATGCCGATCTCGCGGGCCCGCCGCAGCAGCTCGATGACCATGAACTCCATCAGCCCGTTGTCGGAGTCCCGGTCCCGCCGCATGAGGTCGAGCGACAGCCCGTGCGGCCCCCACGGCACGAAGGAGAGCAGCGCCCTCAACTCCCCGTTCCCGTCGGTGCACTCCAGCATCACGCACCGCCCGTCCTCCGGGTCGGCCAGCCGGCCCAGCGCCATGCTGAACCCGCGCTCGGTCGCGCCGTCGCGCCAGTCGTCGGCACGCCGGACGAGGTACGCCATCTCGTCCGCGCCGATGTCCTCGTGCCGCCGGATCCGTACGCCGTAGCCCGCCCGCTTCACGCGGTTGTACGCCTGCCGCACGGTCCGCATGGCCCGGCCCTCCAGCGTGAACTCGGCGACCTCCACGAGCGCCTCGTCGCCGAGTTCGAGCGCGTCCAGGCCGTGGCGCGCGTACACGGTCCCGGCCTCCTCGCTCGCCCCCATCACCGCCGGGATCCACCCGTGCGCGCGGGCCTCGGCGAGCCACGGCTCGATGGCCCCCGGCCAGGCCTCCGGGTCCCCGATCGGATCCCCGGACGCCAGCGACACCCCGCCCACGACCCGGTAGGCGACCGCCGCCTTGCCCGTCGGCGACCAGACGACGCTCTTCTCCCGCCGCAGCGCGAAGTACCCCAGCGAGTCGCGCTCGCCCTGCTGTTCGAGCAGCGCCCGCAGTCGCTTCTCGTCGTCCTCGGTGAGCGGGTCGACGGCGCGCCGCGAGCGGAAGGCGGCGTAGAACACGGCCAGCACCAGTGCCGTACTGAGCACGTTGATGGCGACGTCGGCCCAGTTCGGCGTCGAGATGCCCGGGTGGCGGGACTCGTCGGCGGCGACCGAGACCAGCCGCAGCGTGCCGTACCGCCAGCGCTCCGTGAACGTCGAACGGCCCGCGTCCGCCGCCTGGTCGGTGACGGTCACGAGCAGCGCGGCCAGCAGCGAGGAGAGCAGCAGCCCGCCGACGGCCACGACCGCGGCGAGCCGTGGGTTGGCCCGGTCGCCCTTGGCGTAGAACTCGCGCCGCCCGACGAGCAGGGTGCCCACGAAGGCGGCGGTGAGGCCCAGGGAGATCCAGTTCTGCGGGTACTGCCGGACCTCGGGGAACACCATCGCGAAGGCGAACAGCGCCAGGAACGGCCCGCTGAGCCCGAGGTTGAGGATCCAGGAGGCCCGCTTGCGGCGCCGCATGGTGACGGCCAGGAACGCGGTGAACACACCCGAGGCGAACCCGGCCGTCAGCAGGTAGGGCGTGAAGAAGTCCTCCTGGTTGTGCCGGCGGACGTCCTGCCCCAGGGAGACCCACACCGCGCTGAGGAAGTTGACGAAGGCGACGGCCCGCAGATACCAGACGGCGAGGCCGGCGGCCCGCCGGGAGGCTCCGGTGCTACGACGGTCCCGGACAGGCGCGATTCGGACATCTCCCATGAAGGGTGATCATATGGGCGTGTAACCCTCGAATCGCTCTTTCGCCGCCGCGCCCTTTCTGGCGGCAGCGCCTTCTGTCCGTCGCCTGCTCCGCCCCCGCGCCTCCCGCCCGCCCCGTACGTCCCGCGTCTCGCCTTCGCCGCCCCCGGGCCGCGGAGGCCCCGCGGGTTCTACGAGCCCCGTAGCCCCGCGGGTTCTGCGAGCCCCACGGGTTCCACGAGCCCCGCCTCTCCTGCTAGGCCTGCCCGGTGCCCTCGCCGTCCCTGGCGCCTTCGGCGCCTTCGGCGTCCTCGGTGTTCTCGGCGCCCTCGCCGTCCTTGGCGTCCCCGGCCTCCGGCTTCTCCGGCAGTTCCGCCGCCAGTGCCGCCGCGGCCTGCACGAGGGGCAGGGCCAGCAGGGCTCCCGCTCCTTCGCCGACGGTCACCCCCTGGTCGAGCAGCGGCTCCAGCGCCATCCGGTCCAGCGCCTTGGCCTGTCCCGGCTCCCCGCTGCTGTGCCCGGCCAGCCACCAGTCCGGCGCCCGGAACGCGACCCGCTGGGCGACCAGCGCGCACGCGGCCGTCACGACCCCGTCCAGGACCACCGGCATCTTCCGTACCGCGCTCTGCAGCAGGAACCCGGTCATCGCGGCGAGGTCGGCCCCGCCCACCGTCGCCAGCAGCTGCAACTGGTCCCCGAGCACCGGCCGGGCCCGGCGCAGCGCGTCGCGGATCGCCGCGCACTTGCGCATCCAGGCCAGGTCGTCGATCGCCTGCCCGCCGCGCCCGGTCACCACGGACGCGTCGGTCCCGCACAGCGCGGCGATCAGGACCCCCGCCACGGTGGTCCCGCCCACGCTCACATCGCCGAGCACCACCAGATCCGTACCGGAGTCGGCCTCCTCGTCGGCCACCGCGACCCCGGCCCGGAACGCGGCCCGCGCCTCCTCCAGGGTCAGCGCGTCCTCGACGTCGACGGACCCGCTGCCGCGCCGCACCCGATGCCGTACGACGTCCTCGGGCAGCGTGTCCGGCTCGCAGTCCAGGGCCATGTCAATGATCCGTACCGGCACGCCCAGGCGGCGGGCGAGCACGGAGACGGGCCGGCCGCCCTCCAGCACCTCGCGCACCAGTTCCGTCGCGCTGCCCGCGGGCCGGGCCGAGACACCGCGCCCGGCGATCCCGTGGTCCCCGGCGAAGAGCACGACCCGGGGCCGCTCGACCGGCCGCACCGGCACGGCCGACTGCGCGGCGGCCAGCCACTCGCCCAGGTCGTCGAGGCGCCCCAGCGATCCGGGCGGCACGATCTGGCGCTCCCTGCGCGCCTCGGCGTCGCGGCGCACCCCGCCGTCGGGACGCTCGATCAGATCGGTGAAGTCGTCGAGATTAAGCGAGCTCATTCGCCGAACAGTACCGGCACTGATCGAACGCGTCGGCGCCACATCGCCACCCCGCGGACACGACGTCGTTGCGCCCAAGATCGGGATCCCATACGTTCCACTTTGCGGTGAATTGGTCCGCCCGTGATCCCGCCCCCGTCGCCGCCCTCTCGCCCCACCGGGAGCCGCCTTGTCCGCCCAGCCCGCCGCCACCCCCGCACCGACCCCCGCCCCGACTTCCACACCGTCCGGTGCCTCACCGGCGGCCGAGCGACGGCGCGCCCGCTACGCCGCCGAACTCGCCGCGGGCACCGACCATTTCCACGAGCCGCGCCGCGCGGACTGCCCCTGGTGCGGCTCGACCCGGCTGCACACCCGGCTGCGCGCCCCGGACCTGCTCCAGGGCAAGCCGGGCACGTTCGTCGTCGACGAGTGCGGGAACTGCGCGCACGCCTTCCAGAATCCCCGGCTGACCGCCGAAGGCCTGGCCTTCTACCACCGCGACCTGCACGAAGGGCACCTGGACGAGATCGCCGCGCTCGCGGAACGCGCCCTCGGGGCCCGCGGCCGCCGCCGGCACCTGCGCGCCACCGCCCGCGCGATGCTGCCCTTCCCCGAGCCGGAGAGCTGGCTGGACGTGGGGACGGGCCACGCCCACTTCCCGGAGGCCGCGAAGGAGGTGTTCGCCTACACCTCCTTCGACGGAGTCGACCCCACCCCGCGGGTGACCCGGGCCAGGGTGGCCGGCCGCGTCGAGGAGGCGCACATCGGCCGGCTGAGCTCCCCGGAGATCACCACCCGGCTGCGCGCCCGCTACGACGTGGTGAGCATGCTCCACCACCTCGAACACACCCCGGATCCGCGCGAGGAACTCCGCGCCGCCCTCACCGCCCTGCGCCCCGGCGGCCACCTGCTGCTCGAACTCCCCGACCCGCACAGCGTGTTCGCCACCCTGCTGGGCAAGTGGTGGCTCCCGTACGGCCAGCCCCGGCACCTCCACCTCATCCCGCTGTCCAACCTGCGCACGGAACTGGAGTCCCAGGGCTGCACGATCGTCACCGTCGACCGCCGTGCCTCCCACGTGCCGCACGACCTGGCCGGCG
This sequence comes from Streptomyces sp. NPDC002306, assembly GCF_053593435.1. Taxonomy (NCBI): domain Bacteria; kingdom Bacillati; phylum Actinomycetota; class Actinomycetes; order Kitasatosporales; family Streptomycetaceae; genus Streptomyces; species Streptomyces sp. NPDC002306. The sequence goes on from NZ_JBSFCK010000007.1 coordinate 369,073, forward strand.
CCCTGTCCCTCGCCCTGAACCGGGCGCTCCCCGCGCCGGACGCGCCCTGGCGAGCGGCCCCGCCCGGCGAGCTCCAGCGCCGGCTGCGCGCGGTCCTGCTCGCCGTGAGCGCGCCGCTCGTCGCCGCGGCCGCGACCCTGGACCACACCCTGGCCCCGGTGCTCCGCCGCACCCGCTTCTCGAACACGTACCGCGTCATCGCCCGCCGGAACTGACCCCGCCCCGGTGCCGCGCTCAGCCGCGCAGCGGCAGCGCCTGCCCCGCCACCACCAGCAGGACCTGCTCGCACTCCCCGGCGAACGCGGCGTTGAGCCGCCCGAGTTCGTCCCGGTACCGGCGCCCCGACGCCGTGGCCGGCACGATCCCCGACCCCACCTCGTTCGACACGGCGACCACCGTCCGCCGGGCGGCGCGCACCGCCGCCGTCAGCTCCCGCACCCGCTTGCGCAGCGCCCGTTCGCCCCCGTCCGCCCACACCGCGTCGTCCCACGCCCCGACCGTGTCCATCGCGTCGGTCAGCCACAGCGACAGACAGTCGACCAGCAGCGGTGCCCCGTCCTCCGCCAGCAACGGCACCAGGTCGCACGTCTCCACCGTCCGCCACGACCCCGGCCGCCGCTCCCGGTGCGCCGAGACCCGCGCCGCCCACTCCTGGTCGCCGCCGCGCGAACCGCCGGTGGCGACGTACAGCACGTCGGGGAAGGCCTCCAGCCTGCGTTCGGCCTCCACCGACTTCCCGGACCGGGCGCCGCCCAGCACCAGCGTCCGTCGCGGTACGTCGGGCACGTCCTCGTACATCCCCACCACCAGCGTCGACCCGTCCGGCACCGCCCGGGCCCCGGCCGCCGCGAGCCGCCGCCGCAGTTCGGGCCCCGGCGGTACGTCGTGATCGAGGTGCACGGCGACGACGTCGGTCGTCGGCCCCGCGGCGCCCACCGCCCGCAGCTTCGCGAGCGCGTCCGGGCGCCCCACGACATCGGCGAGCACCATGTCGTACGGCACCGCCGTCTCGTGTCCCTCCTCCAGTCCCGCGGGCGCGCACCCCGGCGGCAGATACAGCAGGCGCTGTCCGTCCGGCCCCGTCACCGCGTATCCCGTGCCCGGCGCGTCCATCGCCAGGGCCCGCACCCGATGCCCCGTCAGCAGCGCCAGCTCCCGCCCGTCCGGCACCCGGCCCGGCTGCGGCAGCCCGGCCGGCACCTCCACCGCGGGCCCGTTGTGCGGATGCGACAGCAGCACCTGCCGTACGCCGCCCAGCGTGCGCCCCGCCCGGGCCGCCGCGAAGGCGACGCCGGGCGTCAGGTCCAGCAGCAGCGTGCCGTCCACGAGCAGCGAGGTGGCCGCCCGCGCGTCGGCGCCGAGCGCGCAGGCGCAGGCCGCGCAGGGACAGTCGGGGCGGGGGAGTCCCGCGGGGGCACCGGTGCCGAGCAGAGTCAGTTCCACGGAAGCGATTTTCGCCTGTCACCGCTGGTCCCGCGTGATGGAGACCCCCTTCGGGGGCGTGGCGCCGTCTCCCGGCGCGGCTGCGTCCGCCCGGACGGATCGCCGCGCGGGCGCGGAAGGGCCGGGACGGCGCGGTCCACGCCCGGCGGATGATCCGCCGCCTTCTCACGGCCGGCCCGGTGGAGCGCATAGGCTGCGGGGCAGCGGCCGGACCAAGATCCGGCTTCTGCTCTGCATGTGCTCACATCTGGGAGGCGTACATGGCGGCATGGCTGTGGCGGTTCGAGAAGGCCGACGGGACAGAGGTCCAGCCCGCGGTGCAGCCCGAGGAGTTCACGACGCAGGGGGACGCCGAGTCCTGGATCGGGGAGGCCTGGAAGGCCCTGGTCGAAGGCGGCGCGGACCAGGTGCGGCTGTTCGAGGACTCCACGGAGATCTACGGGCCGATGAGCCTGCACGCCGAGGAGGCCTGAGCCCCGGGCGCCCGGGCGGGGGCCGCGGGCCGGCCCTCGCCCCGCTCACTGCTCGCCCAGCGTCACCTGCACCGTCCCGCCGACGCCGTCGCGCGTGAAGGTCACCGTCGTCCGGTCCCCGGGCCGCTTCGCCGCGAGTGCCTCCGACAGCGAGGTGAGCGAGGTGATGTCCGCGGTGCCCAGCCTGGTGACGACGTCCCCGGCCCGCAGGCCCGCCCGGGCGGCGGCGCCGTCGCCGCGCACCTCGACCAGGGCGACCCCGGTGGCGCGGAAGGCGTCGTCGACGACCGTACGGCCGGTGATGCCCAGCGCCGCCCGGCCCGAGTCGGTCACCTTGCCGGTCCTGACGATCTGGTCGGCGATCCTCCGCACCGTCGAGGCGGGGATCGCGAAGCCGATCCCGGGCGCCATGGCGCCCCCGAGGCCCGGGTCGGCGGCGGCGAGCGTGGGGATGCCGATGACCCGGCCGGCCAGATTGACGAGCGCGCCGCCGCTGTTGCCGGGGTTGATGGCCGCCGAGGTCTGCACCATGTCGCCGATGGTGGCGCCGGTGCCGCCGTCCGTCTGTCCCTCGCTGACGGTCCGTCCGGTGGCGGACACGATGCCCTGGGTCACGCTGGAGGACAGCCCGAGCGGTGAGCCCATGGCCAGCACGATGTGCCCCACCTGCACCGTGGCGGAGTCCCCGAAGACCGCGGCCCGCAGCCCCTTCGGCGCCTTGTCGAGCCTGATGACGGCGAGGTCCTGCTCCGGGTACGAGCGGACCAGGCTCGCGGTCAGCGGCTCCTCGGCGCCGGCGGTCGTCACCTGGAAGGTCGTCGCCCGCCCGACGACGTGCGCGTTGGTGACGATGTGGCCCTTGTCGTCGTAGACGACGCCCGACCCCAGGTCCTCGTCGGCCTGGATCTGCACGACCGACGGCAGTACGTCCTTGATCACCCGCTGGTAGTCGTTCTCCAGGTCGTTGCCCGGCCCGGGAACCGCCGCCGCGTTCGCGGCCGTACGCGCCGCGTCCGCCGCGTCGCCCGGTGCACCGAACGTGGAGCACCCGCAGACGAGCACGGCGGCACACACGAGCACGGCCGGCCGAAGGACACGGGCAGGGAAGACGTCCATACCCCGAGTCTCCCGTCGGGGCGCGTCCCCGGCTTGCCGTGCTCCCCCGAACGAGCACCCCGACCCTCACCCGCCAAGCTCGGCGTGGTCTCGGGTCCCGGTACGCACGCGGCGCGCGATGGTTCTCGTAGCCGCCCGGCGCGGTCCCGCCCGCGTACCCGTTCCGCGACGCCGGGCCTCCATGCCCACTGCACGCGACGGCGCCTTCGTAGCAGCTCCAGGCGACGGCGCCCTCGTACCAGCGACAAGCGATGGCGCCTTCGCACCAGCGACAGGCGACGGCGCCCCCGAACCGGCAACCCGCGATGGCGAGGCGGCCCCGCCGAAGTTCAGCCCCGTACCCCGCACAGGTGCAGCAGCGCCGCGACGGCCCGGTACGGGTCCGTCCGGCCGGCCCGTTCCTCGGCCGCCAGCAGGGTGTCGACGTCGGCCGGCGGTTCCGCGTCGTCCGCCGCGGTGTCCGTGAAGACCCGTACGCCGTACCAGGCGTGCAGCGGCGCCCCGATCCCGGCGAGCGTGGCGGTCAGCGTGGCGAGCCGGTCCGCGCGGACGTCGAGCCCGAGCCGGTTGCGGTAGACCGTGCCGTCGAAGGCGGCCAGCGCCTGCGACCAGTCCCCGGACAGCCCCGGCCGCAGCGCCAGCGCGTCCGCGTTGCGCACCAGCAGGGACAGCAGACCGCCCGGCGCCAGCATCCGCGCGAGCCCCGCCACCAGCGGGTCGGGCTCCTCGACATACATGAGGACGCCATGACACAGCACGACGTCGAACGCACCCGGCAGGAAGTGCACCCCGGTGTCCCGGCCGTCCCCCTCCAGGATCCGCACCCGATCGCGGATCCCCTCCGGCTCCGACGCCAGTGACTCCCGCGCCGTCGCGACCATCGTCGCGTCGCGTTCGAGCCCGGTCACCTCATGACCGGCCCGCGCCAGCCGCAGTGCCTGCGTGCCCTGCCCCATCCCGACGTCCAGCACCCGAAGCCGCTGCCCGACGGGAAACCGCCCGGCTATCTGCTCGTCCAGCTGGCGAGCCACCAGCTCCTGCCGTACGACGTTCCGCAGCCCGCCCAGCTTGCTCAGCCAGGCATCCGCCGCGCCCCCGGAGAAAGACGTTGCACTCAGGGCCGCGCTCCGCGCTTGACCTGCGGCTTCGGCAGCCGGAGCCGGCGCATCTGGAGGGAGCGCATCAGGCCGTAGGCGACCGCGCCCCGCCTGCTCTGGTCGGGGAAGCGCTCGGCCAGCCGCTTCTTCAGGCGGAAGCCGGAGAGGATCGAGTCCAGCACGATCAGCACGATCACCACGAGCCACAGCAGCAGCGCGATGCTCTGCAGCGAGCCGACCCGCACCATGCTCAGCACGAGGATGACCACGGCCATCGGCAGGAAGAACTCCGCGATGTTGAAGCGCGAGTCGATGAAGTCGCGCGCGAACTTGCGCACCGGACCCTTGTCACGGGCCGGGAGGTACCGCTCGTCGCCGCTGGCGAGCGCCTGGCGCTGCCGGTCCATGGCTTGGCGGCGCTCCTCGCGCTGACGCTTGGACGCGTCCTTGCGCGACAGCGACGAGGTGCTGGCGACGCTGCGGCGCTGGGACTGGGCCGCACTGCGCTTGGGCGTGGGCCTGCCCTTCGGGGCCTGCGGGTCGCGGGTCTGCTTGGAGTCGGTCACCTGCGCCTTGTCGGCGGGGGCCTTCTCTTCCTTGGCACGGCTACGGAACACAAAACCCAAGGGTACGGGGTGCGGGGGCATGGACCACAGCCCCGTGGGGAACGATCCGGCAACACCGGTCGTCTGTAGGGGGACAGAGGGGGCGACGCAGACGGTTCACCCGGTGCACACCCGGTGCACATCCCGTGCACATCCGGGAGGCCCGCCGCGGGCGACCTCGGGGGTCACCTACTCCTCACGCCGGAGCGGAGCCGTCGTCAGTCGTCCTTGGGGATGAGCGCATCCGTCCCCGAACAGTGCGGTAATGGATGTGGGGCCCGTACTGTGGGTCCTGTTGCAGTCGCTGGAGCTGGAGTCCGTCAGAAGGGGGCGCGCGAAGCCCATGAGCGGTGTCATGAAGCGTATGGGGATGATCTTCCGCGCGAAGGCGAACAAGGCCCTTGACCGGGCCGAGGACCCGCGCGAAACCCTCGATTACTCGTACCAGAAACAGCTGGAGCTGCTCCAGAAGGTGCGCCGTGGTGTCGCCGACGTGGCGACCTCGCGCAAGCGCCTGGAACTCCAGCTCAACCAGTTGCAGCAGCAGTCCTCCAAGCTGGAGGACCAGGGCCGCAAGGCGCTCGCGCTGGGTCGCGAGGACCTGGCCCGCGAGGCGCTCTCCCGCCGCGCCGCGCTCCAGCAGCAGGTGACGGACCTGGAGACGCAGCACTCCACGCTCCAGGGCGAGGAGGAGAAGCTCACCCTGGCGGCCCAGCGCCTCCAGGCCAAGGTCGACGCCTTCCGCACGAAGAAGGAGACGATCAAGGCGACCTACACGGCGGCCCAGGCCCAGACCCGGATCGGCGAGGCCTTCTCCGGCATCTCCGAGGAGATGGGCGACGTGGGCCTGGCCATTCAGCGCGCCGAGGACAAGACGGCGCAGCTCCAGGCCCGCGCCGGCGCCCTCGACGAACTGCTCGCCTCGGGTGCCCTCGACGACCCGACCGGCATGGCCAAGGACGACCTCCAGGCCGAGCTGGACCGGCTCTCCGGTGGTACGGATGTAGAGCTGGAGCTTCAGCGCATGAAGGCGGAGCTGGCCGGAGGCCCGTCCGCGGACCAGCAGGCCATCGAGGGCGGCACGGGCCGCCCGCAGTCCCAGCAGCAGCCGCAGGACACCCCGCGCTTCGACAAGCAGTAGATCGCGGCCGGGGCCCACGCCGAGGAGGGCGAACATGATCGTACGGATCATGGGGGAGGGGCAGGTGAGGCTGGCCGAAGGCCACCTCACCGAGCTGAACACGCTGGACGACGAGCTTCTGGCCGAGGTGGAGAAGGGGGACGGCCCCGGTTTCCGGCGCACCCTCCAGGCACTGCTGACCAGGGTCCGCGAGCTGGGCGAGCCCCTCGCGGACGACTCCCTGGAACCGTCGGAGCTCATCCTGCCCGCCGAGGACGCCACCCTGGAGGAAGTCCGGGACCTGCTCAGCGACGACGGCCTGATCCCGGGCTGACATCGGCGGTACGGGGGTACGACGGCACCGGTTCCGGCGTCGGCGACTCCCCCGTACTGTTCCCTCGTGAGCACCCTCGAACGCGCCCGCAACCGGCTGAAGGCCCACCCTCTGGCGCTGGACGCGGCGCTGGCGGCGGCCGTGCTCGTCTGCATGGTCGCCGGTTCCTTCGTACGGCCACAGGGTGAGCACGGTGTCAGCTGGAGCTTCCGCTCCCCGGACCCCCTCAGCCTGGTCCTGATCACCCTCGGCGCGATGGCGCTCGTCTTCCGCCGCAGCGCGCCCATGACGGTGCTCGCCCTCACCGGAGGCTTCGCGCTCGTCGAGAGCGTCACCGGCGACCCCCGCGCCCCCGTCGCGATGTGCGCGGTGATCGCCCTCTACACCGTGGCCTCCACCACCGACCGGCACACCACCTGGCGGGTGGGCCTGCTCACCATGACCGTCCTGACCGGCGCGTCCATGCTCGCCGGACCGCTGCCCTGGTACGCCCAGGAGAACCTCGCCATCTTCGCCTGGACCGGCATCGGCGCCACCGCCGGAGACGCCGTCCGCAGCCGCCGCGCCGTCGTCCAGGCCATCCGCGACCGCGCCGACCGCGCCGAACGCACCCGCGAGGAGGAGGCCCGCCGCCGGGTCGCCGAGGAGCGCCTGCGGATCGCCCGCGACCTGCACGACGTCGTCGCCCATCACATCGCCCTGGTCAACGTGCAGGCCGGAGTCGCCGCCCACGTCATGGACAAGCGCCCCGACCAGGCCAAGGAGGCCCTCGCCCACGTGCGCGAGGCCAGCCGCTCCGCGCTCAACGAACTGCGGGCCACCGTCGGCCTGCTGCGCCAGTCCGGCGACCCCGAGGCGCCCACCGAGCCCGCCCCCGGCCTCGACCGCCTCGACGAGCTCGTCGGCACCTTCCGCAGCGCCGGGCTCCAGGTCGAGGTCGCCCGCGCCGACCAGGACACGGCACTGCCCGCCGCCGTCGACCTGGCCGCCTACCGCATCGTCCAGGAGGCCCTGACCAACGTGCAGAAACACGCGGGCACCGAGGCCAAGGCCGAGGTCAGCGTCGTACGCGTGGGACCGCACATCGAGATCACCGTCCTCGACGACGGCGGTCCGAGCGCCGACGAGGTCCCGCACACCGGCGGCGGCCACGGGCTGCTCGGCATGCGCGAGCGGGTCACCGCCCTGCGCGGCACCCTCACCACCGGTCCCCGGTACGGCGGCGGCTTCCGCGTCCATGCGATCCTGCCGGTCAAGCCCCGCACCACCGGGGCGGGAGAGCCGGGGGAGACCGTATGACCATCCGTGTCCTGCTCGCCGACGACCAGGCACTGCTGCGCAGCGCCTTCCGCGTGCTCGTCGACTCCGAGCCCGACATGGAGGTCGTGGGCGAGGCGTCCGACGGCGCCCAGGCGGTCCGGCTGGCCAAGGAGGAGCGCGCCGACGTCGTCCTGATGGACATCCGGATGCCCGGCACCGACGGACTCGCGGCCACCCGCCTGATCAGCGCCGACCCGTCCCTCGCCCAGGTCCGCGTGGTGATCCTGACGACCTTCGAGGTCGACGACTACGTCGTGCAGTCGCTGCGGGCCGGTGCCTCCGGCTTCCTGGGCAAGGGCAGCGAGCCGGAGGAACTGCTCGCCGCCATCCGGATCGCGGCCGGCGGCGAGGCCCTGCTGTCCCCGGCGGCCACCAAGGGTCTGATCGCCCGCTTCCTCGCCCAGGGCGACGCGGCGGACGGCGCCGACCCGGTCCGCTCCGAACGGCTCGGGGCACTCACCGTGCGCGAGCGCGAGGTGCTCGTCCAGGTCGCCGGAGGCCACTCCAACGACGAGATCGCCGAACGCCTGGAGGTCAGCCCGCTGACGGTGAAGACACACGTCAACCGGGCCATGGCCAAGCTCGGCGCCCGGGACCGGGCCCAGCTGGTGGTGATCGCGTACGAGTCGGGTCTGGTACGTCCGAGGGTGGAGTGACCTCCACTGCGTCGTACTGCGCCGGGAGTAGGCGCCGTATAAGGAAATGGACCTGGGGCCTACGGAACACCGCCCCGCCATGGCTCAGGGTGGTAAGGCGGGCGCTCACCTGTGCGTGTCGTGCGTTCCGTGACGTCTGCCGTCCCCGGAAGAGAGACCCAGATCCATGTCCTGGCTGTCCAGGTTCAGCCTCGGGCAAAGGGCCCTGATAGGCCTGATGTCCTTCATCGCGATCGCCTTCGGCGCGATCGCGATCCCGCAGCTCAAGCAGCAGCTCCTGCCCACCATCGAACTGCCCATGGTGTCGGTGCTCGCGCCCTACCAGGGCGCGTCCCCGGACGTCGTCGAGAAGCAGGTCGTCGAACCGATCGAGGACTCCCTCGAAGCGGTCGACGGCATCTCGGGCGTCACCTCCACGGCCGGCGAGGGCAACGCCGTGATCGTGGCGTCCTTCGACTACGGCATCGACTCCAAGCAGCTCGTCGCCGACGTGCAGCAGGCCGTCAACCGGGCCCGGGCCCAGCTGCCGGACGACGTGGACCCGCAGGTCGTCGCCGGCTCGACGGACGACATGCCGACCGTCGTCCTCGCCGTCACCTCGGACAAGGACCAGCAGGCACTGGCGGACCAGCTCGACCGGAGTGTCGTGCCGTCCCTGGAGGACATCGACGGCGTCGGCCGCGTCATGGTCAACGGCGTGCGTGACGTCCAGGTCACCGTCACCCCCGACGACGCGAAGCTGAAGAAGGCGGGCCTGACCACGGCCGCCCTCGCCCAGGCGCTCCAGGCGGGCGGCGCGACCGTCCCGGCCGGTTCCTTCGACGAGTCCGGCAAGAGCCGGACCGTCCAGGTCGGCGGTGGCTTCACCACGCTGGAGCAGATCGAGAACCTGATGGTGACGGGACCGGGCGGCCAGAAGCCGGTGGCTCTCGCCGACGTGGCCTCGGTCCGCCGGCAGGAGGCCCCGGCCGACTCCCTCACGCGCACGAACGGCGAGCCGAGCCTCGCCGTGATGGTCACCATGGACCACGGCGGCAGCGCGGTCGCGATCTCGAACGCCGTCGAGGACAAGCTGCCGGCTCTGCGCAAGGACCTGGGCACCGGCGCGTCGATCACCGTCGTCAGCGACCAGGGCCCCGCCGTGTCGAAGGCCATCGAGGGCCTGACCACGGAGGGCGGCCTCGGCCTGCTCTTCGCGGTCCTGGTGATCCTGGTCTTCCTCGCGTCGATCCGCTCGACGCTGGTGACCGCGGTCTCGATCCCGCTCTCCGTGGTCCTGGCCCTGATCGTGCTCTGGACGCGCGACCTGTCGCTCAACATGCTGACGCTGGGCGCGCTGACGATCGCGATCGGCCGGGTCGTGGACGACTCGATCGTCGTCCTGGAGAACATCAAGCGCCACCTCGGCTACGGCGAGGAGCGCCACGCCGCGATCGTCGCCGCGGTCCGCGAGGTGGCCGGCGCGGTCACCTCCTCGACCCTGACCACCGTCGCGGTCTTCCTCCCGATCGGCCTGGTCGGCGGCATGGTGGGCGCGCTGTTCGGCTCGTTCAGCATCACGGTGACGGCGGCCCTGCTGGCTTCGCTCCTCGTCTCGCTGACGGTCGTCCCGGTGCTGTCGTACTGGTTCCTGCGCGCCCCCAAGGGCACCCCCGCGGACGCCCAGGAGGCCCGCCGCAAGGCCGAGGAGAAGGAGGCCCGCAGCCGCCTCCAGCGCTTCTACGTCCCCGTCCTGCGCTTCGCCACCCGTCGCCGTCTCACCAGCGTGGCGATCGCGGTGGTCGTCCTCATCGGCACCTTCGCCATGGCCCCGCTGCTGAAGACGAACTTCTTCGACCAGGGCGAGCAGGAGGTCCTCACCGTCAAGCAGGAGCTCGCGCCGGGCACCAGCCTGGCGGCGACCGACGAGCAGGCGCGGAAGGTCGAGCGGCTGCTCGCCGGGGTGAAGGGCGTCAAGGACTACCAGGTCACCGTCGGCTCGTCGGGCTTCATGGCGGCCTTCGGCGGCAGCACGGACACCAACCAGGCGTCCTACCAGGTGATGCTCGACGACTCGGCGTCGTACACCGACGTGCAGAACAGCATCGAGAAGGGCCTCGCCGGTCTCGAAGGCATCGGCACGACCACGGTCTCCGCCGGTGACGGCTTCGGCAACCAGGACCTCAGCGTGGTCGTCAAGGCCGCCGACGGGGACGTGCTGCGCAAGGCGGCGGACCAGGTCCGCGACACCGTGGCCGGGCTCGACGACGTCACGGACGTCACCAGCGACCTGGCCCAGAGCGTGCCGCGCATCTCGGTCAAGGCGAACGCGAAGGCCGCGGCCGCGGGCTTCGACGACCAGACGCTGGGCGCGGCGGTCGCGCAGGCGGTACGGGGTACGACGGCCGGGAAGGCGATCATCGACGACACCGAGCGCGACGTCGTCATCAAGTCGGCCAAGCCCGCCCGGACGCTGGAGCAGCTCCGCGACCTGCGCCTGGGCGCGGTGAAGCTGGGCGACATCGCGACGGTGGAACTCGTGGACGGCCCGGTCTCGATGACCCGGATCGACGGACAGCGGGCGGCGACGATCACCGCCAAGCCGACCGGCGACAACACGGGCGCGGTGAGCGCCGACCTCACGTCGAAGCTGAAGTCCCTGAAGCTCCCGGCGGGCGCGACGGCGGAGATCGGCGGCGTCTCGCAGAACCAGGACGACGCGTTCAAGAACCTCGCCCTGGCGATGCTCGCGGCCATCGCGATCGTCTTCATGCTGCTGGTGGCGACGTTCCGCTCGCTGGTCCAGCCGCTGATCCTGCTGGTGTCCATCCCGTTCGCGGCCACGGGCGCGATCGGCCTGCTGCTGGTCACCGGCACCCCGATGGGCGTCCCCGCGATGATCGGCATGCTGATGCTGATCGGCATCGTGGTGACGAACGCGATCGTGCTGATCGACCTGATCAACCAGTACCGGCGCCAGGGCTACGGCGTCGTGGAAGCGGTCGTCGAGGGTGGCCGCCACCGGCTGCGCCCGATCCTGATGACCGCGCTGGCGACGATCTTCGCCCTGCTGCCGATGGCGCTGGGCGTCACCGGTGAGGGCGGCTTCATCGCCCAGCCGCTCGCGGTGGTCGTGATCGGCGGCCTGATCACCTCCACGCTGCTGACCCTGCTGCTGGTCCCGACGCTCTACGCGATGGTGGAGCTCCGCAAGGAGCGCCGCGCGAAGAAGCGCGCGGCGAAGCGGGACGGGCAGGCGAGGGGGCTGGAGAAGGCCGAGGCCGAGGCGGAGGTGCCGGAGCCGGCGACGGTGTGACGCCGTGACGCCGTGAGCGACAGAGCGACGGCCGGGTCTCGAATCGAGACCCGGCCGTCGCTCTGTCGTTGCGTCGTAGTGTCGTGCCCTGCGCCCCGCGGTTGGTGCGCCGGCGCACGGACGCGGCTACGGCAGCGCCAGCATCCGCTCCAGGGCCAGCTTCGCGAACGCCTCGGTCTCCTTGTCGACCTCGATGCGGTTGACGAGGGTGCCCGCCGCCAGCGACTCCAGGGTCCACACCAGGTGGGGGAGGTCGATGCGGTTCATGGTGGAGCAGAAGCAGACCGTCTTGTCGAGGAAGACGATCTCCTTGCCCTCGGGAGCGAAACGGTTCGCCAGTCGGCGCACCAGGTTCAGTTCCGTGCCGATGGCCCACTTGGAGCCGGCCGGAGCGGCCTCCAGGGCCTTGATGATGTACTCCGTGGAGCCCACGTAGTCCGCCGCCGCCACGACCTCGTGCCGGCACTCGGGGTGGACCAGGACGTTGACACCCGGGATGCGCTCGCGCACGTCGTTCACCGAGTCCAGCGAGAAACGGCCGTGCACCGAGCAGTGGCCGCGCCACAGGATCATCTTGGCGGCGCGCAGTTGCTCCGTGGTCAGGCCGCCGTTCGGCTTGTGCGGGTTGTAGAGCACGCAGTCGTCGAGGGACATGCCCATGTCGCGGACCGCGGTGTTGCGGCCGAGGTGCTGGTCGGGGAGGAACAGCACCTTCTCGCCCTGCTCGAACGCCCAGTCCAGGGCCTTCTTCGCATTGGACGAGGTGCAGATCGCGCCGCCGTGCTTGCCCGTGAACGCCTTGATGTCGGCGGACGAGTTCATGTACGAGACCGGCACGACCTGCCCGGCGACGCCGGCCTCGGTCAGCACGTCCCAGCACTCGGCGACCTGCTCGGCGGTGGCCATGTCGGCCATCGAGCAGCCGGCGGCGAGGTCGGGGAGGACGACCTTCTGGTCGTCGCCGGTCAGGATGTCCGCGGACTCCGCCATGAAGTGCACACCGCAGAACACGATGTACTCGGCCTCCGGGCGGGCGGCCGCGTCCCGGGCCAGCTTGAAGGAGTCGCCCGTGACGTCCGCGAACTGGATGACCTCGTCGCGTTGGTAGTGGTGGCCGAGTACGAAGACCTTGTCGCCGAGCTTCTCCTTGGCCGCGCGGGCGCGCTCGACCAGGTCCGGGTCGGACGGCGAGGGGAGGTCACCGGGACACTCGACACCGCGCTCGCTCCTCGGGTCGGCCTCCCGGCCGAGAAGCAGCAGGGCGAGGGGCGTCGGCTGTACGTCGAGCTCCGTGGTCTGGGCGGTGGTCACGACACGCACCCTTTCTGTTCTGCGGCTCGCCGGCTCGGAACATCGGGCCGACGCTACTTTTCGTCTAAATGACGTTATCTATCATAACCGCTTCACGTCACTTTGACGATGGCGGTTCTGTCGGTGTGACGCGAATCCCGATCAGCCGTTTTCCGCTCCCTGGCACATGTGCGAGCATGAAGGTGGGAATCGAAGGAACCGAAGGAATCCACACGGAACCGTCGGAGCCGACGGAGCCGAAAGACACGTGCCCGGCCCGGAATGAATCCGCGGCCCCGCCGGTTGCAACCGTCGGCAAGCAGTCTCCGTACAACCCGGGAGAGATGTAGATGTCCGTATCGGACGAGACCAGCACCGTCACCGACGGCATCATCGTGACCGACGCCGCCGCGTCCAAGGTCAAGGCCCTGCTCGACCAGGAAGGCCGCGAGGACCTCGCGCTGCGCGTCGCCGTCCAGCCCGGCGGCTGCTCGGGTCTGCGCTACCAGCTCTTCTTCGACGAGCGCTCCCTCGACGGTGACGTCGTCAAGGACTTCGGCGGAGTCAAGGTCGTCACCGACCGCATGAGCGCCCCGTACCTGGGCGGCGCCTCCATCGACTTCGTCGACACCATCGAGAAGCAGGGCTTCACGATCGACAACCCGAACGCGACGGGCTCCTGCGCCTGCGGCGACTCCTTCAGCTGAGCCTGAACACCCTCAGCCGGACCTGAACGACGAGAAGGCGGCGGCCCCCTGTGAGGGGGGCCGCCGCCTTCTCGTCGCGCGCGGACCTGTTCACGGCCCGACCGTCACCGCGGAAGCCGCGCCCCCGGCTTCTCCAGCGGGATCTCCCGGCCGTCCGACCCCACGACCTTCCGGTCGCCCAACGGCTGGTCGAGCCGCACGGTCTGGTGGAACAGCTTGGCGATCTTGATGCAGACCTTGTTCGGCCAGGGCTTCCCGGTCACCTTCACCGTCACCTGGTCCGCGCTCTCGACCGCCTTCGCGTCGTAGTCGGCGCAGACCCCGCCCGTGTAGCTCACGGTGAGCTCCTCGCCCTCGGCCGTGTAGCCGTCCACCTTCACGTCGTACGACGTCGGCGCCCCGGTCGCCTGGGACGCGGTGGCCGACGGGGCCGGGGTCAGGTACTTCGGGTCCACCGCCGGGTACGTCACGGTGAAGTCGTCCTGCGCGCCCGTCCCGCGGGCCTCGAACAGCCACGACGGCACCAGCGCCTGCCGCCCGTTCGCGCCCCGCACGGTCAGCCCGAGGACCGCGTCCTCGACCGTGATCGTTTGGCGGTCACCGCCCGGCGCCGCGGTCGACCCGGTCGACGACCCGCACGGCTGCTCCAGCCGGTCCTTCAGCGGTACGGGACTGGCGCAGCCGCCGATGCCCATGCGCTGCCCGGTCGTCCCGGGCGCCGCGTTCATCAGGTCCAGCGTCTCGCGGGCGCTCAGCACGGGGTACGTGTCCCCCTTCGCCGGTGTGCTCAGCTGCCCGTTCCCGCCGATCACCTCGCCCTGCGTGTTGACGGTCAGCCCGGTCGTCAGGCCGGACGTGGGCAGCCCGCCGACCACCGGGTCCGCGTTCACCACCCGCTGGGCGCCCATGACCTGGCTCGCGTCGATCTTCGCGTCGTCCTGGTCCAGCGCCTTCAGGACCGGCGCGGCCGCCTTCTTCGCGGCCGCCTCGCTCACCGGGTCGTCGGCCGGGGCGCCGGGGTCCTGCGCGCAGACGACCGTGCTCTTGCAGTTGTCCGTGCCCGGCGCGTAACGGCTGAAGGTCCAGGAGCCCGGCGCCTCCTTGTTCACCTGGAGCATCGGGCCCGCGCCGTCCTTGCCCGTGCCGACCTTCCAGAACTCGCCCTGCGCCACCGGGGTGCCGTCCACACCGAGCGCCTCGGCCAGCCGGGCCACCTCGTCCCGGGTGACCGTGCCGGTCGCCCAGTACACCGGCGCCGAGCCGGGGCCGTCGGGCAGCGTGCCCGCGGCCCGGTACGTCACGCCGTACGGATTCGGCTCGCCCGGCGCGATGCCGTTCGAGTCGCCGGAGCTCCCCGCACCGCCCTCCGTGTAGCCGTCGAGGGCCAGCGGCGCGGGAGTGCCCCCGTCGCCCGCGGGCATCCCGGAGCCGGAGCCCGAACCGCCGCCCGAACCCCCGGACGCGCTGGTGGCGAGGTAGGCGCCACCGCCCCCGACGAGCAGTACGGCAGCCGCCACCGAGGCGACGACCACGGGCGAACGCCGCCGGCCCGCGGGCCGCCCGGCACTCCCCTCGTGGGTACCGTCGGGGTCCCGGTCCGGGACCTGACGCCGGTCCGGGCCGGCGGTGGCGTGGTCGACGGTGGCCTGGTCGGCGTGGTCCTTGTCGGCTGTGTCGCCGTCCCCGGCGAGGCCCACCTCGGTGGGACGGGCCTCCTCGGCGTGAGCCGCGGCGGGGACCTCCGGCGGGGCGGCCTCGGTACCGACCTCCGCGTGGTCCTCATCGCGATTCTCATCGCGGGTCTCATCGCGGGTCTCTGCGTGGCCCTCTTGGCTGTCGCTGTCGCTGTCGCTGTCGCTGTCGCTGTCGCTGTCGGGCCGGGCCGGGGCCTGGCCTTCCTCGGCCCGGTCCCGGTCCGCGTCGCCGCGGGCCCCGGCCGGCGTCTCCTCGCCCGCCTCTTCACCGGCCTCGCCGCCGCGGGCCTCCGCCTGTTCTTCCTCGCGGACCTCGGCCCGCTTCTCTCCGCCGCGAGGCCGAGCCCGATCCTCGTCGTCCCGGATCTCCTGCGCGCCCCGGACCTCCTGCGCACCGGCGGTCTCGGCGGCGCCCCGCTCGCGTGCGGCGTCGTCGTTGTCGGGTCGCTCGGTGTTCACCGCATCGCTCCTTCGGCTGCTGTCCCAGTGACCGACCCTGACCCGGCCCTGTCAAAACGGCCGGCTGGGGGGTCGTATCCCGCATCCCCTAGACGGGGGACGGCGATGGGACGCAGCGGGGGAGCGCACGGTTCCCTGGAGCGCGCCGACGGGCGATCCGGGCGCCGCTCAGTCCCCGTATTCCGACATCGCGTCCAGCAGCCGCGCCGACCGGGACGGCACGGTCACGCCGTGGATGCGTGACGGGGACACCGGCAGGGGAGTGATCCGGTCGGGGACCGCCCAGTGCGAGGCCATCAGGGCGCAGTCGCCGCGCAGTGACGCGAGATCGCCCTCCAGGTCGGCCGGGGCGGGGGCGCAAGGCTTCAGGTTCGTCATAACGGCACCGTATGTAGGGGGAGCGCACGAAGAAAGATCTACTATCGGGTAGTTTCGACTGCTTCAACGGTACCCGGTCGACCGGGTAGCGTGAACTGTCAATGCCCCTCCCCCCAGGAGAGTCCACGCCGTGCGCATCGCAGTCACCGGCTCCATCGCCACCGACCACCTCATGACCTTCCCCGGCCGCTTCGCCGACCAGTTCGTCGCGGAGCAGCTGCACACGGTCTCGCTCTCCTTCCTGGTCGACAACCTCGACGTGCGCCGTGGTGGTGTCGGTGCGAACATCGCCTTCGGCATGGGCCAGCTCGGCACGGAGCCGATCCTGGTCGGTGCCGCGGGCTTCGACTTCGACGAGTACCGGGCCTGGCTGGACCGGCACGGCGTCGACACCGACTCGGTCCGCATCTCCGAGACGCTGCACACCGCCCGCTTCGTGTGCACCACCGACGCCGACCACAACCAGATCGGCTCCTTCTACACCGGCGCGATGAGCGAGGCCCGGCTCATCGAGCTGAAGACGGTCGCCGACCGTGTGAACGGCCTGGACCTGGTCCTGATCGGTGCCGACGACCCGGAGGCGATGCTCCGGCACACCGAGGAGTGCCGCTCCCGGTCCATCCCCTTCGCCGCCGACTTCTCCCAGCAGATCGCCCGGATGAACGGCGACGAGATCCGGATACTGCTGGAGGGCGCGACGTACCTGTTCTCGAACGAGTACGAGAAGGGCCTGATCGAGACCAAGACCGGCTGGACGGACGCGGAGATCCTCGCCAAGGTCGGCCACCGCGTCACCACCCTCGGGTCGCGCGGTGTGCGCATCGAGCGGGTCGGCGCCGACCCGATCGAGGTCGGCTGCGCGGAGGAGGAGCGCAAGGCCGACCCCACCGGCGTCGGCGACGCCTTCCGCGCCGGCTTCCTCTCCGGCCTGGCCTGGGGCGTCTCCCTGGAGCGTGCCGCCCAGGTCGGCTGCATGCTCGCCACGCTGGTCATCGAGACGGTCGGCACCCAGGAGTACCAGCTGCGCCGCGGCCACTTCATGGAGCGCTTCACCAAGGCCTACGGCGACGAGGCCGCCGGCGAGGTCAAGCGGCACCTGGCGTAGTCACGGCACCGGCGGACCGCATCCGCCGAACCGTAGTCACGGCACCGGCGGACCGCATCCGCCGAACCGTAGTCACGGCACCGGCGGACCGCATCCGCCGAACCGTAGCCGCGGCGACGGCGGACCACGTCCGCCCAGCCGTGGTCACGACACCCGGCGGACCACATAAGCCGAACCGTGGTCCGCCGGCTCCTCACCCACGTACTCCTGCCCCCGCATCTCGCACCACGCCGGGATGTCGAGCCGGGCCGCCGCGTCGTCGGACAGCACCCGGACCGTGCCGCCCACCGGCACGTCGCCGATCACCTTGGCCAGCTCGATGACCGGGATGGGGCAGCGCTTGCCCAGCGCGTCCACCACGAGTTCGTCCGCCCGCACGACCGCCGTGGGAGCCGGTGCGCCGAGCTTCTCGCGCACCGCCGCCACCACGCCCGGCAGCACGGACAGGAACCGCTCCACCTCGTCCGCCGGGGTGCCGAGGGGCAGCGACACCCGGACGTTCCCCTCGCTCAGCACGCCCATCGCCCTGAGGACGTGGCTGGGTGTCAGCGTGCTGCTCGTGCAGGACGATCCGGACGAGACGGAGAAGCCCTCCCGGTCCAACTCGTGCAACAGGGTCTCCCCGTCGACATAGAGACAAGAGAACGTGACGACCCCGGGCAGGCGCCGCACCGGATCGCCGACCACCTCGACATCCGGTACGACCGACGGCACCCGGGTCCGGATCCGGTCCGTCAGCTCCCGCAGCCTTACCGCCTCCTGCTCCGCCTCGGCCCGTACGGCCCGCAGCGAGGCCGCCGCCGCGACGATCGCCGGGAGGTTCTCGAAGCCGGCCGCCCGTCCCGACTCGCGCTCGTCCACCGGCCCTTGGGGCGCGAACCGCACCCCTTTGCGGACCACCAGCAGGCCCACCCCGGACGGCCCGCCCCATTTGTGCGCACTCGCCGTCAACAGCGACCAGCCGTCCGCCACCCGGCCCCAGCCCAGCGACTGCGCCGCGTCCACCAGAAGGGGGACGCCCGCCTCCCGGCACACCTCGGCCACGGCCGCCACCGGCTGCTCGGTGCCCACCTCGTGGTTGGCCGACTGCAGACAGGCCAGCGCGGTGTCCGGGCGCAGGGCCTCGGCGTACGACCGCGCGGTCACCGCGCCCGTCCGCAACACCGGCACCTGGGTCACCGAACCGCCCGCCGCCTCGTGCGACTCGGCCGAATGGAGCACCGAAGAGTGTTCGACCGCAGACACGATCAGGTGGTTTCCGGCGCGCCGCCGACCGGCCAGCGCGCCCGCGATCCCGGCATGCACCGCCCGGGTGCCGGAGGACGTGAACACCAGCTCGTCCGCCCGGCACCCCACCGCCTCGGCCGCCGCCTCCCGCGCCGCGTCCAGCAACAGCCGCGCCCGGCGCCCCTCCCGGTACAGCCGCGAGGGGTCGGCCCACCCCTCGTCGAGGGCGGCGGCCAGGGCCTGCCGGGCAACGGGGTGAAGGGGAGCGGCGGAAGCGGCATCGAAGTAGGACACACCGCCACGCTAGGACGTCAGGGCGGCGCGGCGGACCGCGGGGCGCCGCGGACACACCCGGGACCGCCGGTCGCCGCCGAACCCGTCGTCAGAAAACAGCCGCAGCAGGACAACCCACCCCGTTCGGGGTGACCGGCGGCGCGTTGGCCACCCTCCCCGCGCGACCCCAAATAGCGTCCAGTAGGGTTTGGTCCGCATAAACATCCAAACCCCTGCCCGACGCAGGGCGGCGACCGACCAGCGAGAAGGCCGCAGCCGAACAGCGCGGGCGAGACTCTCGGGAAGGCGCTACGTGAGTCCCAACGGCTCCGACCGCTCGCCGCGGCGCCCGATGCGGCGGAAGCTGCTCCAGGCATTGACCGCGGGCTTGGTCCTGTCGACCGCCACCGGTTGCACATACAAGGACTTCCCCCGCCTTGGTATGCCCACCCCGGTCACAGAAGAGGCTCCGCGGATCCTCTCCCTCTGGCAGGGCTCCTGGGCGGCCGCACTCGCCACCGGCGTGCTGGTCTGGGGCCTGATCCTGTGGGCGACCATCTTCCACCGGCGCAGCCGCACCAAGGTCGAGGTCCCTCCGCAGACCCGGTACAACATGCCGATCGAGGCGTTGTACACGGTGGTCCCGATCATCATCGTCTCGGTGCTCTTCTACTTCACGGCCCGCGACGAGTCGAAGCTCCTCAGTCTCGACAAGAAGCCCGACGTCACCGTCAACGTCGTGGGCTATCAGTGGAGCTGGGGCTTCAACTACATCGAGAGCGTCGACGGTTCCACCGGTGACGCGAAGACCGACAAGAACCTGGCCGCCATTCCGGACCGGTTCAAGAAGGAATTCCCGGCGAACGCCGGCGGTGTCTACGACGTCGGTACCCCCGGTATGCGTAACCCGCAGACCAACAACCCCGGTCCGACGCTGTGGCTCCCCAAGGGCGAGACCGTCCGCTTCGTCCTCACCTCGCGTGACGTCATCCACTCCTTCTGGGTGGTGCCGTTCCTGATGAAGCTGGACGTCATCCCGGGCCACACGAACTCCTTCCAGGTGACTCCCAACAAGGAGGGCACCTTCCTGGGCAAGTGCGCCGAACTGTGCGGCGTCGACCACTCCCGGATGCTGTTCAACGTGAAGGTCGTCTCCCCTGAGCGTTACCAGCAGCACCTCAAGGACCTCGCCAAGAAGGGGCAGACCGGTTACGTTCCCGCCGGCATCGCGCAGACGAGCCACGAGAAGAACCGGGAGACGAACAACCTGTGAGCATCGTCAACGAACCTCAGGGCGCCTCGGCGGCTGAACCCTCGTACTACGAGGACGAGCTGCCCCTACGGCGCAAGCAGCCCGGAAACGTCGTGATCAAGTGGCTCACCACCACGGACCACAAGACGATCGGCACGCTGTATCTCGTCACGTCGTTCGCGTTCTTCTGTATCGGCGGTGTGCTGGCTCTGGTCATGCGGGCCGAGCTGGCCCG